>JAVEYH010000072.1:0-17590 GCA_034003585.1 Kiritimatiellia bacterium
GTCTTGCTTGAAATAGGTAGAGATAAGAAAGGAAAAGGGAACAGACATGATGCGGTACAATCGTCGCGATTTCATCAGGGGGTCGGCGCTGGCGGCGGCGTCGCTGGTTGCGGGCGGATGCGGGACCTGCGGAACGGCCGTCCGGTATCCGGAGGTTTCGCGCGGGGCGGCGCCGAGATTCCGCAAGCCGGGCGAGAAGCTCAACATCGGCGTGGTCGGCGTGGGCGGCAAGGGCTGGAGCGACTGGATGCCGATGTTCCAGCACGGCGAGAACATCGTGGCGCTCTGCGACGTGGACCGCGGACCGATCGACAAGGCCCTGGCCGAAATCGCCAAGGCGGGCAAGGACGCGTCGCAGGTCAAGTGCTACAGCGATTACCGCAAGATGCTCGACGAGTGCAAAAACCTGGACGCCGTGACCGTTTCGACGCCGGACCACACGCACGCGCCGGCCGCGATCCGCGCGATGAAGCAGGGCTGCCACGTCTACGTGCAGAAGCCCCTGGTGCGCACGATCTGGGAGGCGCGGTATTTCGAGCAGGTCGCCAAGGCCTGCGGCGTGGTGACGCAGATGGGCAACCAGGGCAGCGCCAACAACGGGCTCCGCCGCAATGCCGAGCTGATCCAGAGCGGCATTCTGGGTAAGGTGACCGAAGTGCACGTGTGGACCAACCGCCCGGTGTGGCCGCAGGGCATCGGCCGGCCCGAAGGGTCGGATCCGGTTCCGGCGACGCTTGATTGGGACTGCTTCCTCGGCACCGCGCCGGTCCGGCCCTTCAAGGCCGGCGTGTACCACACCTTCAAGTGGCGCGGCTTTTTCGATTTCGGCACCGGCGCGTTCGGCGACATGGCCTGCCACACGATGAACCTGCCGTTCCGCGGCCTGCGCCTGGGCGCGGTCGAAGAAGCCGAGTGCATCCGGATCGAGGGCAAGAACAACGAGACGTACCCCAACAAGAGCATCGTCCGGCTGACTTACGCCGCGCGCGGCTTCCAGCCGCGGGTGAACCTGTACTGGTATGACGGTAACCTCAAGCCGTCGGCGGACATCATGCCCAAGGTGGTCGCCACGCTGGGCCAGGTGCCGAACACCGGGTGCCTGATCATCGGCAGCAAGGGCATGGTCTGCAGCACCAACGATTACGGCGGGGACGGCTACATCGCCTTCAACGACGAGGCCAAGATGAAGGCCATGTCCAAGCACGAGGCGCTACGGGAGGATGTGATCCCGGCCAAGTTCCGGCCGAACAAGAACGGCCAGTACATCGAGTTCGTCGAGGCCTGCAAAGGGCAGGACGTATGCTTCTCGGATGTGGACCATTCGGTGCCGATGCTGGAAGGCATGCTGGTGGGCTGCATCGCGCAGCAGGTGCCGGGCAAGCTGGTGTGGAACAGCCGCAAGCAGGCGTTCGCCAACAACGCCGCGGCCAACGCGCTGGTCAAACCGCACATCCGCGCCGGCTGGGAATTCTGACGGGGCCCTCGCCCGGCCGGAATGTCCAAACAAAGCCGCGAAGGCCACGAAGACTTCTGGATGCGGAATCTTTGTGACCTTTGCGGTTTTGTGCGGGATACCCTTTTCTGCTGTTGGCTTTGTCGGTCGGCAAGGTGCGAACGGGAACAGGCAAGGCGTAAACATGAATATCTGGAAAGACACGTATCCGCTGATCGTCTCCTGCGCGCGCGGGCTGGTGCCGCAGACGGTCGGCGAGCTCGAGCGGCTCGGATACCGCATCGTGGACACCACCGAGCAGACGGCGGTGGTCCGCGGCGCCATGCGTGACATGATGACGCTGAACCTGCAGCTGCGCACCGCGCACCGCGTGCTCGCGCCGCTGCTGCGGACCGAGTGCCGCAACGCCCGCCAGCTCTATGACGACGTCAAATCCATCGATTGGGAGAACCTGCTGGAGCCGGACGGGTATTTCACAGTCAACAGCGTGACCCGCACGGACGCGATCCGCGACACCCGCATGGCCGCGCTCACGACCAAGGACGCGATCGCCGACCGCATGCGGCAGCAGTGCGGCGGCCGCCCCGATTCGGGACGCGAAAACTACGGCGCCGCGGTCTTCGTCTATTGGCAGGACACCGAACTCATCCTTTATCTGGACACCACGGGCGGCGAGCCGCTCTCCAAACGCGGGTACCGCAAAATCCCGGGCGCGGCGCCGATGCAGGAGACCCTGGCGGCCGGATGCGTGCTCGCTTCGGGGTGGGACGCCAACAGCCCGTTCGTCGCGCCGATGTGCGGCAGCGGCACGCCGGCCATCGAGGCCGCGCTGCTGGCGCTCAACCGCGCGCCGGGCAGCTTCAAGAGCCACTTCGGGTTCATGGCCCTGAAAGGGTACCGCATCACGATCCCCGGCGAACGGGCGGGGACCAGCGTGCGGCAGCGCTTCGGCGCCTCGCCGGAACAGATCTGGAAGGACATGGTGGCGACCGCGCGCGGCCGCGAGCGCCGGGAGGGCCTGCCGCCGATCCTCGCCACGGACAGCGATCCCGAGGCGCTCGAATCGGCGCGCCTCAACGCCATCGCGGCGGGGGTCTCCGAGCACATCACCTTCGCCACGTGCGATTTCGCGGCCACCAAACTGCCGCCGCCGCCCGGGGTGATCTTCCTGAACCCACCTTACGGCGAGCGCCTGGCCGCGGGCACCGCGGCGGGAGAGGATGCGGCGGAGAATGCCGCGGGAACGAAAGACGCTCCCGCGGCGGACGTGCCTGCGGAGGGCGAGGAGTTGGAGCCGCTGTACGGCCGCATCGGCGATTTCTTCAAGCGCCGGGCTGCGGGCTACACCGGCTGTGTCCTGACGGGTAACCTGGATCTGTCGCGCCGGATCGGGCTGCGCTCGTCGCGGCGCATCCCTTTTTTCAACGGGCCGATCGAGTGCCGCATGCTGGTCTTCAACCTGTTTGAGGGCACGCTGGAGGAGGCGGAAAACGAGACCCGCCCGGAACAGGAGGGGTCATGCACACCGTCACGGTGACAGTCAAAGGGCAGGCCCCGCTGGTGGTGGCCGCCGGCACCCGCGTCAGCGAACTGCTGCCTTCCGTCGACCGGGACGGCTTCCCTGTGCTGGGCGCGGTGGTGAACAACATGGTGTTGCCCCTGTTCATGCCGCTCATCGCGGATGCTGCGGTCGAGCCCCTGACCCTGCGGGATTCCCACGGCTGGGCCATCTACCGCGCGTCACTCTGTTTCCTGCTGGCCAAGACCGCCCACGAGCTTTTCCCGGACGCGGCCTGCCGCGTGCGCAATTCGATCGGCACGGGCCTCTACTGCACGATCGGGTGGGAGGAGTGTTCGGAAGACGCCTTGCGCGATCAGGTGGCGCGCCTGAAACAGGCCATGCTCGAAACGGTGCGGCAGGATCTCGCGATCACCGCGGAAACGGTTTCGTACGAGGCGGCGGTGAAACGGTTCCGTGAAACCGGACAGGCCGACAAGCTCAACCTGCTGGCGCACCGGAATCCGCCGGTTATCTGCCTGACGCGCTGCGGCACCTTTTTCGAGCTGAGCCAGGAGCCGCTCGTCTCCCGGACCGGCGTGCTGGACCTGTTCGACCTCACCCCCCTCTCCTGCGGGTTCGTGCTCACGGTGCCGACGCCGGACTCGCCGCGCGCGCTGCCGCCGCTGCCGCCGTTCGAGCATCTTTTCCGCGTGTACCGGGAGCATATCGAATGGGGCCGGATCGTGGGCATCACCACGGTCGGCGAGCTCAACCAGGCGGTGATCGAGAAACGGGTCGATGATTTCATCCACACCGTGGAGGCGCTGCACGACAAGAAACTCGGACGCATCGCGGATGAGATCACGCGGCGCGAGCCCCCGGTGCGGCTGGTGCTGGTGGCGGGCCCCTCCTCCGCCGGCAAGACCACCTTTTCCAAACGGCTCGTCACGCACCTGCGCGTGAACGGCTACCGGCCGCTGCTGATCTCCACGGACAACTATTTCGTGGGGGACGCGCGCAATCCCCGCGATGCGGAGGGACGGCTGGATTACGAGCACATCGAGTCCATGGACCTGCCGCGTTTGAACCGCGATCTGCTGCGCCTGCTGGCGCGGGAGGAGGTGCGCCTGCGCGGCTTCGACTTCAAGGCCAAGGAGGGGTACGACCGCCCGGAGGCCACACGCCTGCCGGACAACGGCATCATCGTGATGGAGGGGATCCACAGCCTGAATCCGCAATTGACCGCGGACGTGCCCCGCGGGCAGACGTTCCGGATCTACATCAACGCGCTCACGCAGCTCGGTGTGGACAGCAGCAACCGCATCTCCACCACCGACACGCGGATCATCCGGCGCATGGTGCGGGACCACCAATTCCGCAACCGCCCGGCCATCGAGACGCTGCGCATGTGGCCGTCGATCGCGCGCGGCGAACAGCGCTGGATCTACCCGTTCCAGCATCTCGCCGATGCGGTGTTCAACTCGGCGCTGGACTACGAGCTGGCCGTGCTGAAGCCCCTGGCCTCGCCGCTGCTCAATCAGATCAAACCTTGGGACGAAACGTACATCGAGGCGCGCCGCCTCTCCGGATTCCTCCACAATTTCACGCCGCTTTCGCCGGACGTCGTGCCGGGAGATTCGATTCTGCGCGAGTACATCGGCGACAGCCAACTGACCTACTGACGCGCGAGGGAAAGGAACACCATGAGCCAAGAACGGGAAGAGGGTACAACCCTCACGCTGGATTTCGCGAAAATCGCGAAAATTGCCGAAACCTGCAAAGACGCGATTCCGGTGGCGGTGCAGCACGCGGACACCCGGGAGGTGATCCTGGTGGCCTACACCAACGAGCTGGCGATGCGCAAGGCCTTTGCCGAACGCACGCTCGTGTTGTGGAGTACCTCGCGCAACACGCTGTGGGAAAAAGGCAAAACTTCGGGCGAGACGTTCGATCTGCTCGAGGCGCGCGTCAACTGCGAGCAGAACTCGCTCCTGTACATCGTGCGGCCGCGGCGCGGCGCGATCTGCCACACCCGCAACCGGAGCGGCGAGCCGCGCAATTGCTACTACCGCCGCATCGATCTCGATACGTTCCAGCTCGTGAATCTGGATCCCTGAGGCCCCGATGATCTGGCGGTGCCCATACTGCGGCCATGACCTCGGCGAGCGCCCCACGCCGCATTGTCCGGCGTGTGGCAAAGTCATGCGCGTGCCGGTCCGGCCCGACCCCGCGCGCTGGCGCCTCAAACGCCGCGCGATCAGCCGCATCACGCGCGAGTACGAGCAGAAGCGGGCCGCACTCGGCACTCCGGTGCCGCCGACCCTTTTCCGCAATCCCAAGTTTTATTTCGCGGCGGTGGCGGGGTTCGCGCTTCTGGGCGTCTCGCTGTTCACCGCTACGGACAAGGCGGTGCGGCGGCTGGAGGTGACCCCGCACATGCGCGCGATCCGCAATCTCGATGTTCTGGCCGAGGCCCTGGGCCGCTACCGTTTCCACACGGGCGCCTTCCCCGGAGCCGCGCAAGGGCTGGCCGCGCTGGTGCGCGATCCCGCCGTCCCGAAGTGGGACGGGCCGTACATCAACTTTCTGCGCAACGATCCCTGGGGCACGCCCTTCGTTTACGCGCCCCCGGCCGGGAACGGGCTGCCGACGCTCTTTTCCTGCGGCACGGACCGGAGCCCGCACACGCCGGACGATCTCTTCCCCGATCCCGCGCGTTTCGATCCCGGCACGGCGTGGACCAACGGGTGGGTTTCCGCCGCGCAGCGGCTGCCCGGTGTGACGATCCTGCCGCCTTCTCCCGCCAAAAAAGCGGTGAGACCGCGGTAAAGTCCGGAGTGCGACAAGATTGTGGGCCGCTGGAAACGAAGAATGCAAAACTGTGGCCTGTGCCCGCAATCCCCCTTCCCAAACACGGTGGAAGACGGCACCTTCCTGCCGCCGGGCGACTTGGCATAAGGTCTGCTTTCACTCCGGCGACCCGCATGGTGCGGCGTACGGAAAGGGAAGAACATGAGAAACGGAGTGTTGGCGGCGGCGTTCTGGATCGGTCTCACGGGAGGCGCGCTGGCGCAGGAGGCCGCGCCCGCGGCGGCGAAAGAGGCGGAGACAGCGGGGCTCTCGTTCGCTCTGACGCTGGATCTTTTCTCCGCGTATGTCTGGCGCGGGTGCGTGTACAATGACGAGCCGGTCTTCCAGCCCGCAGCGACGTTGGCGTACGCGACGGGGGAGTTCGGAACGTTCGGTCTGGGCCTCTGGGGAAATCTCGATCTGACCGACCGCAACCGGCAGGTCTCGGGCGGCGGTCTCAATGAGATCGATTACTCGCTGTTCCACACGTTCGATGCGGGTGACTTCACGTTGGAGTGGGGGCACCTCTGGTACACCTTCCCCAAAGTGAATGGCCGCGACTACTGCGACAGCACGAAAGAGGTCTACCTCTCGGTCAGCCACAACAACGATCTCGTGACCCCGTTCGCGAGCCTGACCTACGACTACGACCTGCTCGACGGGTTTTATTTCAACGCCGGGTTGAACAAAGAGGTGGCGCTGAGCGACCAACTGACACTCGGGGCCGAAATCTCGGTCGGCGCGGGCGATGATGATTATATGGCGTATGTGGGGGTTGACGAGTCCGGCCTGATGGATTTCAACGCCTCGGTGTACGCCACGTACGCGCTCACGGACGCCCTGTCGGTCAGCGCGAAACTCGCGTGGGTGTCGCTGCTGGACCGCGACGCGCGCGATGCCGAACCCTACCGGGAGGAGGATCTGCTGTGGGGCGGCGTGAGCCTCAATCTCGCGCTCTGAGCGGCGCGGAGCCTCAGGCGTACTGGTTGCCGTAACGCTCCCGCGTCAGCCCGCGCGGGAGTTCTTTGATGAAGCGGGAGGGCTTGCAGAAAAACACGCCGCCATCCCGCGTGCGCCGCATGCCGGGCGCGCACAGCACCAGCTCGTCCTTCGCGCGCGTGACCGCCACGTAGAACAGGCGGCGCTCCTCCGCGTCGTTCTCGGCCTCGCCCACGGAACGGCTGGAGGGGAACATCCCCTCGGTCACCCAGATCACGAACACCACGGGCCACTCCAGCCCTTTGGCCTGGTGCACGGTGCTGAGATGCAGCCGGTCCTCGGTTTCGCGTTCGGACCCGTCATACGCATGGTCGACATTGGTGAGCAGGGCCACCTCCTGCAGAAAGGCCTCCACGCCCGGGCTCTTGCCGATCTGCAGCGCCAACTCGCGGATGTCCTCCTCACGCTTGTCCGCGTTGTCGTAACGCCGGTAGAGGAGGGTGTGGTAAAACAGGTCGCAAAACCGCTGCACGATCTCGCCCCCCGCCGTGTCCAGATTCTCGCTGTGGTAGGCCTGGAACAACCGGTCGATCGCCTCCCACTGCTCGCGCGCCGCCGGACGCATCGCCGCGCGCAGGCGGGCGCGCGCTTCGGGGGATTGCGCGTCAAAGGTGTGGCCGATCTTGCTCCAGAGGGCCTCCACCGTTTTCTCGCCCACGCCGTCCAGCAGCCCCAGCAGGCGCCCGAACGCCAGGCGGTCGGAACGGTTCACGCAGACGCGCAGAAAGGCCAGCACGTCCTTGACGTGCGCCTGTTCGAACACGCCGATGCCGGAGGTGATCACGTAGGGCACGCGCGCGCGTCCCAGCGCGATCTGCAGTTCGATGGAGTGGTAGTGGGCGCGGTAGAGCACGGCCATGTCCCGCAGCCGGTAGCCGTCCTCCTGATACCGCTCCATCAGGGCAAGCAGGGCCGCGGCCTGCTCCTCGCCGTCGCGCAGAAACAGGACCTGGGGTTTGTTGCGCGCCTTGCGCGTGGGCCGCAGGGTCTTCTGAAACTGCTCGGGGTTGCCGCGGATGCAGGCGTTGGCCACCTCCAGCACCTCCGGCACGCTCCGGTAATTGCGCTCCAGTTTGACCATGCGGCAGGCCGGCCAGCGTTTGGGGAACTCCATGATGTTGCGGAAATCCGCCCCGCGCCACGAGTAGATGCACTGGAAATCGTCGCCCACCGCCATGATGTTGCCGTGCGTGCCCGCCAGAATGTCCACCATCCGGGCCTGCAGCAGATTGGTGTCCTGATATTCGTCCACCAGCACATGCCGGAAGCGGCTCTGGTAAAAAACGCGCACCGCCTCATGTTCGGTCAGGAGCCGCAGGCCGTTCACCAGCAGGTCGTCGAAATCCATGGCGCCCATCCCGCGTTTCTTTTCCGCGTAGAGGTTCGCCACGCGGAGGATCTCCATCGGATCGACCCGCAGTTCGGTGAGCATCGAATCCAGCACATCCTCGATGTCGCAGGCGCGGTTGGCGGCGCTGCCGATCAGGGAGGCGATCACGTCCTTCTTGGGGAACTCCTTGCGGTTCCGCACGGTTTCCCGGATGCACAGGTCGATCAGGCTGTGCGAATCGTCGCGGTCGAGAATCGTGAAATCGTGGGGATACCCGAGACGGTCGCCGAAGCGCCGCAGAAACCGGTTGCAGACATGGTGGAAGGTGCCGCTCCAGAGGTTGCCGACCGTCTCGCCCGCAACCTCCTTGGCCCGCTCCAGCATCTCCCGCGCGGCGCGGTTGGTAAAGGTCAGCAGCAGCAGCCCGTCCGGCGGCTCGCCCTGTTCGACGAGGTAGGCCACCCGGTAGACCAACGTCCGGGTCTTGCCCGTGCCCGCGGCCGCCAGCACCAGCAGGGGGCCTTCTCCCGCCGTGGCCGCCTCACACTGTTCGGGGTTCAGCAGTCTGGAATAATCGGTCATGGGAATACGCGCGCCCGCTTCCGCGGACCGTGGGAACGGGGATCCGCAGGCGCGCCGGCGGCGCGGGAATGGGATCGCGGATAAGGGCGGGCCCGGAGGTCAGGCGCCGAGCGCCGACTCGACGGCCTTCACCAGCGCGTCGCCGCGCTGCAGGCCCACCATCTGCTGCACCATCTGGCCGTCCTTGAAGATCAGCAGGGCCGGGATGCTCTTGATTCCGAACCGCACGGCCAGATCTTTGGCGTCATCGACATTGACCTTCGCCACGTTCGCCCGGCCCGCCAATGCGGGGGCCACCTGGGTTTCCAGGATCGGCGTCTGCATCTTGCAGGGACCGCACCACGGGGCCCAGAAATCCACCAGCGTGACGCCCTGCGCCACCGCGCCGTCAAAGGTCGCGTCCGTCAAGTCCAATACCGTACCGGCCATATCCGCCTCCTCACGCCCCCAACCGCTGGGGTTCACGTTTCCCCGTATCATAACGGGTCCCCCCGCCCGAAGGCAAGAACGCAAAGGGATGCGGACTCACCCGATCGGGAAGAGCAGAAAGACGCCGACGGTCCAGAGCGCGTGGGAGACAACGCAGGCGGTGAGGTTGCGGCGCCAGCGGTAGAGCGCGCACCAGAAAAGCCCGGCCACGCTTGCGGCCAGGACCAGCATGAGGTTGCCGGAGACCAGGTGCACGGCGCCGTAGAGTGCGGTGCCGAGGACGAGTCCGGTCGTCGCGCCCCAGCGCGCCGCGGCCTGGCGCTGCACGAACCCGCGCCAGAACAGCTCTTCGCCGGGACTGGTCACCAGCAGCAGGAGGGCGCCGATCAGCCACGGATGGCCCGCGCCGCGGATCGCGTAGATCGCGTCCACCTGTTGCGGCGCGAAACCGAACAGGCGGCAGGCCAGCGCGTTTCCGGCCCAGAAGAGACCGTAGAGCGCCGCCGCCGCCGCCACGCCGATGAGCCCCTCGGCGGGCGTCAGGTCGGCGCGGCGCCACGGCACTCCCGCCGCCGCGATCGAGGCGGCGCAGAGTCCGCACACGGTCAGGGTGATCTTGACCCAGAAGTTGCCTGCGGGGCAGCCGAAAACCCAGAGAAATCCCATGGCCGCCAGGGCCGTGAGCAGCCAGAAATGCCGGTGGGTCGCGCGCATGAAAGATTCCTTTATCCGAAAAAGAGACCCAGCGTGAGCAGGGTGCCGAAGAAAAAATGGAGACCTGCGGAGAGGCCCTCCAGCCGGCTGATCCGTGCTGGGTCGCAGGCATGGAATCCCGCGGCGCAGGTGCGGAGCGCGCCCACGGTGAACGGCAGCGTGAGGAGGGCGATGCCGGCCCGGGGCGGCAACAGGCCGGCCGCGATCCCGGCGGCCAGGATCAGGTGGGGTAGGATGTGCAGGGCCATGAACAGCCGCGGGGCGCGCTCGGAGCCCAGAACCAGCGAGACGGTCCGGATGCCGGCCCGGCGGTCGGATACCATGTCGCGCAGGTCGTTGCCGTGCAGGATCGCGCCGACCAGGCAGGCGACCGGAAGGGAGACGATCAGGCTCGGGAGGGTGAGGGTCCGGGTTTGGGCGAAGTAGCTGGCGGTGACCATCAGCACCCCCATGAGCAGCGCCACCGCAGGCAGACCGAAGCCCGCATATTTGAAACGCGGCCCGGTTGTGTAGCACGCGGCGCCCGCCACGCCGGCCGCCGCGAAGCCCGCGAGGCGCCAGTCGCTCCGCGCGGCGGCCAGCGCGCCGGCCAGGGCGCCCGCGAGCAGGCAGAACACCCCGGCCCCCAAGACCTGGCAGGGCCGCAGCGTGCCGTTGACCAGGTGCGGGGCGGTTGGCGGGTTTGCGGAGGTGTCCACGCCGGAACGGAAATCGCCGTAGGTGTTCAGCAGGTTGGCCGAGATCTGCAGCAGCCACCCGCTGAGCAGACAGAGCGCCAGAAGCGGTCCGTTGAAGTGACCGTCGTGGGCCGCGAGCGCCGCGCCGACGGTGACCGGGACCGTTGAGGCGGTCAGGGACCAGAAACGCGGCACGGTCAACCAGGGGAGGGGCGCTTGGGTTCGGGAAAAAGGCATAACGTAGTATACGGACGGGGCGTCTCGAAGGCAAGCGGGGCCGGCCAATTCTCATTTTGCATAGAGGCAAAGCCGAAATCGCTATCGGGATCGGATCTTCGGCGTCGGAATCGGGGTCGGAAGCGCTTTCCTCAAAAGAAAAGCGCCAATCAATTAAGAGGGGATACCTTTTTTCGATGTTCGACACACGACGCTCGGGATTTCAAAACCCCTAATTCCTCCCTTCTAACTCCTTTGGGTGTGGGCTTTCTTCCGCGCGCGTGATGTGATACAACACCCCTTACACGGGACGGAAGGGAAAAAGAGGTGGGGGGAGCGATGAGGCGATGGGTTTGGCTAAGCGCGCTGGCAGTCGGGTTCGGTCTGGCGGCGGCGGTGGGGATTTTGGGGCTGCGGGACACCCGGCCGGTGCTCGTCTGCCTGGGGGACAGTCTGACCTCCTGCGGCGGGCCGGGCGGCCGCTACAGCGATTGGCTGGCGCGGTTCATGCCGTATGTCCGGGTGATTGACGCCGGTGTGGGCGGGGACACGCTGGTGGGCGGGCGCGCGCGGTTTGGGCGGGATGTGCTGGCGCATGATCCGGATGTGCTGGTGATCGCGCTGGGCGCGAACGATTTCTGGCAGCGCAGCCGGCCGCCGGAGGCGCTGGCTGCGGATTTGGAGGCGATGGTGCGCGAGGCGCGGGCACGCTCGATGCGGGTGGTGGTGGCGAGTTGTTTCGGCGACCGGTCTTTCTGGGAGGAGCCGTGCGTGGAGTTCGCGCCGGACCGGTTCGCGCTGGCGCGTGAGATCGCGCGGCTGGAGCGCGGGGTGTGCGAGGCGCATGGGGCGGAGTATGTGCCCAACATGCAGACGGACATCAAACCCAACCGGCTGCCGCCCTACTGGGACCATACCGACCACCCCAACCGCGCCGGCAACGAGCAGGTGGCGCTGCGGTTGCTGCCCGCGGTCCGGCGGGCGGTCGAACTTGACGGCGCCAAAGCTTCGCCGTATAGTAGATAGCTTATTGCGCAACAGGGGTGCGGTAAGAAGTGAGGACGCGGTATGGCAGGTGAAAAAGCGGAACAGGTGGCCCAGCAGGCCCAGAATTTCTACAACAAAGGGGTTGCCGCCTTTGAGCGCGCCAACCTCGAGATCGCGATTGACCTTCTGATGCAGTGCGTGATCCTGGCGCCGGGTTTTTCGCGGGCCCGGAAGTTTTTGCGGGCCGCGCAGATCGCCAAATTCCGCAAAGCCAGGAAGAGTCTGGTTTCCGACAAGATGCGGGATGCGGGCGCGTTTCTCCAGCGGCTGAAGGTCACGGGCCTGATGAAGGCCGGCAAGCATGAGGCGGCGCTGATCGAGTGCGAAAAGCTGCTCGCCACGAATCCGCTCCAGTCGGAGAACGTGGAGCTGGCGGTGGCGGTGGCCGAGGCCGCCGGACACCCGGATGCGGCGCTCTTCACGGTCGAGGCGGCCTATGAGAACAACCCCGACGACATGACGCTGCTGCGGCGCGTGGCCGATTACTACATGGCGGTGGGCGATTATGACAAGGCGCGCGAGGCGTATCTGAAACTGAACGCCTACAAGCCGAACGACCAGACGATTTTCAAACTCCTCAAGGATGCGGAAGCCCGCATGACCATGGCCAGCGGCGGCTGGGAGGAGAACGCCGGACAGAGGGACGGGTACCGGAATCTGATCGCGAATAAGGAGCAGGCCAAGAAGCTGGACATGCAGGCCAAGGCGGTGGTGGCCGGTTCCGATGCCGACGCCTTGATCGATGAGGCCCGGGCCCGGATCGAGAAAGAGCCGAACAACCTCAACTTCTACCGTGCCCTCGCGCGGCTCTACACGCAGAACAAACGCTTCGACGAGGCGGTGCAGACGCTGGAGGCGGCGCGCGGGGTGAATGCGGCGGACCCGGAACTGGACCGGGCCCTGACGGCCACGAAGATCTCGGCGTTCGAGTCCCGGATCGAGGCGCTGCGGACCGCGGGTGACGTCGCGGCCGCGGCCGCGGCCGAGACGGAGATGAACCAGTTCATCTTTGATGATCTGGTCTCGCGCGTGCAGCGCTATCCGAATGATCTCAAGCTGCGTTTCGAATTGGGCCTGCAGTATTACAAGTACGAGTATTTCGACGACGCCATCGGACAGTTGCAGCTCGCGCAGCGCAGCCCCAAGGAGCGCGTCGAGGCTCTCTATTATCTGGCGAAGTGCTTTGCCAGGAAAGGCCAGCGCGATATGGCGGTCATGCAGCTTGAAACCGCCAACGACCAGTTGCCGATCATGGACGAGCTGAAGAAGAAGGTGGTGTTCGATCTGGGTGTGCTGGCCGAGGAGGCGGGGGACATCGAGAAGGCCTTCGCCTACTACAAGGATGTCTACGGCGCGGATATCGGTTTCGAGGATATCGGTGCGCGCATGGAGCGCATCTACAAGCTGCGGCAGGCCCAGCCGGGTTGAGAGCCGCTACCCCGTGATCCCCAGAAAACGGGCCGCGTTGCCGCCCAGGATGGCGCGCTCGGCCTCCGCGCCGAGAGCGGCCGACCGCACGAAGGCGACGCCGTCCGCGAACCCCAGCCAGGGCCAGTCGGTGGCGAACAGGAGCCGGTCCGCCGGATGTTCGCGCAGCAGGCGGGGCAGCAGCGGGTCCTCCCAATTCTGGCGCAGGATGGCGGTGTCGAGATAGGTGTCCGTCCCGAGCAGGTGCGTCACGGATTCGTCCCACTGGCGCCACCCGCCCAGATGCGAGGCGATGAGGCGCAAGCCGGGAACCTCCCGCATCACGCGCGCCACGCGGGCGGGACCGCAGACCGGCTCGAACGGGAAGCCGATGTCAAATCCGCAGTGGCACTGCACCACGAGCCCCAGATCCCGGCAGCAGCGGAAAAACTCCAGCATCGGCTGCGAATCGAGCACGCAAGGCTGGTAATACGGGTGCAGTTTGATCCCGCGCAGGCCGCTTTCGGCCACACGGGTGAGATGGGCGAAACGGGCGTCGTCATCCGGATGCACGGAGGCGAACGGGATCAGGCGGCGGGCCGCGTCTTCGCCGCGCTCGCCGTCCCGCAGCGCCAGGGCCTCCCGCAACAGCCCCTCGAAAAGATCGGGGCGCGTGGCGATGGGGCAGACCACGGCCCGGTCCACACCGTCGCGCCGGAGATCTTCCAGCAGCGCGTCCACAGTCCCGTCCGCCACCGGGGCGATCACGCTTCCGGCCTTTGCGGTGAGCGTGGCAAGCGCCCGCGCTGCCAAATGATCGGGAAAAATGTGGGTGTGGACGTCGATCAGCATCAGAACCCCCCCCCGGCCTGCCGGATGCGGCCAATGGGGGTAGAATAATACGGTGCGGCCCGCGCGGCGAGAACAAACCGCAGGGGTCTTGGCTTTACTTTGACCGCCGGAAAGGGTATATACGGTTGCCACATGCATACAGAACACTCATCCGGACAGCGGGATCGCCGTCCCCGCAAACCCTTCCGACGCCGAAATCGCCATCCCGGGCTGGCGGAACGCGAGATCAGGCCGACCCAGGTCCCCAAACCCAAAGGCGAGATTCCGGAAGCCTTTGCCGGAACGGTGTTCGGTTTGGTTCACCCCCTTCTGCAGCATGCCGTGGCGGATGAGGCCTATCTGACCCCCACGCCGATCCAGGAAAAGGCCATTCCGTACCTGCTGGAGGGCCGCGATCTGATGGGGTGCGCGCAGACCGGCACCGGCAAGACCGCAGCCTTTCTGCTGCCGATCCTCCACCGGCTGACCCTCAACCCCAAACCGGCTGAACGCAACCGCCCCCGGGCGCTTGTGCTCGCCCCGACGCGGGAGCTGGCCGCGCAGATCGCCACCAGCACCGCGACCTACGGCCGGTACCTCGGGTTGCCGTTCGCGGTGGTGTTCGGCGGGGTCAGTCAATATCCGCAGGTCAGCGCGCTGAACCGCGGGGCCGCGCTGGTCGTGGCGACGCCCGGACGGCTGCTGGACCTGTACGAGCAGGGGCACCTCGCGCTCGACGCCATCGAGGAGTTCGTGCTGGATGAGGCGGACCGCATGCTGGACATGGGGTTCATGCCGGACATCAAGCGCATTCTCGCGATGCTTCCCGCAGAGCGCCACACGCAGTTCTTCTCCGCGACCTTCTCGCCGGAGATCACCCGGCTGGCGATGTCGATGGTGAAGGATCCGGTGCAGATCACGATCTCGCCCGATCAGCCGACGGTCGACCGGATCAACCAGACCCTGATGTTCGTGGACAAACCCAACAAGGACGCGCTGCTGGGCGAGATCCTCGCCAACCGTCCGGAGATGGGCAAGGTGCTGGTTTTCGCGCGGACGCGCCACGGCGCGGATAAAATCGAGCGCAAACTCTGTCAGGCGCAGATTCCGGCGCGCGCGATCCACAGCGACAAGACCCAGCGGGCGCGCATGGACGCGCTGAACGCCTTCCGCTCCGGCCGGGTGCGTGTGCTGGTCGCGACGGATATCGCTTCGCGCGGCATTGACGTGGACGGCATCACGCATGTCGTCAATTTCGATCTGCCGGAGGAGACCGAATCGTACGTGCACCGCATCGGGCGCACGGCGCGCGCCGGCGCGGCGGGGGCCGCCCTCTCGTTTGTCAGCGCCGAAGAGCGCGGCCTCTTGCGGGCCATCGAACGGATGATCCGGAAAAGCATCGAGGTCGACAACACGCACACCTACCACTCCGAGCGGGCGGAGAAGGCGGGCGGCAAAGGCGGTCCGGATTCCCTGTCGCGGCCCGCCTGGGCGGCGCGCAACCGCACGCAGGGCGGCGCGAAAGGCGGCGGCGCGCACCCGCGCGACCGGATGCCCTCCCGCAGCTCCCAAGGACGGCGCCAGCCGGATTTCCGGCGCGGACCCCGCGCGGAGCCTGTCCCGCCCGGTGCCCCGGAACGGCCCGCGCGCGCGGCGCACTCCCACGAAAGACCGGCCGGCGGGGCGGAACGCCGCGACCGCCGTCCCGCGGAAGAGCGCATCCCCTCCACAGGTCCCGCGTCCCCACGCCCGGCACACGGCGGCGACACGGCGAAGAAGGATCACGGAGGGCCGCCGCACGGCGGCAGCAAAGGCTTCAAGCCCCGGTTCCGGAAGGGCGGCAAGCCCAAACACCGCCCCGCGCGTCCGCCGTGGATGACCTGATTTGACCCGTCCCGCCCGGTGACGGATTAGGGACGGTCAGCAGATCTCGTTCGCGGCCGCCCACTCCTCTTCGGTGAGCCCGCCCGCCAACCGCGCGAAGAGCGGCGGGACCGGGGTGCCGAAGGCCATGCGGCGCCCCGAGTGCGGATGGGTGAAGGCGATCGATTTCGCGTGCAGGCAGAGCCGCTCGCGGAACGGGTCGCGGAACCCGTATTTGGGGTCTCCGAGAACCGGGTGCCCCTGCTCGGCGAACTGCACGCGGATCTGGTTGCGGCGGCCGGTCAACAGTCGGATCTTCACGAACGTCAGCGCCGGTGTGGCTTTGATCACCGTGTAGGCGGTCTGCGACCGCTTGCCCTGTGAAGGGTCGGCCACCGGCACGACAAACAGGTCGTCCCGTTCCGCAAGGTAGCTGGTGAGGACCGCCTGCGGCACGCTCATCCTGCCCCGCACGACCGCGAGGTAAAACTTTTCCGTGGTGGGCCAGGCTTCCTTGAGGCGCTGCTGCGCCTCCCCGCTTTTGGCGAAAAGCAGCACGCCCGACGTCTCCCGGTCCAGCCGGTGGACCAGGAACACCCGTTTGGTGGAGCGCGCGCACCCTTTGCGGAGATAGTCCGAAAGCACCTCTTCCGCGGTGAAGGTCTCCCCGCGCCGTGTCGCGGTGGTGAGCACGCCGGGTTCCTTGTTGACTACGAGGAGATCGCGGTCCTCATACAGAATCTCAAGGCCCCGCGGACGGTGGCGGCCCGGCTTTTTGTTTTTCATGATGGGGGAGGTGAGGGGGGAGGATCCCGCCGTGAGCGCGGACCCGCAGGGCGGCAACCGCTGATCCGTGTTTTGTTGTTTTCACCCGCGAGACGCCACGCCTCGCGCACAAACGGCACGCCCTGCCGCGCGACCTGCGACGCCTCGTCGAACAGATCGCGCCAGACCCTGGTGGCTGCGGCCAGGCCCGGTAATGCGCGGCCGAACGCCTCGATCACCAGCCATCCGTCATACCCGGCCGCATGCAAGGCCCGGAAGGTGCCGGTCCAGTCGATGTGGTCCTGTCCCGGGATCCCGCGGTCGTTGGCGCTGCAGTGGACGTGCCGGATCACGCGGCCGTGCGCGCGGATCGCGCCCGCGGGATCCTTCTCCTCGATGTGGGCGTGAAAGGTGTCGTAGAGCACCCCCACGTTCGCTTTGCCCACACGGTCCGTCAGCGCCGCGGCGTCCTTCAGCGTATTGAGCAGATAGGCCTCGAACCGGTTGAGCGGCTCCATCGCCAGCGTCACGCCGGCCTGCCGCGCCTCCTCCGCGACACCGCGCAACATGTCGGCCGCGCGCGTTTTCTCCGCCTCGGTCGGCCCGCGGCCCGTGAACACGCCGAGGGCCTGATACATCGGCCCGCAGAGCAGCGGCGCGCCCAGTTCGCGCGCGCACGCGATCATTCCGCGCAGGCTGTCGGCCGCCGCCTGACGGCGAACCGGATCGTCGCTGACCGGATTGACGTCAGGCGTGACGAACGCCATGGAGGCGGTCCGCTTCAGGCCGAGGTCGTCCAGCATCCTTCCCAGCTCGCGGTACGCCGCGGACTCGCCCTCCAGGATCGGGATCTCCACGCCCTCCGCGCCTGCCGCCCGGATCGCCTCCAGCGCCGTCCGGTGTTCCTTTGTCACGTTCGTCGCCCA
>JAVEYH010000073.1:0-17225 GCA_034003585.1 Kiritimatiellia bacterium
CGGGCAACATTTTCATGGTCTGCGGGGTATCGCTCATCGTCAGAACCTTTCTTTACCGAATTTGAGAATGACATTTTAACGATTTTTGTCGAAGACGCAAGGGGAAAGGGATGTGACGTAGGGAGGAAGGGAGGAGTGAGGAGTTAGGAGTTGTAGGAGGAAATTTCGAGCGTCGCGTGTCGTGCGTCGAGCGTCGACCCCGAACTGTTTTCTCCAAACTCCTTTTTCCTGAATCTTTTTTTGGGTTTCATTGCGGACTCGCCTTCAGTATAGTTCGACTCCTGTTTCCGAATAAGCGATCCGGTTCCGGTGTCTCTGTCGGGGGCGGTACTGTGAGGATGCGCATGGATTTCTTGAAAAACATCCCCCCACCCGAGACGTTCCGGGATTTCGGCGAACCGCGGGCGTTCGGCATCTGGATGCGTTGGGCGTGCGGGTTCGCCGCGGCGGTATGCCTGACGGGCCTGGCGGTGTGTGCCGCCCTTGAGGGGTGCGGCAAGCGGAAGGACGGACACGGTGCGGAGACCGCGGATGCCGTGAAACCGGACGAACCGCCG
Source organism: Kiritimatiellia bacterium (assembly GCA_034003585.1). GTDB lineage: Bacteria > Verrucomicrobiota > Kiritimatiellia > RFP12 > UBA1067 > JAPXSY01. The sequence goes on from JAVEYH010000073.1 coordinate 558, forward strand.
CCGCCGGATCTGCACAACCCGGTGCGGGAGGCCCCCTCCGCCTTCCCGCCGGATTCCAACCTGCCGCGCGGCAAGGAGATTTACGCGTCGGGGCCGATTGAGCTGGAGCGGTTCGATCCCGCCCGCGACCTGGTCCGCTTTGAGGAACCGCGCGTATGGTTCGAGAGCGATCACGACGGGCCGGAGGACGATGAGGACGACCACCTGATCCACCGCGCGGCGGAGGTGCCGCTCCGGCGCCTGGTCAATCTGCTGGAGCGCCGCGGCGGGAAGCTCAAGGTGCAGGAGGCGTACCGGGCGGCGAACCGGAACCGCATCCACCTCGCCTCCTCCCTGCACGGCGAGGGCCGCGCCGTGGACCTGACCTGCGAGGGGCTTTCGCTCAGCGAGCTGGCGAAACTGTCATGGCAGGCGGGATTCGATTTTGTGCTGTACGAGGTACCCAAACGCTCCGGGGTGCACCTGCACTGCTCGGTCAAACGCACTCCGGACGCGCCCCTGCCGCCGCGGCCGAAATAACGCGGGGCTACGCTCAGACCTTGGGGTCGAGAGACCAGCCGCCGCGCATCGGGGCGAACCGGAACTTCTCGGCATCGGAGGCACCGGGGCCGACGAACGTTTCGGTCGCGGGATCCCATTGGATGCGCCTGAGGCCGAGACGAAGCCCTGTGTTCGCCAAATGCGCGATTGTGATCGAGCGGTGGCCGACCTCGCAGGGGGTGATGGTTTTCTTGCCGCTGTAAACGCACTCGATGAAGTTTTTCTCGTGCTGTCCGCTGACGTAGAGGTGGGTCTCCTCCGGACGGATCTTCTCGCGGATCAGCCCGTCGGGCTTCATCTGCAGCTTGCCGCGGTAAACGAAGATCTCCCGGCCGCCCTCGCCGACGAACCGCACGCCGTTTTCGAAACGGTCCGAGACGAAGGCGCGTACGCCGTCGGCATAGACGACCTCAAAGCTGTATTGCGCGGCGATGTTCCAGACCTTGTCGGGAGCGGGCATGTCGCTCTGGAGGTTCTCGACCGCGACGGGCCCCGAGCCGTCCCGGTCGAGCGCCCACTGCATGATGTCGAAATGGTGCGCGCCCCAGTCGGTGATCTGCCCGCCGGAGTAGTCAAAGTTCCAGCGCCAGCTCAGGGGCCGGTGAATCGCCGGAATGAAGGGGCGCTTGCGTGCGGGGCCGAGCCAGAGGTCGAACCCCGCTTCTCCGAACGATTCGGGGACCTGCGCGAGAGGCGTCTGCGAAAGGTCTTCCGGCTTCTTGCCCCACGGCGTGTAACCGCCGGGCATGCCGATCTCGATCCGTTGAAGCTTGCCGATGCGGCCGTTGCGGACGAACTCGCAGGCCATGCGGAAATAGGTGTCCGAGCGCTGCTGGGAGCCGACCTGGAACGTGATGCCAGCCTTTGCGACCTCGCGGACCATCGCCTGGCCCTGCCCGATGGTAAGGGACATGGGCTTTTGGCAGTAGGTGTGCTTACCCTTGCGCGCGGCCCAGATGGCTTGAACGGCGTGCCAGTGATCCGGCGTGCAGATGACCACCGCGTCGAGGCCGGGCAGTTCCAACAGTTCGCGGAAATCGGAGAAAGTCATACAGCCGCTGTAGCGGCGGCCCGGCTGTTGGGCGTAGAATTCGTTGACGCGGCGCTTCCCGGGTTCGCGGCCGCCGAGCCGCTCGGCGCCGTAGCCATACAGCGGGGACTCGCGATTCGGGTCGCAGACGCCCACGACTTGAACGTGGTCGTTGTTCAGGAAGTTGCCCATGTTGTCCTGCCCCATGGTCCCGTAGCCAATGAAGCCGACGTTGACGCGCTCCGAAGGCAGCGGCCTCTTCGCATAGCGTGCGCTGACGCATCCTGAACCGATGAGCGTTGGCATGGCGGCAAGGGCTCCCGCGCCGGAAAGAAAGCCGCGCCGGGACAGGTCTGTCTTAATCATGTCATTTCCCTTAAATACATTTTGAATCCATACCTTATACCATCTGGATCGGGATGTAAAGGGACGCGCAGACGCGGATCCCCGCAGCGCAAAATAAAAAGCACGCTTCCGGAAGAAAGACGGCTTCTGCTGATAAGGCGTTGGCGGCCCGGGGAGAAGGGCAAACGTTACTTTGAGGAAAACGTCGCATGAAAATCTTCTCCGCTCTATTGCCTGCGTGCATTTATTATTGCAATTTACGTCTCGCCTGCTTCGGTTCACAAAACGCTCGTTTCTTCTAGAGCTATGAGCTAAAATATTCGCCGACTTCCACAAGAAATGGTTGGACATGGGGAGGGAACATGCTCACGCATATCAAGCTTGAGAATTTCAAACGTTTCGCGACGGAGACCTTCGATCTGACGGACGGGGTCGTTCTTGCGGGGCCGAATAATTCTGGTAAGACAACCCTGCTTCAGGCTGTCGCGGTATGGAATCTTGCGTTGCAGCACTGGCTGGCCGAACACGCCGAGTCGTCGAAGGCGAAGCAACGTACGGGCGTACCCATCTCCCGGAACAATTTCACCGCAATTCCTCTTCGGGAAATGAACCTTCTTTGGTTCGACCGTGATACCGCTTTTAGCCGCAACGAGAGGCCGGGGGTGGATGCCGGCCAACCTAAACTGATCGGCATCACATTGTATGGAAGCGACGCGGGCCAAGAGTGGCATTTGACCGTCACGCTCCGCTATACCAACAAAGAGCAAATTCACATCAAGCTGACCGACGATGACGATAATGTCATTACGGACGTGCCGCTCGCGGCACGAGAACTTAAGATCGTGCATGTTCCGCCGTTCTCCGGTATCGGTGCAGAGGAAACCGGGTATCAACGTGGTTTTCAAAACCGGTTGGTGGGGCAGGGCAAGCCGGGGGATATTCTGCGTAATCTGCTCTTAGAGGTCTATCGGGAAGACCAGAAGGAACGTACTGGGTTGTGGCAGGCCTTAACCGAGGATGTCTATGGGCTCTTTGGCTATCGAATCAAGGAACCACAATACGCCGAAACAACGGACGCTTTCATCCGTATCGACTATACGCAGGGAACGGCGAAGACCGCGTTCGATATCGCCTCTGCGGGGAGCGGTTTTCACCAGGTTCTGACGCTTCTCGGTTTCTTTTATGCCCGTCCGGCTTCGGTCTTGCTTCTTGATGAGCCGGACGCCCATTTGCATGTTATCCTCCAGCAACAGGTTTACGACAAACTACGTACGGTTGCGCGGAAGAGAAGATGCCAATTGTTGATTTCAACACATTCCGAGGTCATTTTGGAAGACACGGGGGCTGAGCAAATTCTCTCCTTTTACGGCCGGCCGCATCGTCTGTCCGTCGAGACGCATCGTGACCAAGTCCGCGAAGCGCTAAAACGGCTTTCATCCATGGACATCCTGTGTGCCGAGAACCGCCAAAATATTCTCTACGTTGAAGACGAGACGGATTTTAAGATTCTTTCTGAATTCGCGAAGGTCATCGGTCATCGGTTTTCCGAATTCGCTGTATCACCCTTCGTGTTCCCGATCCATGGTCGCGACGCCCGCGAAGCGAAAGCGCATTTTTTTGCATTAAAGGCCATCTTTCCTACCGTGAAAGGCGTCTTGCTTCTAGACGGTGACAATCGAAACCTGCCTGATCGCGAAATCGGTACCGATAACCTGACCATCCTTCGGTGGAGGCGATACGAGATTGAGAACTACTTGTTATATCCGGAAGTACTTCTTCGTTTCGTCGAGGGAACAAACGATGATCTTTTTGCTCAAGGGCGTCGCGCCAGCGGTGACGTTTTTTTGCGCGAAAATTTTCCGCCGCCTGCGCTGACGCATCCCCTCAAGGACAGTGACTATCTTGTGGCGACACCCGCTAGCAAATCGATCATTCCAGAACTCATGCGGCAAGCGGACACCCGACTCTCCAAAAAGGACTTTTATCAAATCGCCGCTCAAATGCTACCGGCAGAAGTGCACCCCGAAGTTGTCGAAAAACTCGACGCCATATCTAAGGTTCTTCTGTAACATGGGTATGCAAATTGTCGGCCGGTCGGACGCAGGCAGGCGAGACGCCTGCACCACGGGGGACATAAGTTCGGTTGCCGACTGTGGTGCGGCCGTCCCGGCTGCGGCTGTTTATATCCGAGAGATGCTGAAGGCGACCAAAAATCACGGGGGCGCATTGGCTGAACAGGTAGGCGTCAAGGATTTGGTCAAACTTCACGGGAGGACCTCACATGACTAACGAAACCGACGGCAATCAGCCGAAGATCATCATCTACGAGACCGACGATCAAGTCGCCAAAGTCAGCGTTCGCCTCGAAGGCGAGACGGTATGGCTGACCAACCTCCAGCTCGCGCAGCTCTTCCATTGCACGAAATCCACCGTCAGTGAGCACATCAAAAACATCTTTGACGGCGGTGAATTGTCGCCGGAGGCAACTGCTCGGAAATTCCGAACAGTTGCAGCAAATGGCAAGACCTATGGCATGTCGTTCTACAACCTCGACATGATCATCTCTCTCGGCTACCGCATCAACTCCAAGGTCGCCACCCAGTTCCGTCAGTGGGCCACCGCCCGGCTGCGCGAATACATCATCAAGGGGTTCACCATGGACGACGCGCGCCTGAAAGAGCTGGGCGGCGGAGGGTACTGGAAGGAACTCCTTGAACGCATCCGGGACATCCGCGCCAGCGAGAAGGTCTTTTACCGTCAGATCCTTGACATTTATGCCACGAGCGTCGACTACGATCCGAACGCCGACGAGTCCGTCGCGTTCTTCAAGAAGGTCCAGAACAAGATCCATTACGCGGTCCATGGCCATACCGCCGCCGAGGTGATCTGCAGCCGCGCCGATGCGGAAAAGGAGTTCATGGGGCTGATGTCGTTTGCAGGGACGAGGCCGCACCTCGCGGACGCGGTGGTCGCCAAGAACTACTTGGCCGCGCCTGAATTGCGCGCGCTCGGGCAGATCGTGTCCGGGTATTTGGATTTTGCGGAACGGCAGGCGGAACGGCATGTGCCGATGACGATGCGCGACTGGGTCATGCATCTCGACAAGATCCTGACGGCGTCCGGCGAACGGCTGCTGGCCGATGCCGGGAGGGTCAGCCACGAGAAAGCGGAGTCGGAGTATGTCAAGTATCAGGCCCGCACGCTCAGCGATGTGGAGAAGCAATATCTCGCCAGCCTCAGAAGCGCCGAGGCAGCGGTCAAGAAACAGGGCGCGAAGAAAACAAGCGTGAACAGGTCCAAGGGTCGGAAGAGCCATGAGTAAGGCGCAAGACAACCGCATTACTGGTACTTCGGCCAGTGTTCTTCGGGCCGGTGAAGCCGGCTATCCCGCCATTCTGCTATCCCGCTTGGGTGCCGCCGCACCATCCTCTTTGTCCGCCCTCGGCAACCTCGATCTGTTATCCCTGCCCAAGACCGCGCTTTTCTGTTCCGCCCGCTGTCCAGGCAGCGCGATCCTCGCGGCCTACGACCAAGCCGCCCGCTGGCGGGATGAGGGGCGCTGCGGGATCAGCGGCTTCCACTCGCCCGTTGAGAAGGAATGCCTCTTGGTGCTTCTGCGCGGCAAGCAGCCCATCATCATCTGCCCGGCCCGTGCGTTGCCCAAACGCATTCCGCCGGAATGGCGTCAGCCGTTTGCCGAGGGCCGTTTACTGATCCTCTCCGCATTTCCCGACGCGGAAACCCGCGTCACAGCCGCTCTTGCCGAGCGCCGCAACGAGATCGTCGCCGCCCTCGCCGACGAGGTGTACTTCGCCCACGTCACCCCGGGCGGCGAGATGGAGAGGCTGTCGAAGCGTGTGGCGGAGTGGAGTCATTCTAAGTAATCGGATATCGGGACCGAAATCGATGAAAGGCGCCGGGATTCGATAGCGATCCCGATAGCGATAGCGATTTCGAATGTGCCTCTTTGAACAATAGAATTGTTGGGGAACAGGCGTCTTTCTTTAAAGAGAATCCCGAGCATCAGCATGTCAGATGGCTCAATCCCTTTGCCTTCAGGGTGTTACAACTCCTAATTCCTAAATCCTCACTCCCCCTTCCCGAACACGGCCTGCCCGCGTTCGGGGGTTGCTTCCGTCAGAAGATGGCATTACACTGGCACCTCAATTTCGCGTAAAGGAGTGGCACATGCTAGCCCGTGTCTGTTCAGGCGCCGTGTATGGGGTTCATGCGTATGCGGTCGAAATCGAGGTCAATGCCGGGCGGGGCGATTCGCAGTTCGTGATCGTGGGCCTGCCGGACGCGGCGGTGCGGGAGAGCAAGGACCGCGTCTGGACCGCCATGAACAACTCGGGGTTCCGTCCGACGCTGGGCCGCACGACCATCAACCTCGCGCCCGCGGACATCCGCAAAGAGGGGCCGGTCTACGATCTGCCGATCGCCGCGGGCCTGCTGGCCGCCACCGGCGAGGCGGAGCTTCCGCACCTCGACCAGTACGCCCTGATCGGCGAACTCGCGCTCAGCGGCGAGGTCCGGCGCGTGCGCGGGGTGCTGCCCGTGACCCTCGAAATGCGCCGCCAAGGCAAGCGCGGCATTCTCGTGCCCGCCGACAACGCCGAAGAGGCCGCGGTGGCCGAGGGCATCGATGTCTACCCGGTGCGCCACCTGCGCGAGGCCATTGATTTCCTGGCGGGCAAACTGAGCCTGAACCCCTTCCAAGTCGACCTCGCCGAACTCGTGCGGCGCGACCGCCGCCACACCGAGGACTTCGCGGACGTCAAGGGGCAGGAGACCGCCAAGCGCGCCATCGAGGTGGCGGTCAGCGGCGGGCACAACATCCTGATGATCGGGTCGCCCGGCGCGGGCAAGACCATGCTCGCGCGGCGCATCGCCTCGATCCTGCCGGAGATGACTCTCGACGAGGCGCTGGAGGCCACGCGCATCCACAGTGTGGCGGGCACCCTCAAGAGCCATCAGGCCCTGATCCTGCACCGTCCCTTCCGGGCGCCGCACCACACCATCTCCGACGCGGGCCTGCTGGGCGGCGGCACGCACCCGCTCCCCGGCGAGGTGAGCCTCGCGCACCGCGGCGTGCTGTTTCTCGACGAGCTGCCGGAGTTCCACCGCAACGTGCTGGAGGTGCTGCGCCAGCCGCTCGAGGACGGCCACGTCACGATCTCGCGCGCGGCCGCCACCCTCGACTTCCCTTCGCAGTTCATTCTCGTGGCCGCGATGAACCCCTGCCCCTGCGGCTACGCGGGTGACCCGAAACGCGAGTGCCGCTGCTCCTCGCAGAAGATCCAGGCGTACCGCAACAAGATCTCGGGGCCGCTGCTGGACCGCATCGACATCCATATCGAAGTTCCGCCGGTGCGCTATCAGGATCTCAGCGGGCTCGCGCGGGGCGACGCGTCGGCAACGATCCGCGGGCGCGTGGCCGCCTGCCGCGCGCGCCAGCGCGAGCGCTTCCGGGATCTGCCGCGCGTCACCTGCAACGCCGCCATGGGCACCCGTGAGGTCCAGACCTTCTGCCCGCTGAGCGGCGAGGCCGCGGATCTGCTCAAAATGGCGATGACCGAACTGAACTTCAGCGCGCGCGCCTACGACCGCATCGTCAAGGTCGCGCGCACCATCGCCGACATGGCCGGCAGCGAAACCATCGGCCCGAATCATATTTCCGAGGCGATCCAGTACCGTTCGCTCGACCGGCTGATGTGGGTCTGAGCCGCTCCCCCAACCCGTTACGAGAAAGGGCCGAACCCGTGCCGCCTGCGACCACTCCCTATTACGCTGATCTGCACATCCACTCGCACTACTCACGCGCGACCAGCCCCGCGTGCACCCCCGAGGGCCTCTTCCGCTGGGCGCGGCTCAAGGGGGTCGGGGTCTGCGGCACCGGCGACTGCACGCACCCCGCCTGGCTGACCGAGCTGCGCGCCAAACTCACGGAGGACGCGCCCGGCCTCTTCGCGCTCAAGCCCGCCCTGCGCGAGGCGGCGGGAAGCGGCGTGCCGGAAAGCTGCCGCGGTCCGGTGCGCTTCATGCTGACCGGCGAGATCAGCAGCATCTACCGGCGTGACGGCGCGTGCCGCAAAGTCCACAGCCTGGTGCTGTTGCCCTCCTTCGAGGCGGCCGCCGCGCTGAACGAGCGGCTTGCGCGGGTCGGCAACATCCTCTCCGACGGGCGGCCCATTCTCGGCCTGGATCCCCGCGACCTGCTCACGATGCTGCTGGAGTGCGATCCGCGCGCGGCCCTGATCCCGGCGCACATCTGGACGCCGTGGTTCTCCCTGCTCGGCGCGAAATCGGGTTTCGATTCGCCGGAGGCGTGCTTCGGCGATCTCGCGCCGCATGTGTTCGCGGCCGAGACCGGCCTCTCCTCGGACGTGCCGATGAACCGGCGCATCCGCTGTCTCGACCGGCTGACGCTGGTGTCGAACTCGGACCTGCACTCGCCGGCCAATCTCGGGCGCAACGCCACCGTCTTTTACGGCGAGCCGGCCTATGACGCGATCCTCCACGCCCTGCGTACCGGCGATCCCGCGGCGTACGGCGGCACGGTGGATCTCTTTCCCGAGGAGGGGAAGTATTTCCTCGACGGCCACCGCGCCTGCCGCGTGCGCCTGACGCCGGAGGAGAGCCTCGCCTGCGGCAGCCTCTGCCCGGCCTGCGGCAAGCCGGTCACCATCGGCGTGCTCCACCGGGTGGCGGAGCTGGAGCGCCGCCAGGACGCGGCGGACCCCTCCCGCGCCCGCCGCACGCCCTTCCGCCACATGGTGCCGCTGCCTGAGCTGCTGTCGCAGCAACTCGGCACGGCGCCCGGCTCCAAAAAAGTCGCCGCCGCGTATCAGGCGCTCCTTGAGCGGGCGGGGCCCGAACTGCCGCTGCTGCTGGATGCCGGCGCGCGAACCCTCGGCGCCCTGGGCGCCATCGGGGAGGCCATCCGCAGCGTGCGCGAGGGCCGGGTGATCCGCGAGGGCGGGTATGACGGCGAATATGGGAGCGTGCGCGTGGCATGAACCTGTTGCTCCACACCTGCTGCGCGCCCTGCGCGAGCCACTGCGTCCTGACGCTTCGGGAACTCGGGCATACGGTGACCCTCTTCTACGCCAACGCGAACATCGCGCCGCACGCGGAGTTCCGGCGCCGCCTGGAGTCGGTGGAGCGTCTGGCGGACCGTCTCGCCGTGCCGCTGCTGGTGGAGGCGCCGGACCATGCCGACTGGCTGGCCCGCGCCGCCTGCGGGCTGGAGGGCGCGCGCGAGCGGGGGCCGCGCTGCGCGCGCTGTTTCCGCTACAGCCTCTGCCGGACCGCCGAGCTCATGCGGCAGCGAGGGTTTGACGGGTTCACCACCTCGCTCTCCGTGAGTCCGCACAAACGCACGGCCACCCTGTTCGAGGCCGGGCGCGCGGTTGACGCCGGGCGGTTCCTCGCGATCGACTTCAAAAAGAACGACGGGTTCCTGCGCAGCCTGCGGCTGGCGTCGGAGTTCGGGCTCTACCGCCAGTCGTACTGCGGCTGCGAGTTTAGTCAAAAAGACACATCGAGACCCGTTGAGGAACAAGGCGGAATTATGGGTTGAATTTCTTAGTGATGAACGACGGCGGTACTCAGCCGAAAGAAATTCAATCCCTTTCGCGGAGATTCGCGGGCAGAAAACGGATGCCCCGTTACGCCCCGTCCCCGTCCCCGTCCTCGTTCTCGTCCTCGTACACGTTCCCGTACGCATTCACGATTTCTCGTTTACGGGAACGGGTACCGCTTCCCAAATACGGCGCGGCAGCGGGGAGGAGAGGAAGAGGGGGAAAAGAATATTTTTAACGTTCAACGCTCAAGTTATCGACGAGAGCCCATCGCGAGCAGGGGGCGGGACCGCTGCGGCGAAGCGTTCCGCGCCTCTCCGTCTCACTCGCGCATGCCGTACTTGCGGATCAGGCGCTGGAGGTAGGCGCGCTCGATGCCGGCCTCGCGGGCGGAGCGGGAGATGTTCTGCTTGTTGCGCGCGAGCAGGTCATTCAGGTAGGTCTTCTCGAACTCCTCGATCAGGTCGTTCTTGGCGTCCTTAAAGGGTTTGTCCGTCACGAAGCTGACCTCCGGCTCGCTGCTTTTGCGGCCGGCGCGCAGGTTGCCGAGGCTGAGGAAGGCGCTCAGGTCCACGGGGCGGCGCTCGCTGTAGAAGGCCAGTTCGATCAGGTTGCGCAGCTCCCGCACGTTGCCTGGCCACTCATGGCGTTTGAGGACCTCCATGGTGCGGTCGACATCGGCGAGCTGGCTGAGGGCGTCCTCGCCGTGCAGGTCGGTGAGGAACCGTTTGATCAGCAGGGGGATGTCCTCGCGGCGGCGGCGCAGCGGGGGCAGTTCGAGATGGACCACCGAGAGGCGGTAATAGAGGTCTTCGCGGAAGCGGCCTTCATTGACCTCGTTCGCCAGGTTGCGGTTGGTGGCGGAGATGATGCGCACGTTGATTTTGCGCACCTTGTTGCACCCGACGCGGCGGATCTCGCGTTTTTCGAGCACCCGCAGGAGTTTGGGCTGGAGGTCGGGGGAGAGGTCGCCGATCTCATCCAGGAAGACCGTGCCGCCATCCGCCAGTTCGAAGGCGCCCTGGCGGTCCGCGTTGGCGCCGGTGAAGGCCCCCTTGACGTGGCCGAACAGCTCGCTCTCGATCAGCTCCTTGGAGATCGCGGCGCAGTCGATCACGATGAACGGCTTGTCGGCGCGCGAGGAGTGGTTGTGGATCTCCTCGGCGAGGATCTCCTTGCCGGTGCCGGTCTCGCCGGTGATCATGACCGTGACATCGGCCGGCGAGTAGGTCTCGGCCAGGTAGAAAATGCGTCGCATGGGCACGGAGCGGCCCATCATGGAGCCGAACGCCTCCTGGTTGGAGAGGGGGATGTCGTGGGTCTCCTGGAGCGGGCAGAAGACGATGCGGGTTTTGCCGAGCTGGATCTCCGAGCCGGGGGGGAGGTGGGCGGAGGAGACGCGCACCCCCTGCACGAGGGTGCCGTTGGTGCTCTCCAGATCGCGGATCAGGTACCCGCTCTGCTCCACCACGATCTCGCAGTGGCGCTTGGAGACGGTCGAATCCTCGATGATCAGGTCATTGTGACTGCCCGACCCGATGGTGAACGTGTCGCGGTTGACCAGGAATTCGCGCCCTTGGAGCGGCCCGCTGATCACGAGCAGTTTGATGCGGCGGACACGCAATAGACTTTGCTGGTTCTCCCCGTCGGCGAGCACCAGCGTCTCGGCGGCCACATTGTTGGTCCGGTCTTGGGTCATAGTGCGTTCATGATAACGCATGCGTACGGGTGTAAGCAACCCCAAAATTCTTTTTCTATTGAATGGGGCTTGCCCGACCTCTTTTAGGCATGATAAGCTACAACAATCACGGCGTTGTCTGCCCTTGGCGTGACGGGGGGTGGCCGCAACGGCTTGAAACGGACCGGGAAGCGAGTGAAATGCGGGTAAATTTCGAGTGTAGCGGTTGGAAAATCCGAGAGTGTGGTGTGGCGGTCCGCTTCGGAACGGCATTCCTGTCAATCGTTTTCCCCCTTTTTTTTCTGACCGGGTGTTCGAGGCGTCAGCCGCCCTCCGGGGAGGCCCTGCCGGAGGTCACCACGAACCGGATGGCGGACGCGGCGTATCGCGCCGGCCTCGCGGAGTTGCGGAGGGAGCAGGCGCGGCTTGCGGGCGGGCGCTCCGAGGTGGTTGAACGGATGCGGGTGATGATTGACCGCGTGCGTTCGGAACTGCCGGAGGGCGCCGACGAGGCCGCGGTCAGGGCGGCGTTGGCGAAGGATCCGGAGTGGAACCGGCTTGAGAACGCCAATCAGGAGATGATCGGGAAGATCGGCGACAATCTGGCTCAGGCCCGGGAGCGGGTCCGGCAGCGGATGCTGGCCGAGGAGCGCGACAACAGGAAGGTGGCCGATGGAACGGCCAGGCCGGCCGCAGGGGCACCCGCGGCGCCGTGAGCCCGTGTGAGCGGGTTCGGATCATTTTTGTATGGACAGGAGGCGTGGCATGAAAACAACGGATATGAAAACGAGATTCAACAAGTCTGTGTTGCCTTGGGTGGTTTGCGGGGTTTTGTGGGCGGGGTTGACAGCCCGGGCCCAGTTCTTCCCGCCCGCGAACGGGGATCTGATCGGGGTGCTCACCTCGTTGAGTATCACGAACAAGACGCTCAGCAGCGTCGGGACCGCGATCCCGGTCGAACTGCGCCTGTGGGGCAATTTCATGCTCACGAACACGGCGGTCGGACCGGTCGCCATGCCCCGTCTGCGCATGAATCTGGCCGCGGAGGAGGAGTCGTGGGCCACGCTCGAGAATCAGACGGATGTCGAGCGGTTCACGGACGGCGTGGGGCAGAAGACGCGCGTCACCTTCACCTACCGCATCCGTGAAGGGGACATGGTCTCGAAGCTCAAGATCGCGGGTTCGGACGGCAGCGATGTGTTCGGCGTGCCGTACGGGTTCGACTGGAAGGACTGGAAGATCGTGCGCGTGAGCGACCCTTCCAGCAACGCGACCTGGCGTTTCCGCACTACGGCGCCCACCTATCTCGAACTGCCCGGCAATGACCCGACGCATTATGATTTCAGTTACCGCTCCGTGGGGATCAAAACCCTGCAGTTCAGCTCCATGCCTTCGCCGGTGCAGGTCGGCGAGTCGGTGACCTGGGCCGTCTCCGCCGCCAATCCGGTTTCGGCCGGACGCACGGTGAGCTGTTACGTGTGGGTTTCCAACTCGGTGGCGCAAGGGGATGTGAACCTGAACGGGGTCAAGTCCCAACTGCTGACGATCCCCGAGGGTGCGACCGACGCCGCCTTCCAGATCACCGGCCTTACGGTCGGCACCAACACGGTCTTTTTGCAGGGCACGCAGGATTACGGCAACAACGCGAGCCTCGGCGTCCAAAACGCCGAGACCCGCCAGATCGTGGTGACCCTGGCCCCGGAACCCTATGTCTCGGTTTTGCTGCCGACCGCTCCCGCGCCGTACAATGAGCAGACCCTGCCCGAAACCGGCGCCCTCGGCACCGGCGCCCTGCGGGTTCGGTTGTCGCAGACCCACACGGAGGACGTTTGGGTGCGGCTGGACACGACGCTCAACGGCGGCCCGCAGAGCAACAACGTGATTTTCAGCGAGACGCCCAAGTATGTCCGCGTGCGCGCGGGCAATCAGGAGTCGGACACGGTCGCGTTCAGCGTGCCGGACGGCATCCATGTCAGCGAGCTTTTCGGTATCACGATCACGCCGGTGATCACCAATGGCGTAATCGACGCCTGGTACAGCGGCGAAAGCGTGCCGTGCGTCGTCAAGGTGGCCAACGTCGCGCCGGTCGTGACCTCACCCCTCAACGGCGCCGCGGCCACGGCCAAGCGCGGCACGCCGCAGCGTTTCACCTGGAGCGTCTCGGATGTGGCCGCCGATCTGACGGGCATGACCGTCACCTGGGATTTCGGCGACGGTTCCGCGCCGGTGACCACCAACGGGTACTTCGGCGAGATCTTCCACACCTACACCAGCAACGGCCCGCGCACGGTGACGGTTTTCGCCACGGATAAGGACGGCCGCGACTCCGCCGTCATCACGATGACGGTCACGGTCGAGGATCCCATCCCGGCGCCGAAACTCTCGCTGCTGTTCTCGACGGGCACCACCAACACCGCCACCTACGCGGAAACGCCGACCCCGCTCACCGGCTGGGTGCGGCTGGTCCTTTCGGAGTCCTTCTACCAGAGCATGCAGGTCAGCCTCAAGACCCTGCCGGACGGCCAGGCCAACCTGCTCTTGGGCACCACCAACCTCATCACCATCGCCAACGGCGACCTGCAGTCCGGCGACATCCCCTTCAGCCTGCTGGACGGCACCGCCGACAGCAGCATCAACGGGATCACGCTGGACCCGGTCATCGTCACGCCCGCCGCCTCCAACTACTACACGGACGTGCGCCAGGGAACGGTGCGCGTGCAGAACGTCATCCCCGCGATCCTGGAGCCGAGCGGATACGCCACCGTGAGCGAGGCCTACACCAATGCCGCCGTGGCCCCCTACAACGCGATTCCCATGGGCCGGTCGTTCGGTTTCGCCTGGACGGTCGAGGATGTGGTGGCCGATTCCACCGGCCTGGTCCTGGATTGGGATTTCGGCGACGGCGCCACGCAGAGCGTGACCAACGGCCTGATCGGCAAGACGTTCCACACCTACGCCTCGCTCGGCGAAAAGATCGTACGGCTGCAGGTGACGGACAAGGACGGCGGCAAGACCACGCGCATCGCCTTCAAGGTGAATGTGGTTCCGCCCCCGCCGGATCCCACGGTCTACGTCCGCCCGCCCGCCGGGATCCTGACGGAAACGACCTCCACGGGCACGGGCTCGATCGATGTCGAACTCTCCGAGGCCTTCACGAACAAGGTGACGGTGCTGCTGACGGTCACCCCGCCCGCCAGTGACGCCAACGGGGCGATCCTGCTGGCGACCAATGTAGTCGAGTTCCGCGCGGGCGAAGTCTTCAAGAGCGTCAAAGTCAGCGCGCGCGACGGCACCGTGGCCTCCGAAATGAACGGGTTCACCGTCACCCCGTCGGTGACCGGCACGGCGGCGGCCACAGCCCATTATACCGAACTGGTGCCGGGAGTGGTGCAGGTCGCCAACGCCACGCCCGTGATCCGGACCCCGGTGAATTCCGCGACCACCACCGAGATCTCGTACACCATCCCGCAGGGAACGGTCTGGAACTATTACTGGGATGTGCAGGATGTGCCCGCGGACCTGCCCGGCATGACCGTGACCTGGTATTTCGGCGACGGCTCCAGCCAGACGGTCACCGGCGGTTCGGGATCCGTTCCGCACACGTATACCGCCACGGGCATCATGACCGTGCGCGTGGTGGCCCAGGATAAGGACGGCGGACGCGATGAGGTGACCTTCCGAGTGGAGATCGCGCCGGCCAAGAGCGTGATCGTCACGCCGATCGGACCCAATTTCGAAGCCAACTATTGGGGCGCGCCGGGTCTGGGCAACGGCCAGGTCTTCTCGGAGGACGCCCTCGGCCGCATCAACCGCAACAACACCTACTTCTTCACTTACGGCCCCGGCGTCTCGTCGGCGGCCCTCCGCGCCGTGCCGTACAAGACGGGCCTCTCCGGTTCGTACATCGTGACGAACTTCAACAACGAGGGCGTCGCGATCCCGGGAGCCGAGCAGTTGTTCGACAGCTTCTTCTATGTGTGGGTGGGCGAGGACCAGGGCCTGCCGGCCCAGGATCTGCTGCCCTCGCAGGCCGGCCCCACCACGGCGGTCACCCTGCCCGCCTCCGCGGGCGGCACCGAGGCGGTGGACATCCGCATCATCCAGGCGATCTTCAGCCGCGAGTACCGCGCGGCCGACAACTGCGGCGACATCAACCAGGACGGGATTCCCGATAAGATCGCGACCCAGTACAACCTGCCCGCCATCGCGAGCGGCGGGACCGACGGCGGCACGGCCGGCACGACCGGCGAGATGCCGGTCGAGCTCACGCCCGTCGGCGACTTCAACCGCGACAAGGATGCGGCCGGCAATGAGGTCGGCGACTTCCTGCCCGGCGCGGCGAGCGGCGGCGGCGCCATCATCGGCGGGATTTCGAATGTCTTCGCCACGGTCGGCGATCCCTTCACCGCCTTCCTGGAGGTGCGCGGTTTCCACCCCGGACTCAACAGCGCGCTGTTCAACTCCGACGACGATTTCGGCGAGAACGAGACCAGCCGCGACTGCGAGCGGCCGACCAATCCGACCCTGCAGGACACGGACGGCGATCTCTTCCCGGACGGCTGGGAGTATTACTTCTGGTATAACTCCAAGGTCAACGGTGTCACCGGCATGGCCTACACGCCCACCAACATCGCGGTCGGCACCCTCATTCCCACCCGAAACATCACCTCCGCCTTTGACCCGACCGTGCCCGCGACCGATTCCGCGACCGGCGCGGCGGTCAACCGCGATCTGGATAACGACGGCCTGAGCGACATCGAGGAGCTGACGATCGGCACCAACCCGATCCATTGGGATACGGACGGCGACGGCATGTGCGACGGCTGGGAAGTGCTGCGCGGCCTGAACCCGAACGATTCGCGCGACGGGCTGAATGTGACGATGGACAACCCGGACGGCGATTACATGGCTTACGCCCTGGTGCCCCGCCTGCTGGTGACCCTCGAGAGCGGTCTTCAGGTGCTGGCGCCCGAGGCGGCCGTGGTCCTCGCGGGCGAGGCGCTCGGCGAGGTCGAAGGCCTGACGCTCCCCTACCGGTACGGCGATGACACCGCGCCGGTCGCGGTCGGCCGCCCCGCCACCGGTCTGGATACGGAGATCGTGGCCAGCGTGGAACCGGTCGATGCGGTGATCGTCCACAACCAGGTGATGCAGGAGTTCGGCTTCGACCCGCGCACGGCGTGGGCCGGCACCGTCAACCCGCTCTCCAACCCGCAGCGCTTCCCGGAGTGGGTCGCCGGGCTGACCGCCGAAGGCGTGATCACCGCGCCGAACACGCGGCGCTTCACTTCCAAAGACGAATACCTGCTGATGAAATACATGGCCGAACTGCGCCTCAACGGCTGCACCGGCGCCATCGGCGACGGTAACGCGGCCGTGAAGACTGCGGATTGGTCGATCTACTCCACCCACCCGAAGACGCCGGACAGCGATGTGGCCTGGGGCGCGGGCGGCGCGGTGGTCAAGACCGACCGCATGCCGGACGGCTGGGA
>JAVEYH010000074.1:0-16955 GCA_034003585.1 Kiritimatiellia bacterium
TACACTTCCGCCATCTGATTCTGAATCCGATGGATTTGATGAATTGCCGTGCTCACTCACCTGTCAGTCAAACATCTCGCGATCGTGGAAGAGGCTGAAGTCACGTTCGGCCCCGGCCTCAACATCATCACCGGCGAAACCGGCGCGGGCAAATCCGTGCTCATGGGCGCGCTCGACCTGGTTTTGGGGGGGCGCGCCGACAAGTCGGCCATCCGCGAGGGCGCGTCCGAGGCTTGGGTGGAAGCGGGGTTCGCGCTCGCCGACACGCGTGAGGCGGATGCGCTGCTCGATGCCGCGGGGCTGCCGCCCTGCGAAGAGGGCACGCTACTGGTGCGCCGTTCGGTTTCCGCTTCGGGCGCCGGGCGCTGTCTCGTGAACGATTCGCCCGCCACCGTCCAGACGCTCCGCAGGCTGGGGAATCTGCTGGTGGACATCCACGGTCCGTATGACCACCAGTCGCTGCTGGACTCCTCGTTCCAACGGGAGGTGCTGGACGCGTACGGGCACTGTGTGCCGCAGCGCGAAGCCTGCGCCGCGGCCTGGCAGACCCTGCAGGCGCTGGAGGCGCGTCTCAACGGATTGCAGCATGACGCCCCGGACCTCGACGCGGAAACCGAACGGCTGCAATTCATCATGGAGGAGATCACCCGCGCCCAGCTCACGGATGCGGACGAGGAGGATCTGGTTTCGCGGCACGCCCAGGCCGCCCATGCCGAACAGATTCTCGCACTCGGTAACGCCGTGGCGGAAGGCCTCACCGATGGCGAGCAGACTGTGTTCGCCGGACTGGTCGCGGTTCAGACGCATCTGACGGACCTGGCGCGGCTTCTGCCGGAGGCGACCGGCTGGCTTACCGAGGCGCGGAATGCGGCCGTGCAGATCCAGGAGCTCGGCCGCGCCGTCAGTGATTGTTTGAGCCGGATCGAGGCCGATCCCGAAACGTTGGGCCGGCTTGAAGAACGCATGGCGCTGGTGCAGCGGCTGAAGCGCAAGTACGGCCCTTCGGTGGATGAGGTGCTGGCCACCCTGAAAAAGAGCGAGGCACGGCTGCGGGATCTCGCCACGCGCACCGAACAGGCCGACGCGCTCCGCCAGGCGATCGCGGCCGCGACCGGCACGCTCACGGAACAGGCCGCGGCACTTTCGAAAACCCGCGCGCGCGCGGCCATCGCGCTCGCCCGCGCGATCACCCGGGAACTGCACGATCTGGGCTTCCTGAAATCAGGCTTCACCGCGGATCTGACTTCCTGTCCGCCGGGACCGGACGGCGCGGACACCGTCTCCTTCGGGTTCGCGCCTAACCCGGGCGAGCCGATGCGGCCCCTCAAAGCCATCGCCTCCAGCGGCGAGATCGCGCGGGTTATGCTCGCGGTGAAGGCGGTGCTCGCGTCGCACGACAGGATCCCCGTGCTGGTGTTTGACGAGATCGACGCCAACATCGGTGGCGAGGTGGGCCGGGTGGTGGGAGAAAAAATGCGTCGCGTGGCGGAAACCCACCAGGTGATCTCCATCACCCATCTGCCGCAATCCGCCGTCTACGGGCACCGTCACGTGGTGGTGACCAAAGAGGTGGTCCGGGGCCGGACCCGGATGCGCATCACGACGCTGGACGAGGCGGGCCGGGTGGATGAGATCGCGCGTATGCTGGGCGGCAAGGGGTTGACCAGCGTCATTGAAAGCCATGCGCGCGAGCTGCTCGCGTCGGCCTGCTGCCGGGCCGCGACCCCGGCCAAGGGAGTCCCATGAACCGGAAACGCCCCCCCATCCGGAAAAACCGCGCCGACGCACCCGCGCCGCAAACGTCCGCCTACCCCGCGGAGTTCCATTTCCGGATTCTCACTGAAACCGCGGCGGATGCCGGGGCCGAATTGGCCGGGCGGATCGCCGCCTACCGGGTCACCTCGCCGCTCGCCGTCTCGCAGGACTCGCGCGCGGGGCGTTACCGCGCGTTCCGCGTTTCGGTGAGGCTCGAAGACCGGGAAGAGCACCTGCGCTTGGACGCGGAGATCAAACAAGTGCCTGGCGTGCGCCTGGTGCTGTAGGAAGGCCTTCACGGGAGAGACATGGCTGAAGTCACACTCAACGAGGTCTGCAAGCGATACGAGGACGGCGGGCTGGCCGTGGACCGGTTCACGCTCACCATCCGCGACGGCGAGTTTTTGGTGCTCGTGGGACCGTCAGGATGCGGCAAGTCCACCACCCTGCGGATGATCGCGGGCCTGGAGGAGATCACGTCCGGAACGATCCGCATCGGTGACCGCTGCGTGAACGCCGTGCCGCCCAAAGACCGTGACGTGGCCATGGTGTTCCAGAACTACGCGCTCTATCCGCACATGACCGTTTTCGAGAACATGGCATTCGGGCTGAAGCTGCGCGGGCTCCCGCGCGCCGAGATCGCGGAGCGCGTGCGGGAGGCGGCCGGCATTCTGGGACTGGACGACCTGCTGCGGCGGCTGCCCAAACAGCTCTCCGGCGGACAGCGCCAGCGGGTGGCGGTGGGCCGCGCCATTGTGCGCCAACCCAAGGTGTTCCTGTTCGATGAACCGCTCTCGAATCTGGACGCCAAAATGCGTGTGGAGATGCGCGGAGAGTTGCGGCGCCTGCACCGCCGTCTCGCGGCGACCATGGTGTATGTGACGCATGATCAGACGGAAGCCATGACCATGGGAGACCGGATTGTGGTGATGCACCGCGGCGCCATCCAGCAGGCCGCCAGCCCGATGGAGGTGTACCGCCGGCCGGCCAACCGGTTCGTGGCGGGATTCATCGGTACGCCCCCCATGAATGTGTTGCGCGGAAAACTGGTCCGACAGGACGGCACGCTGCGGTTTCAGTACGCGCCGGAGGCCCGGCTGCCCGTGCCGCCTGCCGCCATGCCGTCGCTGGCGCGGGCCGCGGACCGCGAGGTGCTGCTGGGATTCCGGCCGGAAGCCCTGGGGACCGATGACGCGGCCGGGGGCGCGTCGCTGCGCGGCACGGTGGATGGCGTGGAGCCCATGGGCGCGGAGACCTTTGTCCAGCTTGTGGCCGAGGGCGGGACGCGGCTGACCGCGCGCGTTCATCCGGACCGCGTCCTGACGCCGGGCGCGGCGGCGGACTTTCCGCTCGACATGCGGCACGCGCTGTTTTTCGACGCCGAAACGGAACACGTGATCGGCTGAACGCATCCGGGAGGTTCTCATGGCACGCATCGGTATTCTGGGCGGCACGTTCAACCCGATCCATCTGGGGCATCTGCTGATCGGCCGCGCGGCCGCGGAAGCCTTCGCCCTCGATCGCGTGCTGCTGCTGCCGTGTTGCGTGTCGCCCTTCAAAATCGGCGCGTCGGACCTCGCCCCCGACGCCGACCGCCTGGCGATGGTCCGGCTGAGCATTCAAGGCGATCCGCTGTTCGAAGCCAGCACGCTCGATCTGGACCGGGGGGGCGTCTCCTATGCGATCGACACCGTGCGCGCGTTGCGCGCGCGGTGTCCGGACGACCGCTTCGCCTTCATCATCGGCATGGACGCCCTGTGCGGGCTGAGCCATTGGCGTCAGGCCGGGGCGATGCTCGACCTGTGCGAGGTCATCACCGTCGAGCGGCCGGGTCTGGATGTGCGGGAACTCCCTGAGGAGACACTCTCCTTTCCGCGGGAGGTGCGGGACCGCCTGCTGGCGAACGTGATCCGGGGACCGCTTTTCGACGTTTCCGCCTCGGAGATCCGAAGAAGAATTGCGGAAGGCAGAACAATCCGGTATCTTGTCTGTCCTGAGGTCGAAGCCTATATCCGCACCCGCGGACTTTACCGGACAGCAAAGGAGAAGTGACCATTAACTCGGAACAGATTGCGCTCGAAACGGCATCGGCACTCGAGTCCAAAAAGGCGGAAGCGATCCGCATCTTCGATGTGCGCGGCATGTCGTCCGTTACCGATTTTTATGTGGTGGCTACCGGCACCTCGGCCCCGCATCTCAAAGCGCTGATCGCCGAAACCCAGCACCGCATGAAGGCGCTGGGGGTCACCACCTATCGCAAATCCGGCGAGCCCGACAGCGGCTGGGTGGTGGTGGACTATGTCCACGTCGTGGCGCACGTCTTTTCGCCTGAGGCGCGGGCGTATTACGCGATCGAGAAACTCTGGTCTACTGCCAAAGAGCTTCCGATGCCCCCTCCGTGACGAACGCCTCCTCATCCAGACCCTGGATGTTCAGCAGCAGCCGGGCGAACCCTGCCGCATCCTCCGGGGCTCCGCCCTCGGGCCGCATTTTCGACTGCACCGCCTGACGCACAGCCGTCGCCCGGTAGGTCTGCGGAGAAATCAGCAGAAGACCGCCGGCGGCCAGCAGCAGCGCCAGACCCGCCGCGGCGGCCAGCGACCGGTGAAGCGGCCATACGGACCGTACCCGGGCGCGCGCGGCCACGCGTGCCGCCTCCCTGCGAATGGCCTCCTCCACAGTTGCGGAGGGACCGCCCGCCCGGCGGAACGCCTCGCGGACCCGCGGCGCGAGCGTCTCCGCCTCGCGCTCCAACGCGGCGATCTCGTCGAATGTGTTTTGCGGCTTCATGTCCAGCTCTCCTCGGCCAGCATCCGTTTCAGTTTCGTCATGGCGTCGTGCATCCGCCCAAGCGCCGTGTTGAGCGGAATGTCCAGCGTCTTCGCGATCTCATGAAAAGGCAGATCGCCCTGCACCCGCATCAGGAACACCTCCCGCTGCACGTCGGGCAGCGCCCCGACCGCACACATCACGCGCGCCTTCAGGTCCCCGCGCTCCACCGTTTCAAGCGGTCCGGACCCGGTGTCCGCCACCTGTTCGATCAGCGGCCGGTCCTCCTCATGCGAAACCGCGTCCAGACTCACGACCGGTTTTCGCTTGCGACGGAAGTCGATCAGCAGGTTGCGCGCGATCTTCCACATCCAGGCCTTGAAGGACACGTCATGGAACCGTGCCGCATGGCGGATGATCCGTACCCAAACCTCCTGATAGAGATCCTCGGCGTCCGCGCGGTTCGCAGTCATGCCCAGCAGCCACGAAAACAGCGCCGACCGGTACCGGCCCACCAGCCGTTCCAAAGCCGCCGCATCGCCCTCGGCAAAGGACTTCAACAGGCAGGCATCGCTCTCCGCTGCGGTCTCCGGCTGCATAGGGCTTGCAGACAAGAACGGGGCCGCTGCCGCTTTATTGGCGTTGCCTTTCAAAAAAGACTCCTCTCGATCTCCAACAGACGGGCCTTCCGCGCCACCCCCCCCCCGTATCCGGTCAGCGTACCGTCGGCGCCGATGATCCGGTGGCAGGGAATCAGGATCGGGATCGGATTGGCGCCGTTGGCCATGCCCACCGCGCGCGCCGCACCGGGACGGCCGATCGCGCGGGCGATCTGCCCGTACGAGGCGGTGGCGCCGTACGGCACCTCCAGCACCCGTTCCCAGACGCGGTGCATGAAGAGCGTGCCCCCCGGCGCCAGCGGTAGATCGAAGCGCCGCAACCGCCCTTCGAGATACGCGGCAACCTGACGGGACGCCTCCCGCAGCAAAGGGTTCTCACCCGGTTCGGCCGCGGATGGCGGCGTGTCCACCTCAAAAAGCAGATGCGTCACCGCCTCACCGGTCCCCACGATGCCGATCCGCCCGATCTGCGCGGTCTCGCGATAGAGGCACCGTATCGTCTCCGGTTTTCCGCATGATCGTATGATGGCGGTCAAGAATCCCTCCTCCGGATGGCCTGCCCGATCCGGTTGGGATCGCGGGCTCCGCGGCTCAACGTGTCCGCCCCGCACGCGTGCGGAGATATTTCTCGGTGCCATACGGGAAATCGGACGCCGCATAGTGTAACACACTCGGGTTACACAGGCTGTAGGCTTTCGCATAACTCAGAAAAATCCAGGGGCACTCCTCCCGGATCAGCCGTTGCGCCGCGGCCCAGTGACGGTTGCGGCCCGAAGCGTCCCCCGCCGCGCAGGCCGCCTCGTACAACCGGTCGAACTCGGGGTTGACGTAATTCGTCCGGTTGGGGCCCGGCGACACATTCCGGCTGTAAAAAAGCTGAAGGAAGTTTTCGGCGTCGGGATAGTCCCCCACCCATCCGATCCGGAACATCTGCGACTGGCGTTCCGACAACCGGCGCAGGAAAGCGGGCCAGTTGTGGTATTGCGGTTTCAGGGCGATGCCCACCTGAGCCAGAAAGGCGACCATCAGTTCGGTGGACTCGCGGATGTCCTGCGAGGTGCGGCCCAAATCGAGATTCAGCACCAGGCGCCGGCCGGTCCGGGGATCCGTGCCGTCGGGATACCCCGCCTCGCGCAACAGCGCGCGGGCCTTCTCCAGATTGTACGCATACGGGAAAGGAGTCTCCAGCCTCCCTTCCGTGCCCGGCGGCACCGGCCCGTCGCACGGCACCGCACGGTTATTGAAGAACCGTACCCACGCCGCGCGGTCGAACGCGCAGTTCAACGCCTGACGCAACGCGCGGTTCCCCCCCAGCACGGGATCTTCCATGTTGATCCCGACATAGGCCACCTCCAGCGTCGGCATGGCGAAGAGGTTCACGCCGCGCCGCCGTAACGGTTCCGCCAAACCTCCCGAGGCATCCACCACCACATCCCAGTTGTCGCGCGACACCTCGCCCAGGAAATCCAGTTCTCCCGCCAGGAAACAGAGCCACTGCGTGGAAACATCGTCAATGACCCGGTATTCCACGCGGTCAAACGGCACCATGCCGTCCGGAACGCCGACCGCGGCGGGCCCCTCGCGCCAGCCGCGCCAGTCCGGATCGCGCGTATAGGTCATCTGGTGATTGCGTTTCCAGCCGGTCAGCCGGTAGGGCCCGGTCCCCACCGCCCGACAGCCGAAATCCGCGCCGTAACAGCGGACCGCCTCGTGCGGCACCACCGCGGTGTAGGCCATCGCCAAATACCAGACGAACTGGTGCATCGGCCGCGTGAGTTCGATCCGCACGGTCCTCCCGCCCGTTGCCCGCAACCCGTTGACCGGCAAACCGTAATCCGTGGCCGGCCCCGTTTCGGAAGCCTCGGCAAAGGCGCGCATCCCCGCCACCGCATCCTCCATCAGCCAGGATCCCGGAGAGGCGAGACGCCGGTCCGCGAGACGTTTGAGCGAGAACACCACATCCTCCGCCGTCACCGGGCGTCCGCGCGGCCGGCCGGAACCGTCCGGGCCGAAGCAGGGGTCCGGCTGAAAGCGCGCCTCCGGATGGAGCGTGAGCACATACACGCACCCGTTGGAGTGCACCTCCGGCAAACGCGCCGCCAGCCCCGGAATCAGGCGGTACGGCCGTGCGCGGTAGTCGTATTCCAACAGCGTCTCGTACACCAATTGCACCGCGCGCGCCGCATACAGCGATGAGGCCATGGCCGGATCCAGACTCGAGACCCGGTCCATCCCGCGCCGGAACACCGTCTGGCCCGCCTGCGCCAGCCCGGCCGCCAACAGCACCCCCGCCGCCGCCACTCTCCCAATCCGTCCGCGCATATGACCCCGTCCGCCCCTTTCGCCGGGAACCGGACGATCCCCAGTCCCCGTGAACGCGTATCTTACGGGACGCTCCGCAGTTGTCAAGGCGCCCCCTGTGAGAAAGGAAGAATGAGAAAGGAGGCGTTCGGAGTTGTAACGCCCGGAGGAATGATGTATCCTTTTACGCATAGGCATTGCGCGGGGAGCGCCCTGTGACCGGAACGGTTCATGCGACGTTCCAATCAGAGTGCCGTCACCCGGTTTCGCACGCTTCAACAAGGAATCTCTATGTTAGACCGCACACGTGAACTGAATCTCTGGGTCTCGGAAAAAAAGTGCCGCAAGCTGGTCGAAAACCTGACCCGCCGCCATTTCACCGCCGTGTACTGCGCCCACGCCCATGAGGCCGCGGGATACATCCTGGAGCAGAGCGCGGACGCGCACACCGTCGGATTCGGCGGATCGCTTTCCGTGGCCGACCTCAAACTGACCGCCGACCTCGCCGCGCAGGGCAAGGAGATCCTGAACCACGGGTTCCCGGATCTCACGCCGGAACAGCGCGTCGAGATCATGAAGCGCCAACAGACGTGCGACCTTTTCCTTTCCGGTGCGAACGCGGTCACGCTCGACGGCTGCATCGTGAATATCGACGGCAACGGGAACCGGGTCGCGGCCATGATTTACGGTCCGGCCAAAGTCATCGTGGTCGTGGGACGCAACAAAATCGTGGAGGGCGACGTGAGCGCGGCCATCCGGCGCATCAAAGACCGATCCGCGCCGCCGAACGCCATGCGCCTCGGAAAACAGACGCCCTGCGCGGTAACCGGTTTCTGCTGCGATTGCGATTCGCCCCAGCGTATCTGTCACGTCACCACCATCCTCGACAGCCGGCCAACCCTGACCGATTTTCATGTGCTGGTGGTCAATGAGGACATGGGGCTGTAACGACTCTCCTGCCGCGCTTCACGCTTTCCGTTTTCAGGTTGCGTCACAACCTCCGAGCCCTTCATCCGTAAGGTTCACCCCATGAAGACAGGGTTGCGTTCACACGCGTTCCGTCTCGGAATCTTGCTGGGATGCACGTGCCTGCTTCTGCCGCCGCTGTGCGCGGAACCAACGCCGCGGCAGGAAAAAGCCGCCTTTTTCGAACTGCTGGACCTCGCCAATCCGTCGCACACGAATTGGAACAAACCGCTGCTGGCTGTCGGCGCGCAGGTCACCAACGCGGCGGCGCAGACTTCAGGAGACTCGGCGCTTGCCCTGTACGCCTCGGCTCTGAGCAATCTGCTGGCGAACCTCCCCGCGCACCCTTACTCCTGCGGGCCCTCGCGCGTGCCGGGTGATCCGCAGGCGTTCGCCTCGAATTTCGTCGCGTGGCTCGATCTGGATGCGCCGGGTCTGGAGGCGGTCCAGGCGCATGCCCAAGCGTCCGAGTTTCAGGCCGCTCTGGCGGCGTGGCGCGATTACAAGGTGACGCGCCTGAGACAGCGCGGCATCCATGAACTCTACCAGCAGAGTTACAAATCATCCGGGTCCCTGCAAAATCTCGCCGGCTTTCTGCTGGGCGAAAAAACCGAGGCCCAGTACCTGCATGAGGCGACAAACACCTACGGGAGCGTTCCGTTTATCGATCTCTACGGCATCGCCGGTCCACCCGGCAGCATCGGGCCGATCTCCTGGACCAACCAACCTCCCTTGGAAGACAAGGCCCTGGAGACGCTGTTCGGCTACAATTCCATGACCTTCCCCAGCCCGCTCCTGTACCGGTACTGGCGCGGGGCCTCCCTCGCCAGTGGCGAAGCCCTCACGCTGACCTGCGCAGACACCCTCGTCACCGCGCGGACCGCGCAGCCGCACGGCCTCACAAACAACGAGTATGTGACCGTCTACGCCGCCACCCCCACATCCTATAACGGCCTGTTCCCGGTCACGGTCATCAACCCGACCACCGTCACCTATACGGCACAATCGGCCCCGTCCGCTTCGCCCGCAACCGGTTCCGGCCGCACGCTGGCCCGCTCGCGGGAATCCCGCATCCTGAGAAAGTGGTTTGAAATCCTCCATGACTACTCTTCGCGCAACAAGAACATGGTCTCCACGCTGCAACTGGTGGAGAACAAGGCGCTGCAACCGGTCTACTGGATGATTTACGAGAAGCAGGACTGGGGGATCCGCGCGGGACCGGTGCTGGGGCAGAGCGGCCGCATGAGTGAACTGCTGGCCGCGATCGCGTTGTTCGCGAAACTGCTGCCCGAGGCCGTGCCGGCGCAGCGCGACTGGTTTTCCGGGATAAACGCGCCGCTCGACACCGCACTGGCGCCGGGCGCGCTCGAACTCGTTCCGCAGGAATCCCTCGCCCGCATCGCCCTCTCCCTGATGGCGGATACGGCGGAAGCCCTGGTCTTCGCCTATTACCGGGTGGGCATGACCCCTAACCAGCGGCTTTCCGGCCTGACCTCGCTCTATCTGCTGCCCAAGGTCCTGGATGAGTTCCGCGCCGCCCCTGAACTCTCGCGGCAGACGGATGACGCCATGGCCGATTACGCCCGCAACATGTTTTATCCCGACGGCCCCATGCTGGAGCGTTCCCCCAACTACAACGAGGGGGACGCAGACAAAATCCTCACGCTGGAGCAAATGGCGGAAGGCGAGGTCACCCCCGGACTGGCCTCGCTGATCGCAAGCCTCGTCCCCTATCAGCGGGCCTTCGCGCACATGCAGACCCCGATGGGCTATCTGCCGCGCATGGCTTCGTATTGCGCACCCAATCCGCCCGCCCTCTGGCAAGAGGACGAGACAAGTCTGGCGGCGTGGCGCGCCGCGTTCCGCGCCTCGGTTTCGGACGCGGTGAGGGACCGGACCGCGGCCGACCTGTACCTCGGCCTGCTCGACAGCGGTTCGCCCGTGCCGCGCGTCACGTCGCTGGCGCTCCCGTATGCGGGGTACTTCATCCAGCGCAACGGCTGGTCGCGCAAAGCGCACTTCCTGTATTTCGCCAACACGCCGCCCGGCAACGGGCACAATCAGAAGGACCAGAACGGGATTCAGGTCTGCGCGTTCGGCCGGAGCCTGCTCACCACCGCCGGCCCGCCACCGTACAACGTGACCTTTACGGATCCCGGCCAGGCGGACGACTACGCGGGGTTCGCCGCCTTTCAAGGCGAGGGCTCCTCCTTCAAGGTCAACACGGTGGCGGTGGACGGCCGCTCGCAGAACAACGGGTTCACCTACAATCCGACCGTGACGAATGTGACGCGCGATTGCCTGTGGCACACTTCAGACACCTTTGACTATGTCGAGGGCACCTATGACGGGGGCTACGGCAACGGCAAGTGGACCGGCTACTACGATGCGTTCACCAACGGCAATCAGGCGGTCAGCACGGTGACGCACCGGCGCGGCGTCACGTTTTTGCGGCATCCCGGAATCTGGATCGTTGCGGACGTGATCTCCGCGCGCGACGCCCTCTCGCACCAATCCCGCCAGATCTGGAATTTTCCGGCGCAGTCCGGATCCCCCGTACCGATCTGCGGCTTTGCCCCCCATGAGGTTGTCGCCAACCTTGCGGCGCAGCGGATCAGCACGACGGACGCGGACGGGCCCAACGTCCACCTCTACCATCTCGGGCCGCAACCGGTGACCTACGAGACCTACGCCGGCAGCCGCGCGCCCTACCTCGGCTGGTTCGGCACCGGAATCGGCGGCTTGCGCCACCCCGCCGCGAATGTGCACGCCGTCTGGCAGGGCGTCGGCACGCAACTGGTGGTCACCGTCATCGCTCCGAGCGACACGGGGGCGCCAAGTCCGGTGCTCGCCATCCGGACGAATGCCGCCACCGCAAGCGCGATTGATCTGGAACTCGATCTCGAGAACGGGCACACCCTGCGAATCGCGCAAGGCCTGCGGCCGCAGACCCTCACAATCGGTTCCCGCACCTTCGCCGCACAGGCGCTCGTGGCCGACCGCGAACCCGGCGGCGTATGCCGGGGAGTGGCCCTTTCCGCCGAAGGGTTTGCCGACCCCCACTTCACGTTCACCGCATCCAACGCCGACTTCACGGTTGAATCGCCGGTCCGCCGGCCGTCGGACTTCGCCTGGGCGGATAACGGCGAGTGGGTTCAGCCCTCCACCGCGTCTGAACACAACACGGCGCCGCAGATCGACCCGGTCCCGCCCCAACGGATCCCGCGCGATACGGACCCGGTCTGGATCGCCTTCACCGTTCACGACGCCGAAAGCCAGTCCTCCAATCTTCTGGTGTCCGCGCATTCCCTTGACCCGGCGCTGCTGCCGGATGACCGTATCGTCCTCGCCGGAGAGGGCCGTGACCGGATGATCCGGGTGCAACCCACAGCCGGGCGGTTCGGCACCACGTCGGTCGAACTGACGGTGACGGATCCGCAAGGTCTTTCCCTCACCGTGCCGTTCACGCTGAACGTGTACGCGACCTTGTACTGGGACACCTCCGACGGCGAGGGCCTTCAAGGCGGCGCCGGGGCGTGGGACACCGCTCACACCAACTGGTCCGACTCCGCCTCCGGCTCGCCGGTCCGCTCGGCATGGTCCGGCAGCGGGAATGATGCGGTCTTCGCGGACGCCGACGCTTCCGCAACGGTGACGGCGGGAACGACGCAAATCGTGAATGATCTCTTTTTCACCGCACCCGGACACATCCTGCCTGGAGGCGCACTCCACCACCCTTACGGTCCTTTCACCGTGCGCGCCGACGCGGATGCGCGGATCGCCGCGCCGCTTTCGGCCGCTGGCGATCTGATCAAGGAGGGTACGGCCTCGCTCACGCTGGAAGCCGTCTGCGACTTTTCTGGCGAGACCCGCGTTCAGGGCGGCACCCTTTGCCTCGCCGCCGATCAGGCCCTTCCTCCCGCACGCGGAATCACCCTGTGCGACGGGACTGCGGTCGGCCATCTCACCCTCGATGGCGCATCGCAAACCGCAAGCCATCTGATTCTCGCAGGCTCCGCCGACGGGTTGACCAACCGTGTGACGATCGCTTCCGGCCGGACCCTCACCATCAACGGCCCCCTCCTTGCGGGCGGCACGCCAGCCGGGATCACCAACGTCACCGCGGTCACGGGCGAAGGCACACTGGCCGTCACGCGGGAGGACGGCCTTATCCAGATCGGGATGGTCACCAACGTTTCCAACAGCAACCGCGCCACACTGGATCTCAGCGGATTGCGTGCGTTTGTCGCGGATCTCGGCACCGGCGGCGTCGTACGCGTTGGCGAGAACTTCAATGACCGGGGCGGTCATCCGTCTGTGCTGCTGCTCGCCGCCACCAACACGATCACCGCAGGCACACTGGGCGTCGGAGAAGGCGGCCGCGGTTCCCAGCAGGTCCTAAACTTCGGGCGGGGCTCCAACACCCTCCATGTCGACACCCTCCTTCTGGGGACCGGCATGCGGGACAGCGCGGCCGTCACGTTCGCGACCCCGACAGGCACCCTGACGGTCCGCGGTGCGGACGGCGCGGGCCGGGCCGCGCTGAATCTGGGCACCGGCGGCAGCACCAGCGGTTCGGGCGCCAACAACCTCCTCGATTTGCGCGGACACCTTTGCGACCTGCTGCTGAGCACGGTCACGATCGGCGAACAACTGCGGATCGGTTCGCCCACGCACACGCTGCATTTCAACTCCGGTCTGCTGGATGCGGAGCGCCTCGTCATGGCGCGGACATCGGGTGCCGGCACCAGCACCTCATCCTTCATTCTCGGCGGCGGGACCGTGAACATCGGGTCGGACGGCATCCTGCTAGCCAGCAACGCCGTCGGAGTCCTGACCCTGACGGGCGGAACCCTCTTCACGGACGGCGACATCCTCAAAGGGCCAGGCGGTACCGGCACCGCCACCCTGACGCTCAACGGGACCGGCGCCGTCATCGACCTCAACCGCCGCGCCCTCGGCAGCGCCGCCGCGCCGGTCAGCGCCCACCTCCTTGCCGGAACCGTGCGCAACCTCGGCGAATACAACGGGGGTGCCGACTTCGTGAAAAGGTCCGACACCGTCCTCGTCCTCGACGGCACCAACACCTATTCGGGTCGGACGCTCGTCTCCAATGGAACGCTCCGCGTGACGGGCGCGCTCGCGAACGCCAACGCGGTGGACGTCGCCGGTCCGGCCACGCTCGATCTCACCGGCTCGCTCACGGCCGACACCGTCCTCATCCGCACCAACGCGCATCTGTTGTGTTGCGGAACCCTCAGCGGGGCCCTGCTGGTGGAGCCCGGCGGCAGCGTGGACTCCGGCTGTGGCGGAGAATCGATTCTGAACGGGGCGGTCACCAATTACGGG
Source organism: Kiritimatiellia bacterium (assembly GCA_034003585.1). Taxonomy (GTDB): domain Bacteria; phylum Verrucomicrobiota; class Kiritimatiellia; order RFP12; family UBA1067; genus JAPXSY01. The sequence continues at coordinate 13,761 of JAVEYH010000074.1, forward strand.
GTCATCACCGCGACCGGCGGCACCCGGCTCCGCTTCACGCAAAGGGTGGTCAACCACGGTCTCATCGACCTCCGCGCGGGATCCGCGCACTTTTTTGAGGGTGTCACCGGAACCGGAACCGTTCTGGGAAACTATGAGTCCGACACCACCTCCCGCGGCACGCCCTTTTCGTGGCTTACCGGGAACGGGCTCGTCAGCGGAGACGATTACGAGACCGCCGATCTGGCCGACACGGACAGCGACGGGGTGGCGAACTGGCGCGAGTATCAGGCCGGAACGGACCCTCGCGCGGCATTCTCGCGTCCGGTTTTCAACACGGTGCCGTATGCGGAGTCGTTCGAGAACCTCGCGGGCTGGGGCGGCGTCTACACGCGCGTCTTCCCCTTCATGGGCTGGTTCAGCAGCCTTCCCGGGGAAGACCGCTCCCAACTCGTCCGGCAGGACTACACGTTTGAGAAAGCGCGCCCGCTGCCCTCCTCGACGCACACGAACGTGCTGCGGCTCGACACGGCACGCGCCGTCCTGACCAACAGTTTCGGCGCAGGCTTCGACATGGGCAGAGCGCTCACCCGCATCGACATGCTGATGAAGATCCGTCCGTCAGCGAGAACACCGGATGAGCTGCCTTCCTTCGACGCGGGCATCAAGAGCGCGGTGTATGCGGATGAGAACGGATACCTGACCGTCTACCACGGCGTCGCCGCGCCGGACGGCTCGCTGCAAAGCAACACGGTGAGCGTCACCGGGTTCCGGATCGACAGCAACCTGTGGCACCGCCTGGCCTTCACCGTGGACGCCACCGTGACGAACGTGGCCCTGTTCGCGGTACGGATCGACGGCGTGACCGTCACAAACCGGAACGCGTACCCGGCGGAATGGAAAACCCGGTTCCTCACCACCGGAAACCTGCCGCCGACCGGTGCGGGCGGGAGCTGGTTCCGTCTGGCCACGACAAACCTCCGCGCCCGGCTGCTGACGGGCATCGCCTTCAGCGGCTCGGGCTATGTGGACGACCTCGTGGTCCAAGAAGAGCCGACGCACATTGTGCTCAGCGTCACCCGGACCGGCACGGGGCTCTCCTCTCTCGGCACTGCGCCGTTCACCGCAGTCGACTTCCCCGTTGGCGCGGAAACACAGATCGTCTATACGGCGGGCGACTGGCACCGCATCGCCGCGCTGGAGGCGAACGGCGACGCCGTGCCGGACGCGCCGGGCGCGCGCGTGTTCACGCAGAGATTCGTCAACGTAATGGAGAATGTCAGCAACGCGGTGTCCTTCGCGGAGGCGCTTCCCTCAGAAACAGGTTACGCCCCGGTCCCAACCGGCTGGCTCAGGCAATGGGACGAGAATGCCGTGCGCGCGGGTGACTGCGACCCCTTCGACGTACCGTCGGAATACCTGCTGGGACTCAGCCCCGTTTCGTCCAACACCTTCCGCTTTGCCATCGAGGGCGTCACCCTCTCCGGCAGCCAGATCGTCACCGTGGTCAGGCGGAGCGTCACGGGCGAGCTGGCTCCCGACGGCATGCACGGAACGCTGGTCCTCCAGTCCACGGGGAGCCTGGGCACAGCCTTCACCAACATCGCCGCAACCGCCGTGACCGGCGGCGCGGCGTTCGACGCGCAGGGGCGCCGGGCCTACACGAACACGGTGCATGACGCCAGCCGATTCTACCGCGCCGTCATCGAGTAACCTATTCCACCCGGTGGCGTTTGCGGTAATCGCGCATGGTCAGGCCGAAGGCCTTCTTGAAACGTTGCTTCAGATAATTCTCCGTCTGATACCCGCACAGGCCGCCGATCGTCCCGATTTCGAGCGTTGTCGTGCGCAACAGCGCGGTGACCCGCTCCAACCGGACTTCCTGGATCGCCTCGAGAACGCTGCGTCCCTGAAGCTGACGGAAACGCAGGTCGGCCAGCCGCCGCGACACGCCGAGGTGCCGCGCCACATCCGCCGCGCCGATGCCTTCGCACGCCTTGCCCCGGATGAACTCGCAGGCTTTCTGGACAAGGCGCCCCGACGGCGAAGAAGGCGCGGTGGACCCGCGGCCGACCACCTGCCGGACGTTGCAGCGGACCGTCACGGGGTTCCGGATGAGGCCACGCATGATCCGGTCGAGGTACAACGCGGCCTGAAACCCGCCCTCCTCGAAATCCGGCTCGATGCTGGACAGCGTCGGACGTGAGTGCGTGCAGATGATCGTCTCGTTGTCCACCCCCAGCAGCGCGATCTCATCCGGCACACGGAGCGAGGCGAGGCGGCTAACCTCCAGCACCTGTTCGGCCCGACGGTCGCACGCCGCGAACACCGCCGCCGGCTTGGGCAGCGCCCGCAGCCATGCGGCCAGACGCCGCTGCTCGCCCGCCGTCACGCCGGACACGGCGTCGTCCGGATACACCCGGCACGCCTTGCCGTGTTTCAAAAGTGTGCGCCTGAAGGCGCCTTCGCGCCTCTTTGACCACCCCCATTCGGGCACGGACCTGATAAACGCGAAACTCCGGTATTCCCCCTGCCCCACAAGATACTCCGCGGCGCGGTTCCCTATGGCCTCGGAGTCGGTCGCGATGAACGCGACGCGCGACGCGCGCTGGCGCAATCCTCCCAAGTCGTTCAAATCCGTGGCCACGACCGGCAACTCCGACTCAGCCAGATAACGCAGCGCCGACTGCGAAAGGCGGGGCCCGGTGATCACACCCTTCGCCCCCCACGCCAGCGCGGCTTTCAACTGCTCAAGCTCCAGCTTCTCGCGGATCAGCCGCACGTCCCAACAGCCCTGGTGCCCCGCCAGCCACCGCATGATCCCGCTGTAGCGGTCGTACTGATCCTGATATCCGATCCGCAACGCGACGACGACCTTCTTCCGAATTTGTGGCTGGGCGGCTTTCATGACACTCGGCATCCTTGCATAAAACACACGCCGGGTCAACCGGGGCCTTGCCGAAAAACGATCATTGATTGTGCCGAAATGTGGGTGGTTTGGTCTCGGCATATGGCTTATAGTTCAGATACAGCTATTCAACAGGAGGTTGGCTCATGCCACGAATCACACGGTTGCTTGTTCTCGCCGCACTTGGGCTCGGAGTCCGTCAGGGCCACTCCGAAGTGGTCGCGTATTGGCCGTTCTCACCCGGCAACGAATTGTCCGACCTCGCAGGAAACGGCCACGCTCTGACCCAGGCGGGCATCACGTTCAGC
>JAVEYH010000075.1:0-16815 GCA_034003585.1 Kiritimatiellia bacterium
CTAGGGGGCGCGGCGTCAGCCCCCCCGGAAAGCCCTTGTCGGGCTCTCCGGGTCCCGGGGCTTCCCCGCCACTGCAGCGACCTTCCCCACTTTTCGAGAAGCGTGCATTTCATTTTGCACTTCGCAGAGGTAAGCCCGCCGACGGTGCGCGCTTGACCGCGACGGAGGTGCGGATTACACTACACGGCATAGAAGGTGTTGTTCAGCTTGGCGAGACACGGGGGGATACAATGAGGTTGTCCAAAGTTCCGGAGCACGTTTTCGAATCCATCGGTGTGGTTTTCGGAATTGCCGCTTTGCTGCTGATTGCCGTGCAGATTCACGCGGAATGGGTCAACCCTGAGCCGACCACACTCTCCCCTGTTTTTGTGACGGGCTTCATGGTGAATTATCTTTTCTGGTGTCTGTACGGCGTCCGGTTCCGCCGTTTCGCCATGTGGTTTGTGAACGGGGTCGCCATGCTGCTTCAGCTATGCCTGCTCGGGGTCGCGCTTTTTACGTGAACGCAGGTTCCGGAACCCTGAACCGGCCCCCTTGTCCCGATGCCCCGGGCCGTCAGGCCGGCTGCCGCCCCCGATCCGGCGGCGCCAGCCGCGGTTGCATTGTTGCCCCCTGCCGCCGGGCCCATCGTACCCTGCCGTCCAGAATGCAACGATATGACAAATCGCTTATCGTTACCGTTCTCAACACAGGCATGTGGTATCTTCTGTCCGTAGTTGAGCCAGGGAAAGAAGGTCAGCGGGAAATTTCAGGAAACAGGAAAAGGGGGGGGAGGATGGAAAAGAGAGGGACGGGTTGGTTTTGGGGCGTGGCGTGCGGATGGATCGGCGCGGTGATGTCGGCCGGGGCGCAGGAGCGGCCGGCGATGATTTGCGGCGCGCCGGCGCGGCAGGCGCGCGCCGAGATCCTCTGGACCCGCGTGATCTGCAAGCAACCGGGGCGGTACATCGGCTGGCCGTCGGTGTGCGTGCGCGGGAACGGCGAGGTGCTGGCGGTTTTTTCGGGTGACCGCGATGAGCACGTCTGCCCGTTCGGCAAGGTGCAGATGGTGCGCAGCGCGGATCAGGGTGAGACCTGGTCCGCCGCAGCCACGGTCTGCAACTCGCCGCTGGATGACCGCGATGCGGGGATCATCGAGCTTCCCGACGGGACATTGCTGGTGGCTTGGTTCACCTCGCTGGCTTATGAGTCGAGCATCCGGGATCGCGCGGCGCTGAAACCCGGTTCGCCGCTCTTCTATTGGTGGCTGCATGATGAGAAAGTGCTGCCGGAAGTAAAAAAGGCGTGGCTCGGTTATTTCACCTGCCGGTCCTCCGACGGCGGCAAGACGTGGGAAGCCCCGGCACGCACTCCCGGCACCGCGCCGCACGGCCCGATCGCGTTGAAGGACGGGCGGCTGCTGTATGTCGGCAAGACGTATGCCGGGACCGCGGGCATCTATGGCCGCGGGGAGGCGGAGCTTTCCGTGGCCGAGTCGCGGGATCAGGGCCGCTCCTGGCAACGCGTCAGCGCGATCCCGCTGCCGGACGGCGAGCGGATCGGGGCGTTTCACGAGCCGCACGCGGTGGAGACCGCGGACGGGCGGCTGGTGGCGCAGATCCGCTATCACGGCAAGGGCGGGTGCCTGTGGCAGTCCGAGAGCGCCGATGGCGGCAAGACTTGGGCTACGGCACACCAGACGCAACTGGCCGGTCTGCCGCCGCACCTGCTCCGGCTGCGCGACGGGAAACTGGTTTCCGTGTACGGGCGGCGTTTCGATCCGTACGGGGAGTACGCCTGTCTCAGCGACGATCACGGCCGCACCTGGGATCTCGCGCACGAGATCAGGCTGGCGGGCGCGCCCGGCCTCGGGCGGCTGCGTCCGGGCGGCGGCGGCCACCGCGACGGCGATCTCGGCTATCCCGCTTCCGGCGAATTGCCTGACGGCAGTATTCTGACGGTCTATTACCAGCCGGAGCAGGAGGGGGAGAAGCCCTGCCTGATGGCGACCCGGTGGCGTGTCACGGAATGACGCGGCGGGAAATACAACAAAACGACAATTCGCATTTCATGAACGTTTGCGGGAGACGGAAAGGATACACTGTTCCCTCACGGTGGCGCGGTGTTCCGGGACGCCGGTACGGGACCCTTCCGCGCCGCCACCCCGCGCCGGGAACGGCGCGGGCCGCTTTTTTGAAACCGGGGTTGACCGGACAGGCCAGCCTCAGAGAACGGTACGACAGCAGAAAGAGATGAAACATGGATTATGAGGAGATGAAGGGGGCGTATTCGGCGTTGTTCACGCCGTTTACCCGGGACAACCGCCTCAATACGGAGATGGTTGGGCGTCTGGTGGAGCACCAGCTCGGGAGCGGGCTGCGCGGGTTTTTTGTGGCCGGGTCCACCGGCGAGGGCATGCTGATGACGCTGGAGGAGCGGAAGACGCTTCTGGAGGCCGTCATTCAGGCCAACCGCGGGCGCGGCAAAATCATCGCCCACGTCGGCGCGGTGCGGACCGAAGATTCGGTGGCGCTGGCGCGGCATGCGGCCGACGCGGGGGCGGATTGGGTCTCTTCCGTGCCGCCGGTCTATTTTTCGCAGACCTTCGAGGGCACGCTGTACCACTATCGCGCCATTGCCGAGGCGACGGACCTGCCTTTCATGGTGTACGCGTTCCGCACCACGGTCGAGCCGGAGCGCGACCTGCGACTCTTCGGCATCCAAAATCTCAAGGGGATGAAATTCACCAACTCCAACTACTACAGCATCCAGCAGCTGCAGCGGCACCTGGACCGGCCGGCGCTGTTCCTGTCGGGCATGGATGAACTGCTGGTCGCGGCGTTGGCCATGGGGTGCTTTCAGGGGGGTATCGGCACGACGTACAATCTGCTGCCGCGCCATTTCGCGGAGATCTGCCGGCAGGTGTCGGACCGCAACGATGCGGCCGCGGCCCGGCCGTTCCAGGCCGAGGCGAACGCGGTGATCGCGCTGATGCTGAAGTACGGCAACATGTCGTACGCCAAGGCCATGATGCGCTTCATCGGTCTGGATTGCGGCACGTGCCGCGGTCCGATCCCGCCGCTGGACGAGGAGCAGTACGCGCGGTTCGCGGAGGAGTTGCGCCAGCAGGGGATTTTGAAGGAGGCGCGGTAAAGAGGGACAACGTCGTCATGGGGTGTTGAACCAAGCGAGAGGGCAAGCGCGTAACGTTCACCGTTCGGATGCGCGACATGGGGGAGGGGGATGGGCTCGTCATGGTAGCGAAAAGGTTGTGCATGGGCGGCGCACTGGTGTGGGCAGGTTTGGCGTGCGCGCGGGGCGCGCCGCCCGTGGCCATCGAATGGTCGGAGGGTTTCCGCCTGCCGCAGCGGGAGGACGGCCGCGCGGCGCTCGGAGTCGCCGCGCCATTCTTCGGCGAGCACAACCGGGTCGCGCTGTTGGCCGGGGGATCGAACTTCCCTGACGAGCCGCTGGTCACGGGAGGGAAGAAACGCTGGTACGCGGAGGGGTATGCGCTGCTGCCGGGCGCCACGAACTGGCTGCCCGCCGGAACCTTGTCGCGGCCGACGGCGGAGGGGATGTCGGCCACCACGCCGCGCGGCGTGGTCTGCATCGGCGGCGGCGCGGACGGCGAACGTTTCGCGTCGGTGTTTCTGCTGACTTGGGACGCAACCCGGCGGCAGGCGGTCGAAACGCCCCTGCCGGATTTCCCCTGCCCCATCCGGCTCGGCGCGGCGGCGGCCAAGGGCAACCGCGTGTTTGTGGCGGGCGGCGAGGGAATCGAGGCGCTGCCGGGCGACGTCTGGACGCTGGATCTGGACGCGCCGGAACGGGGGTGGCGTCCGCTGCCGACGTTTCCCGGGGTCCGGGGCCGCATGCAGGCCCAGGCCTTTGTGCAGAACGGCGACCAGAAACGCACCTTCCTGTACGTGATCGGAGGGTACGCGAAAAAGGGGGCGGCCTCGGGTGGGGACGGTCCCCCGAACCGTCCGCGGACGCCTCGGGGAGGCGTCCCTGCCCAAACAAGCGAAGCCTACGCGCTGACCGACGGGTATGCCTATGATCTCGCGCAGCCGGATGACGCCGGCGTTTGGCAACCCATCTCGCCGGTCGTCCCCAAGGGCGCTGACCGGCCGGCGTGGCCGCTCATCGGCGCGAAGTGCGTAACCAGCGGCGACCAGCACGTCCTGTTCTTCGGCGGGTTGGACGCCGCGTATTTCGACGGAAACCAGCGCAAGATGGCGACGCTAACGGGCGAGGCGCGGGAGGCGCAGCGGATCGCCTATCAGTCCGCCATGCCGTCAACCTGGAACCGCGCCGTCCTGGTCTACCACACGGTCACTGACCGCTGGTTCGAGCTGGGCGAGGTGCCCTTTCCGCCTGTGGCGGCGGGTGCGGCCATCCTGCGGGCAGACGGCAGTGTGCTGCTCGCCTCGGGGGAGGTCATGCCCGGCATCCGCACGCCGGTCTGCGCGGTCGGCCGGTTCACGGCGCAACGCCGTTTCCACGCGCTCAACTGGCTGGTGATGGGGGTGTATTTCGGCGGGTTGGCGGGCATGGGCGTCTGGTTTCTGCGCAAAAAAAAGAGTGCGGACCAGTTTTTCAGGGGCGGGGGGCATATTCCCTGGTGGGCGGCGGGCATGAGTATCGTCGCGGCCATGGCGAGTTCCATCTCGTTTCTCGCCGTGCCGGCGCTGGCCTATATGTCCGACTGGCGTTACCTGCCCAAATGTTTCTGCATCGTGCTGATTCCGCCGTTGGTGATCCGGTGTTATCTGCCCTTCTTCCGCAAACTGAACCTGACCTGCGCGTACGAATATCTCGAGTTGCGTTTCGATCTGGCGTGCCGCCTGTTCGCCAGCCTGGCCTTCAACCTGTACATGGTGGCGCGCGTGGCGGTGGTGGCGTACCTGCCGGCCCTCGTGGTGGCGGCGGCCACCGGTCTGAATGTGAACCTCTGCATCATCGTGGTCTGCCTGCTGACGATCCTCTACTGCGCGACAGGCGGAATCGAGGCGGTGATCTGGAGCGATGTGGTGCAGTGCCTGGTGCTGATCGGCGGATCGGTGGCGCTGTTCGCGATGCTGGTCGGCGGAAGCGACGGCGGGTTCGCCGGGGCCGTCACGCTCGCCGCGCGGGCGGGCAAACTCCGCACATTCGATTTCGCGTTCGATTTCTCGCAACCGGTGATTTGGGTCGTGCTGATCGGCGGGATCATCGAGTGTTTCATCTCCTACACCAGCGACCAGTGCGTGATTCAGCGTTACATGACCACCCAGAACGTGCGCGAGGCCGGCCGGAGCCTCTGGCTGGCCGTGCCGCTCTCTCTGACCTCGCTGATCTACTTCGGCATCGGCACCGGACTCTATACGTACTATCGGAGTCACCCCGAGCGGCTGGCGGTGACCATGCCGAAAGCCGACTCCATCCTGCCGGAGTTCATGGTGAACGATCTGCCCGTCGGTTTGGCGGGTCTGGTGATCGCCGGACTTTTCGCGGCCACGATCACCACCCTGGCCGCGAATCTCAACTCGTCCGCCACCTCGCTCACCAGCGATTTTTTCGTGCGGCTGCGTAGGCGCGGGACGTCGGACCGCGCGCAGGTCCGCTGCGCGCAGATCTGCACGGTGGCGGTCGGTTTCGCGGGGATGGCGGGAGCGCTGATCCTGGCGAACGTGGAGATCCGCGCCATGTACGACCAGTTCCTCAAATTCATCGGGATTCTGACGAGCGGTTTGGCCTGTCTGTTCCTGCTCGGCATTTTCGCCCCCCGCGTGGGTGCGGCGGCGGCCCTGTGCGGACTGATCGCGAACTATGTGGTGTGCATCGGCCTCGACCAAATGACGTGGGCCTGGAAACCGCATCTGCTGCTGTACGGGCTGATCGGAATCGTGACGTGCCTGGCGGTCGCGCTGGCGGGAAGCGCGGTGTTCCCCAACCGCAAGACGGGGATCGAGGGGCTGATCTGGAGAAACGCGCAGCCGGACTTGCCGATTCTGAAATCCCGGTAATCCTGCAATCTTGGCTGGAAAGAGGCAAAATATGGCATTGGTGAAAGACGTGGACAACATCCGGCTGGGCGTGATCGGCATGACCGAAGGCAATGGGCACCCGTATTCGTGGAGCGCGATCCTCAACGGGTATGACCGGGAGCGGATGACGCGCGAGTGCCCCTTCCCGGGCATTCCGGGTTACCTGAACCTCCAGCCGCCCGGGGCGTTCGGGATCAAAGGGGTTGCGGTCACGCACGTTTTCTGCGACAACCCCGCGGAGGCCGCGCATGTCGCCGCGCTGTCGAAGATCCCGCATGTGGCCGCCGCGCCGGAAGCGATGATCGGCGCGGTGGATGCGGTGCTGATCGCGACCGACATCGGCGGCGAGCATGTGGCGCGCGCCCGGCCGTTCGTCGAGGCCGGCGTGCCGCTGTTCATCGACAAGCCGTTGTGCGACAACGCGGCCGACCTGACGGTGTTCGGGCAATGGGTGGACCGCGGCGCAACGATCCTCTCGTCCAGCTCCACGCGGTTTGCCGCGGAATACGCGCCGTACCAGTTTCCGAACGCTCCGCTCGGGGCGTGGCGGTTCCTTGCCATGCCCATGGCCAAGAAGTGGGAGACGTACGGCATCCACGCGCTGGAGGCGGTCTACAGCATCACCGGGCCGGGGTATGTGTCGGTCCGCAACACGGGCACGGAGGAGCGTAACCTCGTGCACCTGAAGCACCGCTGCGGCGCGGATGTGGTGATCGCCTGCGGCAAGGGGATCGTGTACGGCGGCGCGATGACCCTGTGCGGCGCAAACGGCAACGCGTCCGTCGTGACGCGCGACACCTTCGCCTCGTTCAAGGCGCAACTCGCGGAGTTCGTCGGCTACCTCAAGAGCGGCGTCCGTCCGTATCCGTTCACCCACACGGCGGAACTCATGCGGCTGGTAATCGGCGGCATCGCGAGCCGCGAACAAGGCGGCGCTGAGATTCCGATTCGAGGGTAGGGACGGTTCCCCGAACCGTCCGCGGACGCCTCGGGGAGGCGTCCCTACCGTTGCGACGGGGTTGCAGGGTTCAACAGGAGGAATGAGAATGAACGTTTTGGAGAGCTTCTCACTCAAGGGCAAGGTCGCGCTGCTGACCGGCGGTGCGGGACTGTACGGGCGCCAGCTCGCTGAGGCGTTGGCCGAGGCGGGCGCCGTGACCGTGATCGCGTCGCGGAATACCGCAGAGCTGGAGAAGGTGGCCGGGACGCTGCGCGCCGGGGGCGGCGAGGTGACGGCGTTGCCGCTGGATCTGGAGGACGAGGATTCGGTCCGCGCGCTGATCGCGGAGATCGACCGGCGGTGGGGCCGTTTGGACGTGCTGGTCAACAACGCGGTGACACGCTGCGCGTGCGCGAGTTGGGATCAGCCGATGGCGGCGTTTGACCGGAGTCTGCATGTCAACGCCTCGGCCCTTTTCTGCCTGACGCGTCTGGCGGCCGAGCTGATGAAGCGGCGTCAGTCCGGTTCGATCATCAACATCGGCTCCTACATGGGGCTGCGCGGCCCGGATCCGCTGAATTACGCCGGCACCGACATGATGAAGACACCCTCGCCCATCTACTTTTTTGAAAAGGGGGGCATGGTGAATTTCACCCGGTTCGCCGCGAGTGTGCTGGGCCCGTTCGGCATCCGTGTCAATGCGCTTCATCCGGGAGGGTTCCTGAACCATCAGCCCGAGGCCTTCATCAAGAACTACAGCGCCAACACGATGCTGGGGCGGCTGGCCAACGACAGCGACCTGAAAGGCGCGGTGGTTTTTCTGGCGTCAGAAGCCTCCGGTTATCTGACCGGCGCGAACATTCCGGTGGACGGGGGCTATACGGCGAAGTAAGAACGCACCGATCCTAACGGAGTCGGGTCCGCGCGGCGCGCGGCATATCGGACGGGCCCGGAAAGGCTGCGCCACGCCCGCCCAAAACGTTCAATCCCCGCGACGGAGCTGTTCCGGCGATTTGACGCCTTGCGTGCTGTTCTCTTCTGGCGGTCCGGCCAAGGGCGGATTCTCGAAGTATGCGCCGCCGCCGATCAGGCGCGGATCGCCCGTGCGGCGCAGTTCCGCGACCAGGCGCTCTTCCAGCTCGCGGCGCACCCCCGCGTAGGCCGGGTCTGCCGCGAGATTCCTCGTCTCGTGCGGGTCGGCCTTCAGATCATACAGTTCCTCACGCGGACGCTTGCCGTAAACCCACTCGAAATGCGCCTGCCAAGCAGGATCGTTGCGGTGTGTCACGAGCCAAGCTTTGGTCGGCCCGGAATCTTCGTCCGGCAGGGTGGCGCGCGTCTCTTCTGTCAATTCTTCCGGCGAAGGCGGATGGGAGCCGTCGAGCCGGTAAGGCTCGCCCATGGGCCAGCGGTCAGGCTTAAAGTTGATGATGTACGCGTAACGGCTAGTCCGCAGACAGCGTTGCGGATACGGCAGATAGCCCTCGCGGGCATTCTCGACATGCCGCTCGCGCCCGGTCACCACTTCTGTGCGCGCCGGGTCCACCAGCCCGTCCTTTTCCGACCGCAGCACCGGCCACAGGCTGCGCCCGGTCATCACCGCCGGTACGGCCACGCCGCCCGCCTCAAGAAAGGTCGGCGCGAGGTCGGTGAGGTTCACGAAATCATCCACCACGCGCCCGCCCTTGACGCCCGGTCCGGCGATCACCAGCGACACGCCGGTACCGAACCCGTACAGGTTGCACTTGCCGTGCGGAAAGCCCGGCGCGCCGTGGTCGCCGCTGGCGACCACCAAGGTTTTTCCCGCCTCGCCGCTTTGGTCCAACACCTCCAGCAGCACGCCGACAGCCGCGTCAAACGCCATCGCCTCGCCGAGATAATCCGCGAGATCCTCGCGCACCTCGGGCACGTCCGGCAGATACGGCGGCATTTTACCCGTAAGCCTGTCCGGGTCGATGCCCCACAGCGTTTTGCCGCTGCCGCGCGTCCACTTGCGGTGCGTGTTGGTCGGCCCGAACCAGTAGCAGAACGGCTGACCCGGCGGCCGCGCGGCAAGGAAGGCCTTGAAATTCTCCCGGACTTCGGCGTAAAGCTTCTGTTTGGCCGCCGCCAGCGCCTGTCCCTGCCCCACCAGCAGCGTCACGTTCTGCGAGAACTGGTTGAAACGACGGCCCGCCTGCTGGTAAGCGTACTTCTGCCCGCCGTAGGGCGCGTCAGTAGGCGTGCCGGGTCCCCAAACCTTGTAGGTCTTGCCGATGTGGTACCCCGCGTCACGCAGCAGCAGAGGATAGGACGGGATCGTTTCATCCCAGACCGCGCCGCGCAGGATCGCGCCGCGCCCCGTGCGCCAGAAGTACTGGCCTGAAAGCAACGCGCTGCGGCAGGGCGTGCAGGAGGGCGCGTTGACATGCGCGTTGCGGAAAAGCACGCCGCGCGCGGCCAGCCTGTCAACGTTCGGCGTCTGCAGCGCGTCGTTGACGCCACCGCTCTCCCCCGCCGCAACATAGGCGCTGGCGTGCCGCCCCCAGTCATCCGCGAACAAAAACAGAATGTTGGGCCGCCGCGCCTCCGCCCGCGCGGAGATCGCCGCCATCCACACTGCCGCCGCCAACTTCACTGCGTTCATGGACTCTTCCCCGTTCCGGCACAGCCGCACCGCGTTGTCACACTTGCTTCACGCTTAGTCGTTTCGCCGAGCCGCCGGCACCTTTCCCGGACCAGCGGCGGAACGGCCGGACGCCGGCGGTTGTTTTTTGGGCGGATACGATTCCGGCGGGTCTTCGGCAGGGACTTTCAGCTCGTCGCGGAGCCGCTTGAGTTCCTCATGAAGCTGTTGCCGCTTCTCCGCATAAGCCGGATCGTCATACACGTCCCGTATTTCGTGCGGGTCGTTCTGCCGGTCAATCAGGGTCCAGTCGTTCAGCTCCGGCTCGTAGAAGTGGAAGAGTTTGAATCGGTCTGTCACAACACCGTAGTGCCTGCGCACGTTGTGGACACCGGGATACTCGTAGTAATGATAATAAAAACTCTTCCGCCAGTCCGTGGGCGTTTCCCCTCCGAGCACAGGGCGGAGACTGCGCCCCTGCATATCCGGCGGCACCGGCACGCCGGCGGCGTCAAGGAACGTTTCAGGGAAATCGAGCACGGAGACCAGCGCGGAACTGCGGGCGCCGGCTTTCGCGACACCCTTCCAGCGAACCATCAGGGGCGTCGTGAGCGATTCCTCGTAAATCCAGCGTTTGTCGAACCAGCCGTGCTCGCCCAGGAAAAACCCCTGGTCAGAGGAGAGGATGACAATCGTGTTGTCGGCGAGGCCCTCCTGATCGAGATACGCAAGCAGCCGCCCGACCGCTTCATCCACAGCCTTTACCGTGCCCAGATAATCGTGCAGATAACGCTGATACCGCCAGCGGACAAGCTCCTTGCCGACCGGGTTGGCTTTGCGGAACGCCTCGTTGCGCGGCCCGTAGAAGGCATCCCAAACCTTGAGCTGCTCTTCGTTGATGCCGGGAGGCGGCGTGAGTTTCGCATCGCGGTCGTTGAATGTCCGGGCCAGCGTCATGTCCTGTTCCCGCTCGGCGCGGCCGCGCCCGGAATAGTCGTCGAACAGCGTTTCGGGTTCGGGGAACGTCCTGTCACGGTTCCATCCGAGATGACGCAACGCGGGCGCCCACTCGCGATGCGGGGCCTTGTGCTGGCTCATGAGCATAAACGGTTTGGATTTGTCGCGGTTCTTGAGCCACTCGATCGAAAAGTCACAAATCAGATCCGTCGTGTAACCGGTATGCCGGACTTTTTTGCCGTTCCGGATCATGGGCGGATTGTAGTAAAGGCCCTGGCCGGGAAGGATATGCCAATGGTCGAACCCGACGGGATCGGTGACCAGGTGCCACTTGCCGATGACGGCCGTCTGGTAACCGGCGGCCTGGAGCCGTTTCGGAAACGTCTGCTGCGTCCCGTCAAACCGGTTGCCGTTATGATAAAACCCGTTTCGGTGGCTGTATTTGCCGGTCTGGATGACGGCCCGGCTCGGCCCGCAGATGGAGTTGGGAACCAGGCAACGGTCGAACAGGATCCCCTCGCGCGCGATCCGGTCCATGTTCGGTGTCTGCAGCAGATTGCGGTTGCCGCCGTAAGCGCTGACGGCCCGCGTCGTCAGATCGTCGCAAAAAATGAACAGGATATTGGGCCGCTGCGCGGCCGCCCGCGCGGCTGCCGCAGCCATCCCGGCCACAAAACAGATTTTTGCCCAGTTCATGTTTTCCTCCTTAAGCCATGAGGAGAAAGGTACTGCCATGGAGGTGGTTTTACAACCGGTTTTTGAGCAGGTTGCCCGTCTCCGTTTTTTCCGTGCCCGGCAGGCGAGTTTTTTTGATGGAACCCGCTCTGGCGAGTCGCTACACTGAAAGCAACCGATTAGGGAGAGGTGAGTATGTCCCGTTATCGCGCAGTTCTGATTCGGGTCGCGGCCGCAGGGCTCGCGGGATGTGTGGCGCGCGCACAGTCGCCGTTCACGCTGACCGTGGAGAGTGCGGCCGTGACGCCGGAACACGCCGAGGTGCGTGTGGTGCTGGACGTTCCGGAAAAACATGTCATTTACGCGGAGACGTTCCGGGTCACCGCGGAACCCGTGCGGGTGCCGCAGGCGGAGACCAAGCCGGACCCGATCGACCCGTCCCGGCGGGTCGGCGTGTACGCGAGGACGTTCGAGTCGCTGTGGCGGGTCGCGCCGTTGCGTGACGGCGCGGAGCTGATTGTGGCGTACCAGGGATGCGACGACCGGGTGTGTTTCCTGCCCGAGGAGCATCGGTTCCGGTTTGACCTGAAGGCCGGAAGGTTTGTGGCTGCGGCGGCCCATGCGGACGCGGAACCGGAGCGTTCCGCCGGCGGATACTGGACACAGGGATTCCGCATGGTGACGGGCGGCGGATACATGGGGACCGCGGCGTTCCTGGCGTTTTTGGACCAGGCCGAGACCGGGGCAGGCGGTCCGGCCCCCGCCGGCAACGGGTTGGGCGGTTTCCTGCGCGATCCTGTGGCCTTTTTCCACGCGCACGGGTTGGCGCTGACCCTCGCGCTGGTGCTGGTCGGCGGGCTGCTGCTCAATCTGACGCCGTGCGTGCTGCCCATGATCCCGATCAATCTCGCGATCCTCGGGGCCGGGGCCGGAACCCGCGGCCGCGGGTTCGCGCTGGGCGCGGCATACGGCGCCGGAATCGTGCTGGTCTACGGCGGGCTGGGGTGGGTGATCCTGCGTTCCGGACTGTTTTTCGGCGCGTTGCAGGCTTCGCCGTGGTTCAGTCTGACGGTGGCGCTGATTTTCACCGCCCTGACGCTGGCGCTGTTCGATGTGTTCGTGATCGATTTCACGCGGTTCTTCACGCCGAAGAACGCCGCCGCGCGTCAGGGCGCGCTGGCGGCCTTCTCCGCGGGCGCGCTCTCGGCCCTGCTGGCCGGGGCCTGCGTCGCGCCGGTCGTGCTCGCGGTGCTGCTGCTGGCCGGAACGCTCTATGCGGGCGGCGCCACGGGCGCGCAGATGCTGCCTTTCGTGCTGGGGCTGGGCATGGCCCTGCCGTGGCCGCTCGCGGGTGCCGGGCTCTCCGTGCTGCCCGCGCCCGGTTTGTGGATGGTCCGCGTGAAACAGGCTTTCGGCGTGTTCTTGGCCCTGTTGGCGGCGTACTACTTCTACCTTGCGGCCGTGGGGTTCCGGCCGGAGGGCGCGGTGGCGCGCGAGGGGTCGATCGCGGCGGGCGACCGCGCGGCGTGGGAGGCTGCGGTTGCCCGGGCGCGCCGTGCGGGCAAGCCGCTTTTCGTCGATTTCTGGGCCACCTGGTGCAAGAACTGCACGGTGATGGAGCGGACGACGTTCGCGGAGGAGCGCGTGCGCGCGCGGCTCGCGGCCTACGAAGTGGTGAAGGTGCAGGCCGAGAAACCGGACCGCGAGCCCGCGCGCGGGATGCTGGAGGCGTTCGGCGTGCGCGGGCTGCCGGGTTTCGCGGTGCTGAAATGAGGTTTCTGGGCCGGGACCATGGCCGGATGCGGCCGCGGGAAACGCCCGCGCAAACGGGCACACAGGAAAAACAGGAGAGGCGCAATGGCAACAAAAGGATTCAACATCGATCCCGTCACACTTCGCTCCATGCCGTTCTGGTGCGTCGGCAATCCGCTGGGCGATCCGTTCGGCGGGCCGGTGCTCCCGAAAATCGATTCGCTGGAGGTGGCGGAGCTGCTCGCCGAGGCGGCGGGCGAGGGGCTGATCGAGGCCACGTCGTTTCATGATGATGATCTCGTGCCCTGGGATCCCGGCTGTCCGGAAGACGACCTGGACCCGAAAAGCGAAACCTACGCCAAACTGCGCGCCATCAAAGCCGTGCTGGACCGGGCCGGCCTGAAGGTCAACACCGCCACCTGCGGGCTGCACGGCGACAAGCGGTTCCGTCGCGGCGGCCTGACCAACCCGGACCCGAAAATCCGCGCGCTGGCCAAGAAGAAGGTTCAGCGCACGCTGCGCATCGGAGCGCTTTTCGGCGCCAAGCACTACACCTACTGGGTGGCGCGCGACGGGTTCGAGGTGCCGGTGAACGTGGACTGGAAGCGCGTGTACGGGTGGCTGGCGGACGGGCTGAACGGGGTCTACGACTACATTCAGGCCAAGAAGCTCACGAACTATGTCGGCGCGACGATCGAACCGAAACCGAACGAGCCCCGCGGCCACATGTTCCTGCCGACTTCGGGCCATGCGGTGGGCTTCATCTTCGGCCACCTGAAGACCCCCGGGTTTTTCGGCGTCAACCCCGAGCTGCTGCAGCACGAGAGCATGGCGCTGCTGAACGCGGTGCATACGGTCGGGTACCTGACCAGCATGAAGAAGCTCTTTTTCCTGCACTTCGGCAGCCAGATCAAAGCGCAGTTCGACAACGACTTCCCGCCGCTGATCGGCCCCGAGGGGCTCAAGGAGACGGCGCAGATGTTCTGGGCGCTCCGCAAGGTCGGCTGGAAAGGCGTGGTGGAGTACGATTGCCACATGCTGCGGACCGACGGGGTGCCGGAGGATCCGATCGGATGCCGCCGCGCGTTCATCCGGGATTGCACGCGGGCGCTGGCCACAGCCCTGTTGCTGGCCGACCGGCTGATGGGCTTCGATCCCGCAGGCATGCGGGACGCGGAGGCGGATCTGGCGGCCACCGCCCTGCTGTGCCGCCTCGATCCGAAATCCGTCCGGTCGTGGATGACCACCGCCGCCCCCGGTTCATGATCCTGCACGCGGAGATCAGCGGCTCAGGGCCGGGCGTGGCGATTCTGCACGGGCTGATGGGCTCGTGCGAAAATTGGCGGAGCGTGCGCAAGGCGCTGGCCGAACGGTATCATGTGGCCTGCCTCGACCTGCCGAACCACGGGCGTTCGCCGCATGCCGCGCGGATGGAGGTGCGCGCGATCGGCGCGTCGGTGCTGGCGACGCTCGATGCCCTCGGGATGAACCGGGCCGTGGTGGTGGGGCACTCGCTGGGCGGCAAGATCGCGATGCAGATGGCCTCGGAGTATGCCGGCCGTCTGGCCGGGGTGGCGGTGGTGGATATCGCGCCGCGCGCGTTTCAGCCGGCGCATCTCTTCATCCTGCGGGCCTGCCAGCAACTGGATCTGGCCGCCGCCGCGCGGCGTGTCGATCTGGACCGCGCGCTGGCGGCCTCTGTGCCGCAAGCCGAGACGCGCGCGTTCCTGCTCAAAAACGTGGCGCGCGATCCGCAGGGGCGCTGGGTCTGGCGCGTGCCGCTTCAGACGCTCATCGACAACTACCGTGTGGTGAGCGACGCGCCGCCGCTGGCCGCGCCGTATGAGGGACCGGCCCTGTTCGTGGCCGGGGAGCGCTCGCCGTTCCGCATCCGCAACCACGAGCCGCTGATCCGCAACTGGTTTCCCGCGGTTCGGTGGGTCACCATCCCGAACGCCGGACACCTGGTGCATGCCGACCAGCCTGAGGCCTTTACCGCGGCGCTGGCCGATTTCCTCCGCATCTGTTATCCGTAAACGCCGAACGCTGAACGTCCAACATCGAACGCAGAGGTTTTACGCCTGCCGTCGCAAAGAAGCGTCTTCCGGGTTTGGCGCGCAACGGAAGAACGACAGGGCGTTGGCGCGCGTTTGTTCGGCCAGGCGCGGGGGATCGAGACCGCGGAGGGCCGCCACCGTTTCGCAGACCCGCGTCAGATTGGAGGGCTGGTTCAGCGGTTTGCCGCAGGGATCCGTCGCCGCGGGCAGTCCCGTCCGGGGCAGAAGATCCGGAGAGTCGGTCTCCAGCAGCAGCCGCTCCCCGGGCACGCGCCGCGCCACGGCCCGGACCGTTGCGGCTTCGGGATTGCAGACCGTCCCGCATAGGGAAACGTGGCCCCCCAGCTCCAGCAGACGGGCCAACTGCTCCGCCGATCCGCCGAACCCGTGCGCCAGAATGCCGGGCAGCCGCGCCGCGTAGGGTTTGAGGATCAGCAGCACTTTCTCCCAAGCGCGCGCGCCGTGCAGCACCACGGGCCGCCCCAGCCGCGCCGCCAGGCCAAGCTGACGGACAAACACCTCCTCCTGCAGCGCGGCCGGGATTTCACGGCGCACGCCGTCCAGTCCGATCTCGCCGACCGGCGCGTCCGCGTGCCGCAGCAGAAACGCTTCCAACTGCTCCGGCCAATTCTCCGGCAGCTCCGCGGCGAACCAGGGGTGCGCCCCGAAAGCGGTCACGACGCGGCACGGTCCCGCCCGCTCAGCCAACGCCGCCGCATCCGCCCAGTCCGCCGGCGCGGTGCCGCAGGAGCAGAGCCCGGTGACGCCCGCCTCCGCCGCCCGCCGGATCACGGCATCGAGGACCGGCGTCAGCCGGGCGTCGTGCAGATGAGTGTGCGCATCAAACAGTCTCATGCTCCCTCAGAAGGCTGGCCTCAAGTTGACAGACGCCCAAAAACAGAGGTAAGGTATCGACATGTCGCATTCTTACCCTTTTTTCGTCTCCGTGTGGATGAAATTCTTTTTCCTGTTCACGCCGTTTTTCGCGCTCTCGATGTTCCTGAGCATGACCGGCGACTACACGGAGAAACGCCGCAGGCGATTGGCCCTCATGATCAGCGTCGCCGTCGCTGTCCTGTGCATCGGGCTGCTCTTTCTCGGCAACCAGATCTTCTCGCTGTTCGGCATCACGCTCAACGCCTTTCGCGTCGGCGTCGGCGTCCTGCTCTTCCTTTCGGCGGTCAGCCTGGTGCAGGGCCGCAAGGCGCCGCCCGACGCCAACGCCGAAGCCGACATCGCCGTCGTGCCCCTGGCCATGCCCGTCATCGTCGGCCCGGCCACCACCGGCACGCTCCTGGTCATGGGCGCGGGCCTCGGTGACTTCACGGAAAGAGTGATCGGCAGCCTCGCCCTGCTGCTCGCCGTCGCCTGCCTCGGCGTGATGCTGCTGCTGGGGACCGCGATCGAGCGCGGGATCGGCCACCGCGGCCTCAACATCCTGAGCAAGCTGACCGGCATCATCCTGGCCGCGCTCGCCGCCCAGATGATCATGGACGGCGTCCTGGGATTCCTCGCCGCATCGGGGCCCGTTGCCGACGGGTTGGGGTAGGCGGCAAGGACTGCCGCCCACCCCCGGCCTCACCGGGCCAGAATCAGCGTGCCGTGGTTGAAGTGCAGGGAAACGCCTGAGGCTTCCTGTTTGAGCGTCGCGCTGCCGAGGAGGGTGACGTTCGCGGCGTCGAAACTCCCTTCGCGCGACGCGCAGGAAACGAGCGGCACAAGGGGGTTCTGGCCCTTGTAGGCGCGGGCGTCGATCTCGATCTTCGCGCCCTCGGCGATCTTCAGCGCGCCGGTCGCCATGAGCAGGCCCGTGCCTTT
>JAVEYH010000076.1:0-12040 GCA_034003585.1 Kiritimatiellia bacterium
CATGCACCGGACAACATGTTGTCCATCAAGAGTGCGGATAGAAGCGAGACGTCGACTGCGTTCCGGAAAAAAGGAATTCCGCCATGCGGATGCCCTTGACTAGCCTTCTCATAGAAGAATTGCTGCCGCGCACGGGTGAGCCGTGGATTTCTTGGGAAGGGCATGGTAAGATGTTGACCCATGCGGACATCCGATCAGGGTAAGGACCTCTCCGAGTACACGCCGTGGCGCGCGGCCAGATTCTACATCCCGCTTCTGATTCAGACGGTTTCGCAAAGTCTGACGTATCCTCTGGTCGCGTCGATCGTGTCGCACGGCGAACACGGCGTGGTGGATCTGGCCGCGTTCGCGCAGGGACAGGCGGTGATGTTCGTGATCGGCGCGTTGGGCAGCGGCCTGCTGACGACCGGCATGGTGTTCGGGCGCACGGCTGAGGGGTTCCGCGCCTTCCGCCGCATCAATTTCGCGTTCTGTTGCGTTCTGCTGGGGGTCCAGGCGCTGACGTGTGCGCATCCGTTCGACACCTTTGTTTTCCGGGGGATTCTGGGGCTGGACCCGGCGATGGCCAAAACGGCGCGCGCGGTGCTGCTGTACAGCATCCCGCTGCACAGTCTCTTCCTGTT
The DNA here is from genome assembly GCA_034003585.1 of Kiritimatiellia bacterium. Classification (GTDB taxonomy): domain Bacteria; phylum Verrucomicrobiota; class Kiritimatiellia; order RFP12; family UBA1067; genus JAPXSY01. The sequence continues at coordinate 624 of JAVEYH010000076.1, forward strand.
GCGCATTCCGGGGCTGGTTGTGTTGTACAACGCGCGCGCGAGTGCGGCGGCCAACTGGGGGACCCTGTGCCGGATCGCGCTGACGGCGTGTTTGTCGCCGCTGTTCGTGCGTCTGGGTTGGGTGGGGCATGAGATGGGGGTTCTGGCGATGACCGGACCGGTGGTGGCGGAGTACGTGCTGATCAACTGGATGGCGAAACCGTATATCCGGAGACTGGGGCCGGCGGCCGGTCAGCCGGAAGATTCGCGGACGCAGTTTCTGTTTACGGTCCCGCTCTCGTTCGGCGGGGTTTTGCTGGCCTTGGCGGGCTTTATGATCGGCGCGTTTATCACGCGCGCGGCGGAACCCGCGCGGATGCTGCCGATTCACTATGTCACCATCGGAATCGTCAATCCGGTGGGGTTCGCCGCATTGCGCATGCAGGCGGTGGTGCTGGCTTTCCCGCCGCGTGACCGGCGCGACCGGTCGGTGTTCCGCTTCGCGCTGGTGTCGGGCTGCGTGTTGGCGCTCTTTCCCTTGGTGGGACAGGTTCCGGTTGTGGCGCAGTGGTATTTCGGGGAAATCCAGAATGTGCCGGCGTGTGACATCCCGTTCGCGATGCGCGCCATGCTGTGCATGTCGGTGCTGCCGGTTGTCCAGTCGTTGCGCGGGCACGCCGAGGGAGTGGCGGCCTGGCGCAAGCGGCCGAATGCGATTCTGGCCGGTCAGGCGGTGAATCTGGCCACGCTGGTCTGCACACTGTTTGTGACCCTGAACTTCGGGGTGCCGGGGTATCTGATGGGGGTGGTCGCGATCCTTGCGGCCACGCTGATGACATGGATAACGATCCGGATGGGGTTGGTCTGGGCGGAGATGGAGGACGCCTTTGGCGGATCCCCGCGCACGGTGCGCGGTATGGAGGGGTAGGGGCGCCGGTTGGGCCGGGCCGCGTGAGGAAGGGGGGCGGGTGAGTGTCGCCGCATGGTTGACGTTGGCATTGTCGGTGCCGGTGTTGCTGCTGGGGGAGTTTTTGGTCAGGCGGGTCAGGCTGCTTGAGCGGTTCAGCATTCCCGCGCCGGTGGCCGGGGGGCTGGTGGTCGCGCTGCTGCTCCTGCTCGTCCGGTGGGTGTGCGGCACAGAGGTCCGGATGGAGACCGGGGTGTCCGCGCGCGGATGGACCTGGCTTGTTTGCGCGGGGGCCGAATGGCGCGCGGCGCCGGTCAAAAACGTGAGCCAGCCGTTTCTCGTGGCCTTTTTCGCCTGTATCGGATTGAACGCGAGCTGGACACTTTTCCGGCGCGGAAGCCTGCAGATCCTGGCCTTTCTTGCGGCGGCCGCCGGTCTGGCTGTGGTCCAGAATCTGGTCGGGGCGGGGCTGGCCGGGTGCATGGGGTTCCCGCGTCTGCTGGGACTGATGTGCGGTAGCGTGGCGCTCACGGGCGGGCACGGGACCGTGATGGGGTTCGCGCCTGAGTTCACCGCGGCCGGGGTTGAGGCGGCGCAGGTTGTGGGGGTGTCGGCAGCCACCTTCGGGTTGGTTGCGGGCGGTCTGCTCGGGGGGCCGTTGGGGGGGGCGCTGATTCGCGCCGGGCAGTTGCGGGCAGAGGCGTCCGGCGGAGGGGGGGCGCGCGCCGCAACGGATCGGGCGCCGGGGTTTCTCTCCGATGTGCGCGGAGCGCTCCGGATCGGGTGGGGCGGGCTCGCGCATCTGCTGCTACTGGGAGTCTGCGTCAAACTCGGCGCGTGGGTCAGTCTGGCGATTCAACGCACCGGCATCACGTTCCCGGTATATATGGGTGCGATGATCCTGGGTGTGGCGCTGCGCAATGCGGCGGATCTGTCGCCCCGCCGGTGGGTATGCGCCGCGACCCTGGACCGGTTCGCCTCCATCGCGCTTGGCGTGTTCCTTTCGGTTGCGATGATGAGCCTCAACCTGAGCGAATTGGGGGGCGTGGCCGGTGCGATGCTGGTGATCCTGACGGTTCAGGTCGCGGTGATCGCGCTGTACGTTTGGCTGGTCACCTTCCCGCTGATGGGCCGCGATTACGAGGCGGCGGTGATGGCGGGCGGCCATTGCGGGTTCGGGCTCGGCGCCATGCCGGCCGCCATGGCGAACATGAAGGCGCTGGCGGAGCGCAACGGACCCGCGCCGCGCGCCTTTCTCGTGGTGCCGATCACCGGCACGTTTCTCATCGATCTGCTGAACGCGACGAATATCACGGTGTTCCTGAATCTGCTGAAAGGGGGTGCGGCATGAGCGGGAAGGAGGTTTGGGTGGTTGTCCGCGACCGGATGCAACACGGATACCGGTACCGGCTGGACGAGCCAGAGGGGAAGGGGTTCGACCCGCGCTTCAAACCGGACCTCTCGCCGCCGGAACTGCTGGCTCTGGGCGTGTTCGGCGGCAAATACATGACCGATTGCCGAGGGGAATTTCCGGCCGCGTGGTTCGCACGGGCCAGACTGGCGGAAGGTGCGCGCGACCCGGCTTTGAACTGCTTCGGCGTGAACGCGTCGCAGCCGTTGTCGGTATGGGTGGCGAAGGGCTGGATACATCCGGATGACCCGCGCGGCTGGTTTCAGTGGTACTGCCGGTATTACCGGGGGCGGCGCGGACCGGATGACGACAGGCAGATCCGGCGCTGGCTGCAGGTCCGGCGTCATGTCACGCAGTTGCGGCGGCACTGCCGCCCGGGTGACGCGGCGTGCCGGCCCCGGCAGCGGCAGGCCCTGCTGCACTGGGCTTACGACAGCCGGGAGATCTGAAGAATCCCCCCTCTCAGGATTGCGGGTCCGCCGCGCGCAGCAGCAGGTTCATGAGGTCCGCGCCCTTCAGATGCTTCAACGCGCCATGCCGCGCGGCAGTCTCGTCGAAGACCTCAACCGAGTCCGGCGTCACGCCGGGCTGCCACACCGCGACCGGCACAGGGTCGCGCGTGTGCTTGCCGGTCGCGATCGGCACGGGGTGGTCCGGCAGCGCGCAATACGCGACCCGGTCGCCCGCGCCTTGCATGACCCGGCCCACGAGTCGCCGGTCGAAATCCTCGATCGTCCGGATTTTGAGCTTCAGGTCGCGCGCGTGCGAAACCTCGTCGATGGCCTCGACGTGCACGTAGACGAAATCATACCCGTCCGCGAGCGCCTTGAGCGCGGCATCGGCCTTGCCCTCATAGTTCGTGTCGATGTACCCCGTTGCGCCGGGAACCGGGATCACATCCATCCCGAGGCAGCGCCCGAGCCCGTTGATCACATCCACGGCGGAGATCACCGCGGCGCGGACCCCGTACCGTTCGCAGAGATTGTGGATCGCGCCAGCCTTGCCGCCGCTCCACGGCCAGATGCCGTTCGCCGTGCGGCCCTGGAGCACGTCGGCCGCGCGGGCGATCAGGTCGCGCAACAGCGCGGCCGTGAACCGTCCCTCCTCGGATTTCGTGCGCGGCAGGTGCTTGGCGACCGGTTGCCCGTGCTGGTCATCCGGTTTGTCATAAGAGATGTTGGCGCTGAACTGCGGACCGGAGAGGACCAGCAGGTTGCGGTAGCTGACACCGGGATAAAAGCGGACCGCCTCGCCGCCCAACTGCGCGTTGAGCAGCCGGATGGCCTCGACCGCATCCGCCTGGGCGATGTGCCCGCCGGAGAAGTCGCGCAGGATCCCGTCCGGGTCGACGGTGACGAGGTTCATGCGGAAGGCGATGTCCTCGGGCCCGAGCGGAATACCCTGGCTGGCGGCCTCGAGCGGCCCCCGGCCGCACAATTCCGTGGCGAGGTCGCACCCGAGCACCGACATGTTGGCCACGTCGCTGGAGGTCGGGAATCCCGCGGGCAGGGTGAGCATCGTACCACTGCGCCCGTTCCGGGCGATGGCGTCGAGGTTGGGCGTGCGGGCGGCCTGAAGCGGGGTGCGCCCGTTCAATTCGCCGACAGGTTCATCGGCCATGCCGTCGCCGAGAAAGAGAACGGTCTGATGGGGTTTCATGATGGCGGCATAGTCTGACAGACCGCGGCGGCTGTGTCAATCCGTGGTCCCCGGAGGGTGCGGTTCCGTTTCGTGGCATCGGCATCGGTATCGGGATCGTCAAACAAACGGGTTTTCGCGCCCCGATTCCGATACCCCGTTTTGAATTGCGTTCTAATGGCTCCGGGCGCATACTGTTGAGGAAATAAATCGAGTGGTTGTTTGCAGGCAGGAAACGGAGGTACAAGTGGAACGGCAATGCGCGGGAATCGCAGGGAAAGTCGGCCCAGTTGTGTTGGCGGTCACGGTCATCGCGGGGCTGAGGCTCGCGGCGGAGGCGCAGACCGTCTGGGAGAGCGCGGAAGACGGGGTGTGGTCGGACGCGGAGGCGTGGTCGGCCGGGGTGCCGGACGCCAACGCGGCGTTTCTGACCAACAATTCCGCCTCCTACACGGTCACGGTGGACGCGCAGCCCGCGACGCCCTACGGCAACCTGACCCTCGCCAATGCGGCGGGCAACACGACGCGGCTGGACGTGGCCGCGGCGGGGTTCGTCAGCACCAACGGGGCGCTGTCGATCGGGCGCGGGGCGACCGTCGCCGTGAACGCCGGAGGCGTCATGGGGTACGCGGGACGCACCTCGGCGACACCGTTTGTCGAAGTCAAAGACGGCGGCGTGTGGCGTGTGGACGGGGGGACCGTGGATTTCACGGGGTTGCGGCGGGCCACGCCGACCAGTGGCAACAGCTATCTCTATGTCGGCAACGGTTCAACCGGCCGCATGGAGGTCACGTCCGGGGAGGTTCTGTTCAAAGGGCTCGAATCGCCGGAAGAGACCAATCGGACGGTTGTCGTGCGGGTGGGGAACGGAACGGGCGGAGTTGGCGAGCTGGTGATGTCCGGCGGGAGCATGGCCCTGTATAATTCGAGTTCCGATTGGAGTCAGAGAGTGCTGGATATCGGTGCGAACGGGATCGGAGTGAGGGGGGCGGTCTCGTTGTCCGGGGAGGCGCTGCTGCTGGTCAGCAACATGGTGTACCTCGGGGGGGATCGGGGAACCGGCACATTGGATGTCGCGGGGAATGCGGTTTTCCGGATGCCGCGCGGCAACCGTTTTTACGCGGGAATGTCTTATCGGGCGCTGGGTACCGTGACGGTCCGGGAGAACGGGTTTCTCGATTTGGGGGGGACGGACGGGTTGACCTTGGGAAATGAAGCGGGACAAGGCATTCTGATGATCGAGGGCGGCCGTGCGGAAGTGTGCGGATTGCATTTGTGCGTTTCGGGCCAGCCTTTGAACGGGGGGTGTGGCGAAGTCAACCTGACCGGCGGCATGCTCACGCACCGCACCGGCAACGGATACGGCATCACGGTCGCCCGCGCGCACGCCGCCACGTCGGGCGCGTACGGCGTGATGCGGATGACGGCGGGCCTGATTGACCTGTCCATCGGGTTGTGGCAGGCGGACTGGACGCAGAACGGCATCATTCTCGGGAAGGTCGGATCCACGGCGAATATGGGGGGTAAGGCGTTGGGCGAGTTTTACCTCAGCGGCGGGACGGTCACGAATTCGGGCCAGTTCATTTTAGGCATGGGGCCCGGCGCAACGGGCGTGGTGGTTCAGACCGGCGGGGAGATCCGGCAGGCGTCTGTCAATGCCTCGACGCGGTCCTTCCTCACGATCGGCTGGGGCGGGGGGCACGGGTTTTACACGCTCTCGTACGGCACGGTCGAGTCGAGGCGTAACGCCTATGTCGGAGGGCACTTCACGAGCGACTATGGCTATGTGCCGACCGATGCCGCGTTCACCAGCAACAGCGTCGGCGTGCTGCGCATCGACGGCGGCAGCCTCACGGTCACCAACGCCGATCTCTTTATCGGGCGGAACGGCACGGGCACGCTGATCCTCGGATCGAACGGCGTCTGCGCGGCGCGGCATGTTGTGCTGACCAACAACACGCTCTCTACCGTGCGCTTCGAACTGGGCGAGGCCGGCTGCGGCTCGCTCACGGCGGCCGGCACGCTGACCGTGGGCGCGGACTCCAAACTGGAGGTGGACTCCACGCTCTATCAGGGGGATGCGGTGTGGGTGAAGCTGATCGACTGCGCCGCGCGCGAGGGCTCGTTCGCGGAAGATGACATCACCCTCACGGGCAAGGGCGCCGTGGTGCAGGACCGCGGCGACGGAGACGTCTGGCTCTTTCTGGAGCGGGGCACGCTCATCCAGTTATTCTAGCGGATATTGTTTCCACGCTGCCGTTTAGGTGGGGACGCCTCCCCGAGGCGTCCGCGGATATCGGGAGAACCCGCGCCGTGTGCCGTCCGCGCCACGGCAGTCCGGGACGTCCCTCCGCACAGGGCCGTGGCCGCGGAGGCCGTCACTCCCGTTTCGCGGGGTCGTCGGCGGATTCCGTGATGCCGTGGTATCGGAAATAGGCTTCGGCGACCTCGCCGCCCATATAGCGGCGCAGGGTTTTCGGGCTGGACTGGGAGAGGTCCACCATGATGAGGCCGTCCACGACCGAGCTGAAGTCCGGATCCACGTTAAAGGCGAGCAGTTTGCCGCTGAGCTTGAGGTACTGGCGCAGCAGCACCGGGATGTCCTTGCCGTCGGGTTCGATCTCCGCGACGTAGTCCGCCACCCGGTCAATGTCGTTGAGGTACTCCATATACTCTTTGAGACACCACTCCGACCGGCGCGGTGGCTTGGGAGGGAACTTGGGCTTCACCAGCCAGGCGAGGTCATCCGCCATGCAGGTTTGGCGCATGGAGGCGAGGATCATGCAGCGCGAGGCCTCGCGGTACTCGTTGGTGATGCTGACCGGGCCGAAGAGCACGCGGTAGTGCGGGTTGCGCCCGATGAAGGCGGAGATACCTTTCCACAGCAGGAACAGGGAGGTGTAGGCCTTCTGGTACTCGGTGCGGATGAAGGAGCGCCCCATCTCAATGGCCGGCGGGATGCGCGCCATCAGGCGCTCGTCGAATTTGAACAGCGTGCGCGTGTAGAGGCCCTTGACCCCGCGTTCCGTGAGGATGCGGTCGGTCAGGCCGAGGCGGTAGGAGCCGACGATCTCCTGACGCGCGGTGTTCCACATGAAGAGGTGGTTGTAATAGTCGTCGAAGGCGTCGAGGTCGATCGCGTTGCCGGTGCCCTCGCCGACCGCGCGGAAGGTGGCTTCGCGCAGGCGGCCGATCTCGCGCAGGCAGGAGGGGATCTGGCGGGCCGAGGCGATGTAGACGGCGAAATCCCCGGCTGCGATCAGGCGGCACGATTCCGGCAGGGAGGCGATCTCGCGCGTCAGCACCTCGGACGAAACAGGGGCGATGATCGGATCGGCGGGAAGCATCGGCGGGTTCAGCGAAATGAAACGGCGCGTGCGGTGCGTTTCGCGTTCGGCCAGCAGATAGGAGCGGAAGCGCATGTAGCGGATGAGCTGCACGTCATCCAGCGAGAACGGCTCCAGCGCCTTGGGGGGGAGCGGGGTGCCGATGCGCACCGTGATTTTCCATCCGGTTTTGTTGGCGATCTGCCGCGGCAGCAGAGAGGTGCGGAAACGCGGGTGCAGGAACCCCGCCACATGGAACAGCACGCTGTTGCGTCCGGGGAAAAACATCGGGATCACGGTGGCGTTGGTTTTTCGCGTCAGCGCGGCGATGCTCGCGCTCCAGGCGGGGTCGCGCACGCGCAGGGTGCGGCGGTCGAAACTGGAGACTTCGCCGGAGGGGAAGACGATCAGGAGGTGGCCCTCCTTCAGCCAGGAGAGGCTCTCTTTGAGCGGGCGCAGATTCGCCTTGGCCGAGTTTTTCGACCCGAAGGGGTCGACGAAGATGAAATCGTCCCGCATCTCCGGAATGGCGCCGAGCAGGTAGTTGGCCATGGCTTTGATGTCGGGGCGCACGCGCCGCAGCAGAGAGAGGAGGATGACCCCCTCGATGCCGCCGAAGGGATGGTTTGCGACCACGACGACCGCGCCCTCCTTGGGGATGCGGGCCAGATCCGCTTCCGAAAAATCAGTCCGGACCCCGACCGACTGCAGGACGCGGTCACAGAAGGGGATGTCTTTGGGCATCCGCCATGCGCGCGCATAGATGTCATCGCAAGCGCGCAGGCCGGTGAGGCTCTCAACCGGACGTTTCACGATCCGCACCAGCAGCCGCAGCAGGCGGGTGTGGAAAGTGTGGACCGGCAGTTCGAAGATGCGGGGCGCCCGGTTCTCGGTGGGGTTAGGGTCCATGGTCAGCCTCCGGGGAACGTGGAAGGTGCGCGAGAGCGAGCACGAACGCGAGGGGGATTCCGATGCCGCGGACCAGCAGCGGGTGCCACACGGCGGTCGCCGCGAACGCGGCCAGCGCGCCAACCGCGCCCCATCGCCCGGAACGGGCCGCCGCGCCGAGCGCGGCCGCCAGCATCGCCAGAAACGCGAAGAGCGCGGGCAGACCGCACGAGGCGCCCAGCACGAGGTACAGATTCTGGATGTCGGGTTCCGCAGGGCCGGTCGCATTCGGGACCTGCCCGTAGAAAGGGCCGATTTGCTTCTGGTAGTGGCCGGGGCCCACGCCCAGCCACGGATGGGTCAGGATCATGCTGGCGGCGGCCTGCCACTCCGGGTAACGGCGGGTCGGGAGTCCGGCCGGGTCATACAGGGCCACCGATTCGAAATGGCACAGGTCGTTCTCGCGCGGAAGATGCGGCAGGACTTCGGTCTGCCACAGTACCAGCGCCAGCATGACGGGCAGGAACACGCGCGCGCCGCGCACCGCGGCCAGGAGCAGAATCACCGCGACCACGGCCCCGTAGGAGGCACCGGAAAGGTTCACCGCGAGACCGGCCAGCAGCAGCAGCGCGCAGGCGGCCCGAGCCCAGGCGGCGCGGCCGGCTGCGAGCGCGCCGGCCGCGCACAGCGGCAGGGCCAGCGCAAGGAATCCGCCCAGCACATTGCGGTTCCCGAAGGTGCCGCCCACCAGCAACGGGCTCTCCCGTCCGCCGAGCGCGTTCGCGATGATGTCGAGCGTCTTGGGCTCGGCGAACAGGCGGATCGAGCCGTGCCCCTCGGGTGAAAAATACTGGACGAGGGCCAGCGCGAGCACGACGGCTGTCGCCGCGCCCAGCGCCAGAAACCCGGGCGGCACGCGGGAGCCGGACGCGCCGCCGAACAGCCGTTCCTCACAAAGGAGGGCGGCGAACACGACGGGACCGACGAGAAAATATTCGATCCCCTGAACCCATTCTTTGAGCGCGTCCAGCCGATCCGCGGCCGCGAACAGCGCCGCGCCCGATGCGAGGATAAAGAGAAGGTGCGTCCAGTGCGGCCGCAGGGAGAGCGCCCTTTTCCCGTCGCGCGCCAGCAGGCATTCCAGCAAGCCCAGCGCGGCGGCACAGGCCAGAAACAGATCCGCCACACCGAGACGCAAAGAAGGGACCAGCGACCACTGGGTGGGGGCGGCGCACAACGCGGCAAGGGCGAACCCCCGGAACGCGGCGCGGAGTACCGGCTGGATACGCACTCTGGTCATCGGCGCGCACCTGCCTTTTCGATGTCGGCCGGGACGAAACGCCGGTCGCTGCTGAGCAGGATCTGGTCGAGCCGCACGCCGTCCTCACGGTTCAGGAAGGTGAGGGTGTGCCTGCCCCGGGTGAGCCGGAGCGGGGGGGCGGTGCGTGAAACCGGATATTTGACCCAGTGCCAGGTTTTGTAGGTGGCGTCCTCGCCAAACAGGAAGGGAGGCTGGTCATCCACCCGCACGGTGAACGAGTTGCTGCACTCGCCCTCCCACCAGACGCGGCACCAGAGGGTGAAAACCCCGTCTTCCGGGATCTCGAGGTCGAACCCGGCGAGTCCCGCCTCGACCTTGGGCGGGTTTCCCGCGCCCTCCGCGATTTCGAGATAGGCGCCGGAGGCCCCCTCGATCCCGTTGGTGACCCCCTTCACGGGAGGTTCGATCCGGTCGGCGGTTTCGGCCTCCCAACAGATCCGGATCCCTTTGGCCTGAACGCCGCATGCCAGAAAGAAGCCCGCAAGCAGAATCATCCGTGGTATCGAAGTCATGGTGGACAGTATACGGCATCCCACTGTAATCGGCAACATGTTCAGGCAGGGTCGTTTCTCCGAAACGACCGCCTGAGGGTCCAAAAGAATAAGCCGTGGGACAGCGCAAAACGCCGCACTCTTCCGGTCGCGAACCTCGCGCCACGCGCCGGATTTTCCGGTCAGCGGATCAGGAGGGCCGAGGTCAGCGGGTGCAGGACCCGTATCGAGCCGGTGCCCGTGAAATGGTCGTTATCCACGTAATCGGCATTGCTGCCCGACGCGCCCCAGGTGCCTTTGCGTGCCCTGCGGCCGTTCAGGATCAGCGAGCCCACGGCATCGGTGCAGCCTGCGGCGACAGAAACCTTGCCGCCCTCGATCCGGAGCGTGGCGCCGTCGTCGAGGGCCGCGGAGCCCAGGATCTTCAGCAGGCCGGCGGTCACGGTCACGTCGGGGCTGAAGCCGAGGCGCGCGGCGGCGTTGACCTCGAGGGTGCCGCCGCTGACGGTGGCGGCGCCGGAGAAGGTGTTGTTGGTGCCGGAGAGGTGGAGCGTGCCGACGCCCGCCTTGACCAGGCTGAGCGCGCCCATGAGCTGCCCGTTGTAGTAGACCGTCGAGGAGGACGTCTGCGCCACGGTCAGGGTCGCGGGCGCGGCGCTGGTCACCAGCCGGAAGGGCCCGGGGGTGGTGACGCCGCGCTTGAGGTCGCCGACGGTCTGGCTGTGGCCGTTGAGGTCCACGACCGCGTTGAGGTCCTGCACCGAGCCGAGCAGCAGCGCGCGCGAGGCGGGCAGCACGTCCGGCGCGTCGAGGCGCAGGGTCGGCCCGGAGACCTCCAGCGTGTCCCACGCGCTGCCCGCCGCGGCCAGCGCGACCACGCCGCTGCCGCGGGCGTAGACCTTGCGGCCGGCGAGGCTCACCGGCTGGCCGGAGACGGCGATCAGGCCGCCCGCCCCGGGCGCGAGGGTCAGGTTCCCGCCGCCGCCGAAGCCGCCGGTGAAGGTGAGGGAGGCGCCGTCCGCGGCCGCGACGCGAGTTGCGGCGGCGAGCGCCACTGGCCCGCTCCAGACGTTGCTGCCGCTGACCGCGGCCAGCGCGTCGGCCTCGCCCGCCAGGGTCAGGGGCTCCGGCACGCTCACCCCGCCGGCGATCTCCAGCCGCGCCCCGGCCGGCACGTCGGTGCCCGCGTCCGGCGCGCCCAGCGCGAGGTCGTGGGCCACGCGCAGCGCCCCGCCGGGCGCGACCGCGGTCGGGCCTTCGTACGTGTTGGGGCCCGCGAGCGTGAGCAGGCCGTCGCCCGCCTTGGTGAGCGCGCGCGGCCCCGCGGCGTCCGACACCGGGCCGGAGACCGTGAGCGACGTGGCGCCCGCGCCCGCGTTGTTGGTCACGGTCCAGGTCTGGTCCGCGGCCAGCGCGACCCGGGCCGACACGCCGTACTCCAGCGGGCCGCCGGGGT
>JAVEYH010000076.1:12050-16749 GCA_034003585.1 Kiritimatiellia bacterium
TCCGACACCGGGCCGGAGACCGTGAGCGACGTGGCGCCCGCGCCCGCGTTGTTGGTCACGGTCCAGGTCTGGTCCGCGGCCAGCGCGACCCGGGCCGACACGCCGTACTCCAGCGGGCCGCCGGGGTTCGGGTTCGCGGCCCGCAGGCCCGCCGCGCCCAGCGTGAGCAGGCCGCCGTCGTCCGTCAGCGCGAAAGGGTTCGCGTGATGCAGGCTCAGGCCATAAAGCGCGATCGGCTGGTTAACCCGCGCCTCATCGCCCGCGACGGCGAAGTTGAGATAAGCGGAGCCGTCAAAGGAAGGGAGGGCGTCGCGGTCCCAGTTGGCGGGCTCATCGAATGCGGGCTCGGCGCCGCCGCCGTCCCACACGGTACCGGACGCGTGGTAGAAATCGGGCGTGGTCGCGGAAACGGACGGAGACCAGGACGAGGCGCCGGCGGCGTTGATTGCGCGAACCCGGTAGGTGTAATGGGTGTCTGGCTGTGTGGCGTCATCCGTGAAGGCGGTTGTCCCGGCCGGCAGGGTCTGCAGCAGACCGAACGCCCCGCCATTTACACTACGCTCCAACTCGAACCCCGTTTCGGTTGCTCCGCCATCCTGCCAGGTCAACTCGACGCTCCACAATAGCCCTCGGGTTGCCGTCAGGAACGCCGTGCGGCGGGGGAGGGGGTTGACGGTCGCGAGTTCGAGCGTCGGCGGCGCGTAATCCGGGTGCTCGCGCGCCGCCCAGAGGGTGCTCGCCGCGCAGAACTGATACAGCACGAGCGTCACGAGGCAATTCGTGCCGCAGTTGTCGAAAAGGGTTTCGCCCTCCAGGTCGATTGCGATGCTTTCGCCGGGGGCGGGCACGGTGCTCTTGCGGTACCCGCCTACGGAGAGGAAGCCGGGGAGAAAGCCGTAAGCGTTGGTATAGTTTTGCGGCGCGTTCCGCCAGGTGATGGTGTTCTCGTCCCACTCGTCTGAGGAGTCATTGAGCAGCGCCACAAACAGATCGTAATTTCCGTAAAAATCCAGAAACCGGGAGTCGACGAAACGGAGTTTGAGTTGCGCGGTGGCGATGCCGGCGAGTTCTCCGAGAGGGAACCGGAGATAGGTCTTGGACGCATTGGTCAATGTGGTCCAACTGACCTCATCATCATAATAAAAATACCCTTCCACCGCCAGCAGCGCATCGTTGCCCAGAGGCGTGTCAGGCCGGTCCCGCTGGATTCTCGCGTCCGCGCCGCCGGGGTCATCCGTGGTGTGGAGAGTTACAATATAGGGCTGCGGCGTGACGGCGACAGCGGTCTCAGAAGGCTGCCCGGCGCCGGAGGCGTTCAGGGCCGTCACGCGATAGGCGTAAGCGGTATCGGCGGCGCAGGAGGCGTCCGTGTACGTTTGGGTGGCGGTTGCGGTGGCCGTCACCTCGGCCAGCAGCTCGAACTCGCCGCCCTCGCCGCGCCGCTCGATGCGGTATCCGGATGCGATCGGCACGGCTTCCCAGATGAGCGACACGGTGGCGGGGGTCGGTGATGTTGCGGTGAGTCCCTGCGGGGCCGCGGGTGTGGGCAGGTCCGCGAGGGTCAGATTTTCGACGGAGGCCAGGTGGTAATTCAGGTTGTTCGAGGATAGGTGGAAAATTCCCCACAGGGCGGTGGCGGGCATGGCGGGCGCCGAGATGGTTCCGAGCTGGATCCAATCGGTCCCGTCAGCCGAGGCTTCGGCGGTGAACAGCGGTCCGGTGCGCGTCAGGCGGAGCCAGCAGGGCTGGAGGAGGGCGTTCGAGCTCGTGGGCAACGCGTACGCGCTGCCGCCGGTTGTGGTACGGTAAGCCAGCTTGGCGCCGAACGAACTGCTTGAGCTGGCGACGGCCGCCGCCATGATGGCGTTGTTGGCCGTGGTGGCGCGGACCATCAGGGCGACGCGCGCGTTGCCGTCGGAGGGCAGCCCGCTGGGGAGAAACGCGGTGAGGATGCCGTCCCCCGAGCGGGACTGGTGGATGAATCGCCCGTTATCCGTGGTTCCGGACGTGACCCCGGACCCGCCGATCACGACCGAATGGAAGGTCTCCCCGATCAGAACGGCCGAGGAGTAATCCGTGACGCTTCCGACCAGGCTGGCGGTCCACGGCGAGGGAAGGGACGCGGCGGCGTCTTCGATCAGGACAGAGATGCGGTTGTTTGCGGTGATGCCGGTGCCGGCGGAGTTGCCGCTCACGGTCAGGGTGAACTGGCGCGCGGGATTCGGCTCGGGCGTCTCCAGGATCGGGACCGTGATGCTCTGCGGCCCGACCTCCCCGTCCGCCCAGCTCAGCGTCCCGTTCACAGCCGTGTAATGGGTGCCCGCGTACGCGGTGGTGTTGGCGGTGGCGTAGTTGAGCGTGACCGCGCCGTTGGCGCCGCCGAAGCGGTTGACCGTGATCTGCACGCCGCCCGCGGTTTTGGCGACCTTGGCGCGCGTGACCGGCAGATCGAAATGGCCGGCCACGGCGTCAAAGGCAGCCTCCTCCGAGAAGGGGGAGTCGCCCGCCGCATTGACCGCGGCCACGCGGTACCGGTACGTGTGGCCGTGCGCGAACGGCCCGGGATCATGGAACGTCGTGACGTCCGGGCCGACGGTGGCAAGAGAAACAAACGTTCCAGCCGCATCGGTCTGGCGTTCGATCCGGAACCCGGTCTCGTCCTCCGAGAGGTCGGCCCAGGAGAGCAGCGCGCTGTCGGAGCGGACCGGCGTGACGCCCAGGGAGCCGGGGTTGCGCGGCGGGGCGCTGGCGGAGGCGTTGGCCGTCAGGGTGATGAAAACCCCGACACTTGGGTTGACGTACGAGCCGCCGGGCGCCTGCTCGAGCGCAAGTGTGCGGACCTGATAGGTGTAGGCCGAGCCTGCGGCGACCGTTGTGTCCGTAAAGGCGGGAACGGGGAGGGGATCGGCGGTCAGCCGTGTGAACGGGCCCGCTTCAGAAGGGGCGCGGTACACGAGATGCCCCTCGAACCGCACTTCCGTGGACGCGTCCCACCGCAGCTCGATCCGGCTGTTCGCGCTTTGGGCCGTGAGGTTGCGCGGCGGTTCCGTGACATGCAGCCGCAGCGCCGGGTCACCCATCAGTCCGGGATGGACGCCGCTGTAACTGTTCGGCTGATAGTTGTTGTTCGAGCCCCAGAAGGTTGAATTCTGCGACACCATGGCGGAATACCCGACGGTCTCGCCCATGCCGGTATGGTGCGTGAAGCGCGCCGGGCGCCCGCCCCAGAAGCAGGTCAGCCCGAGCGAGTCGCCCGTGGCGTTGCCCGCCAGCGGGGCACGCAGGAAGTCGTTGTTGGCGTCCCAGTCGCCGAAATAACTGCCGAACAGGCTGGTGAACACCACGCGGCTTGTGCGGATACCGAAATCGGTTGACGAGCCCACCGAGCTGGCGCTCTCGTAATTTCCCCCACCGTTGCCGTAGCCCACCAGGTAATCCTTGCCGCCCGCGTATTCGGGCAGAAACCACTGGTTGGAAAGAGGCGTGTCAACGTCCGTACCGACCGCCGTGAAGATCCAGCTCCAGCCGGAGATCGCGAAGGCCTCGCTGCCGAACTGGCCGAATCCGTCGCGCAGGATGCCGCGGCGCGGGATGGACGCGTATGCGTTCCGTTTATGCCGGAAATCATGGGCCTTGCGCAGATAGCGGCGCAGGAGCATGATCTCCGTGGCCGCGGCGGAGGGCGCCTTGGTCATGCTGTGGAGATCCACACGCCCGACCATCAGCTCAAGGGCGCTCGGAAGCGAGGACTGATCGAACTTGCCGTCTCCCGGAACATTGTCGTTGCGCGTGCCGCTCGACGTGGTGTTGCTGACGGACGTGTCGGTCCACGTTCCGTTCATGTCGCCGTAATAGCTGTCGGCGGGCCAGGCGCCGTTATGGTCGCCGTGCCCGTCCGGCGAGATGCTGCCGGAGTAGGGCACCGGCACATGCCCCAGCAGATAGACGGCCTTCACATTCAGAGGGTCCGCCCCGTACGCCGTCTGGATCTGGGCTTTGACCTGGCTGGCGCTGCCGGCGCGCTGGGCGATGAGGGTTTTGACATTCCAGCCGTCACCGGTCAGGTCCCGCCGCAACTGCGCGATTTCCGGCGCGAGCGGTTCAGCCACCGTATCGTCCACAGTCAGCAGCAGCGTGCCGCGGGACTCCCGCATGGGCACCGCCGCGCCGGCGCTGAGGTAGCCCAGGGCCGGAGAGGGGGACAGCCCGGAGAAGGTGCGCTGCAGCCAGTACTCGTATTCCACGCCCGGGAGCGCGTCGAAATCCGCGAAACTCGTGTCGTTGGATCCCAGCACCGCGAACGGGGGCTGGGACACCTGCGCATTCCAGTTGGTCTCCCCTTTCAGCCGCCGGTACAGATTCTGCTTCATGATTTTGGGGGCCTGCCTCAAGGACCAGGAGAGCGTGATGTGGGGCGGCGCGGCGGTCGACACGTTCGCCTGCAGATCGATGGCGAAATCCCGGGGTGTCTGACCCGGGCCCGAAAGGGCAAGCCCGGACACCGCAAGAACAGTCAAGAGAAAACCGAATTGACCGCGAAAAGCGACCGATTCCTTCATACAACAGGTATCCTGTTTTGCGCCGCGCGCCGGTAACACCGGCCCACACGGCAAAATTCAATTCCGAACACACAACTGTCCGGAGAATACAAGATGGACGGGCGTGCCGTCAAATAGAAACGCGGTCCTGAACCCAAGCC
>JAVEYH010000077.1:0-16480 GCA_034003585.1 Kiritimatiellia bacterium
CCGTGGCACCCTCCAGCGTGAAGCGGGCCGAGAGCTTCTCGCCGACATGTTGCGCGGACCACTTGCCGAGATTCGGCACCGTGGCGCCGGCGAGGTCCGCCACCGCCACTTTCTGCCCGCTGGCGAGCTCCGACCCCGCCTCCGCGTCAAAGGTCACCGTGAACCCGGCCGGCAGCGTCACGTCCGCCAGCGTCAGGCGGTCGGCGCCCGCGGGCGCCACGCGGCAGCGGTACCCCGCAAGCAGCGTGCCGTTCGTGACCGTGCCCGAGCCCGAGACCTCGCCCAGCGTCACCTCCCCGGCGCTGAGGTTCAGCTTCGCGCCCGCCGCGACCCGCACCGCCGCGTCCGCGCGGATCGTGCCGTTGCTCACCGAGAGCGTGCCCTCCTGAACCGCCGTGCCGCCCGTGTAGTCGCCGGTCGCCAGCCCCGTCAGGTTGGTCAGCGACGGCGTG
This sequence comes from Kiritimatiellia bacterium, assembly GCA_034003585.1. Lineage (GTDB taxonomy): Bacteria > Verrucomicrobiota > Kiritimatiellia > RFP12 > UBA1067 > JAPXSY01. Next base: position 453 of record JAVEYH010000077.1, read on the forward strand.
TAGTTGAGACCCTCCCCGAAGACCAGCTCGCCCGCGCCCGTCTTGGTGAGCGCGCCCGCGCCGGTGAGCGGGAAATGGAACACGTGCCGGATGCCGGCGGCGGTCCGGACCGTCAGCCCGCCGTCCTCGATGAGGAAGCTCTGCTTGTCGGCCCGCGTGGACAGCGAAACCCCCGAGAAGAGCGGCTCGACCGTCGCGTCATCGAAGGTCAGGTTCAACCCGCTCTCCGTCAGATAGTTAAAGCCGAGAAAACGGGAGAAGCGCAACGTGGAGCCCTGTTCGAAACGGATCGTCCCCTCTGAGCGGGCGTCATAAAAACGGAAGGCGCCGCCCACTGCGGTCTGGGACACGGTGCTCCCCCCCGAGACCAGCATGTCGATCTGCCGGTAGAAATAGATGCCCCCGCTGTTGATGCTGTCCCCGGCGGACGACAGGCTGCTGTTGTCTGTCAAACGGAGGACCGGAGAGATCTGGGTGTTCCCTCCGACGGAAGTCAGGAAGGACACGTTCATCGTCGCGTTGCTCATCACCAGCGTGGGCGTGATGGCCGCCGCGCTGTTGACCCCGAACTTCACCGTATTGCAGTTCAACAGGGCGTTGTTGACCAATCGGAGCGTCGGACTCCGCGCCACGCTGTCGGAAAGGATCTCGTTGCCGATCAGCAGATGCAGTCCGCTCCCGCCCTGATCCATCCGGAGATTGTCCAGTTCGAGGGTGGGGTCAGCCAGACAGGTCGCGATCCTTCCGCCGATCATCCCGACATGATTCTGGTTGACAATCGAAACCCCGGGGCCGTTCCCCCTCATGCTCAACGTGCCCTCCAGCACGTTGAAACCAGCCAGACCGGTCGCGGAAGCGGGCGCGTCACCGGTCTCGGGAAGGGAGATCAGACCGGTGGGGCTCACGTTCACGCCCGCACTGCCGTTCCCGGACGACAGCTTCGCCACACTGCTGCCGATATCCCAGGCCAACGTTCCGGCACCGTGTTTGCAGAAGATGCCGGATTGCGTCGCGAGAGGGCCGGAAACCGCCAGATCCGCGGCCGTATCGAAAAGCGCCGCCTTGAGATTGTCGCCGGTCGCAACGGTCACGCCTTTGGACACGGAGGCCGGCGTCCCGCTTTGGCGCAGCGTGCCCGCGCCGACCGTGACCGCGTCCGCGGCGGCATTCGCGCTGCCCCATGCCGCGGCCGAGGCGAAGGTCAGCCGGCCGCCGCCGGTCTGCCACGCGCCCTGGAACCCGGCGTTGTCGCCCGAGACAACCACCGTGCCGGAACCGCTTTTGGCGACGCGCGTCAGCAGATTGGCCGAGACCGGGCCGCTGACCGTGGTGGTGGCCGCCGCCGCGGTCGGCAGCGCGGTCTCGCCCGAGAGGGTTAGCGGCAGGGCGATCTCATGTCCGCCCAGCTTATTCTCGACCGTGCCGGCCGGCAGCGTGAGCGGTTGCGCGCCGCCGAGCGTGTAGCCCGCCGCGGAATCGAACTCCAGGAAAGTCGTCAGCCCCGGCGCGCTGAGCGTCACCGCCTTCTGCGCCGCGGCCGCGCCGAACGTGGCGCGCGTGCCGTAGGTCGGCACCCCGGACGGGGTCCAGTTGTCCGCCGTGTTCCAGTCCGCGCTCTCGGAGCCGTCCCACGCCGCGTCCGTGATTGTATACGCGCTCACGGTCAGTCGGATCGTCTCCTCGCCGCCGTCCGCGACGATGGCAAAGGCGTAGCCCTTGCCCGCCGCAGGATTGGCGATGCTGAACTTCGTCAGCACGTCCGGGCTGATCGCCCCGGTGCTGCGCAGCAGCGTGTACACGTCATTCGAGTCCGCGCCCCCGAAGTCCATCACGCACCCCGCCACGCTCAGCGCCCCGGTCACAATCAGGCAGTCTCCCGCATCCAGACTCAACAACGCGTGCCCCGCGCCGGAACCGAGCGTCAGGTCGCCGGCCGTCAGGGTTTCGGCCGTGCCGAGGAGCGAGAGGGTCGCGTTGTTGGAGACGGCCAGATTGCGGCCGCAGGCCGCCGCGGTCTCCGCAGCCAGCAACGTTCCCTGCGCCAGAACCGTCCGCGCGTGTTCGCTGTTCGCCATCGTGAGCACTCCGTCACCGGTCTTGACCAGCGCCGCATCCGCACCCGGCGCCTCGCTGAACGCTTGGTTGATTGCCACATCCGCACCCGCGGTGTCGAGGGTCAGCCCGCCGGCCCCAAGCTGCGCCAGATCGAGATCCTGCATCAGCACGCCGTCGGCCGGTACCGGACCGACCCGCCACATCGCGCCGTCCATCCGCACCTCGGCCCAACCCGTGCCGCCCCGGCACTGGGCGCCGACCCCGCCGCGCACCGCACACGCATCGAACGGCACCGCGGCAAGCTCCAGCAGGCCCCGGCTCGTTGTGCCGCTGTCACCCGCCACCACCACCGCGGTCCCGGCCACGGTCAGGGACGCGTCATCCGCCACCGTGACGCTGCCGTCGCCGCCGTTGTTGCCGATCACCAGTTTGTTTCCCAGAAACCCGACGGCCTGATCCCGGAGCGTCAGGGCGCCCAGCGCATCCGCCGCCGCCGCAACCGTCACTTGGCCCGTAACCGAGAGCAATGCCTGTGACGCGACCTCCACCGTTGCGGTCGATGCCGCGGCTTCCGCGACCAGCATCGTCTGCCCCGCAACCAGCGACGCCGCATTGGTGAGGGCCAGCGTTCCGAACGCGCTGCGGCTGGCACTCAGCCTCACGTTTCCGCCGACCGTAAGCCGGGACGTGTCGCACATCGTGATGTGCCCTGTTGAGTTGGTGGCGGAATAAGAGGTCAAAACCGTTTCGCGCACCGAAACGGCTGCCGGCCCCGAGAGTTCGAGCCTCCCGTGCGCGAACCTACTCCTACCTATCACGAGGTCACCGCTGCGGATCGCGAGATCTCCGCCGGTCACCTCCAGCGCGCAGGTCGTCCCGATGCTGGCATATTCTTCCGTGACTCTGAACCCGTTGTAGACCTCGTGCGTGCCGCCTTCGAAGCGCATGCGATGGAGAGCAGCCGGATGCCCGCGCATCCGGATGGTATTCGCGCGGAACATGGAGTTCGTCTTGAAGAGAATCAGGCTGTTGGCCGGCGCGTAGGAGCCGGTAACCAGCGAGTGAGCGCTGCGGTTGATCCCGCCGGGGTTATACAGGTTCAGGAACCCCTCCTCCAGCACGTTGGTCATGCCGGTGCTGTGGTACTGCACGCGGAAGAGCGCGTTCGACATCTCCATGACCGGATAGTCAAGGGCGCTGCCCGTTTTGATCACGCCCTCCACGTTGAAATAGTGCGATGCGTTCGCGCACATTTTGAAGGCGGTGTAGTCATTCGGCCAGGCGTCGCACCCCGCCTTGAGCCACCAGGTGCCGCGCGTGTCGAAGGTGACCGAACGGCCGCTCGAAAGGTTATCGACCTGGGTCACGCTGTTCTCGACCAGCCCGCCTTCAGGGAACCGGACCACATAGTCCTGATTGCCGGTGAACCGCCCGGTGTTGCCGTTGGTGGGCAGGATGCCACCCGTCCAGCTCGCGGGGTCGTTGTAATACCCGTCCGCAACCGAGGAGAGCCAGTTGATTGTTTCAAAGGCGCCCACATGCAGAACCGCCGCGCACAATACGCCCGCCGCCAACGCAATTTGATTCTTCGGCCTCATCCGCCACCTCCTTTACCACATTCCCAATTCGGACTTTCACTTCATTCGGACGCGCGCGAAACGCGGCGCGGCCCGCAACCCAAACGGAATAATTGTGCCTTTGATATCATGACTCTCCCTCCCGGGTCAAGGTTGGGGAAAAAAAGGAAGGAGAAAGGAGGAGGGAGGAGGGAGAAAGGAGGAGAACGCTCAACGTTCAACGGTCAACACTCAATGTCCAATGTGGGGCCGGTCCGGGACCGGGAGCGCGGGCGTCCCCGCCCGCCTTTTGAAAGGCCGCGCGCGAGTCCGGCGCGCGGCTTGCGGAAAAAAGGCAGGCGCGCGCCACTCGTGACCGGAACGCCGTTGCGGGCGGGGGCACCCGCGCTCCCGGCTCGGCTCGCCGCAAAAACCCTGTCCCCCCGTTGCCGCCTTGACCGTTGAAAGTTGAGCGTTCTCTCCCTCGTGAACGTGAACCGCTTCGCTGTGGACGGGTACGGCCTCCCGGCCTTCGGCACGCGCCGCGGCGGCGGAAACCTGTAACCTGAAACTTGTGACCTGAGACCCGAATTAGCCGTAGAGCGGTCCGAAGTTCTTGCAGGCGCGGTAATCGGCGCCGATCGGGTCGTCGATGCCGAACAGACCCCACACATGCGGCCGGAAGGCCTGCTCTTCCGGCACGTTGGACATGGCCACCGGAATGCGCAGCATGGCCGCCAGGGTGGTGAGGTCCGCGCCGATGTGGCCGTAGCTGATCGCGCCGTGGTTGGCGCTCCAGTGGTTCATCACGCTGTAGACGTCGGAAAACGCGCCTTTGCCCGTCAGGCGCGGCACGAACCAGGTGCAGGGCCAGGTCGGATCGGTGCGCGCCATCAGCGTTTCGGTGACGCCCGCAGGCAGCGTGGTGGACCAGCCTTCGGCGATCTGCAGCACCGGCCCCAGCCCCTTGACGCGGCTGATGCGCGTCATGGTCATGGGCATACCGCCTTCGGAGAGGAAACTGGAGGAGTAGCCGCCGCCGCGGAAGTACTCGACATTGGCGGGCTCCCAGCGGGTGGCCTTGAGGCAGGCGCGCGCCTCGCCTTCGGTGATCTCCCAGAAGGGCTTCATGGCGGGTTTGCCCTTGACGCGCTGCTTGCCGGTGGCGTCGAGACAGGCCGCGCCGGAGTTGAGCAGGTGGATGAACCCGTTGGCGTTGAGGCCGGTCATACGCTTGCCGGTCACGCGCTTGACCGCCTCCGGACTCCAGTAGGTGCGCACGTCCGCGAAGATCTGGGCGCGGTTGGTGAGCAGGTACATCAGCAGCATGCAGACGCCGTTGAGCGCGTCGTTCTCGGTCGCCAAGATGTACGGCGCGCGGATCCCGCTCCAGTCGAAGGAGCTGTTGAGGATCGCCTCCGCGAAGTCGCCGTTGGGCCAGTGGTCGGTCCACTGGCGCTGCCCCTGGAACCCTGCGGCGATGGCGTTGCGCCCGAGCGCCTCCTCGCCGAAACCCATCTTTTCCAGCACCGGGTTGCCGACCATCAGGTCGCGCAGGATAATCGCCATTTTGACGACATACTCCCAATCGGCGTCCTTGGCGGCGCGTGCTTTCTGCAGCGCCTTTTTGTTCAGATCCTTGCCCTCTCTGCAGCACGCCCGGGTCCACGCCAGCGCCTTCGCGTACTCGTTTGGATCATAGATGCCCTCGGCGATCCGGCGCTCCACCTCGCACATGTCGACATTCTCGACGCGGATGCCGAGATACTCCTGGAAGAAGTCCGGATCCACGAACGAACCCGCGATCCCCATGGAGGAGGTGCCCACCGACAGGTAGGATTTGCCGCGCATCATGGCCACGGCCAGGCCGCCCCGGACAAAGCGCAGCAGCTTCTCCCGCACATCCGGCGGGATGGAGGTGTCGGTGCGGTCCTGCACCTCGCGCCCGTAAATGCCGTAAGCGGGAAACCCGCGCTGCGCGTATCCCGCAAGCATCGCGGCGAGATACACCGCTCCGGGCCGCTCGGTCCCGTTGAATCCCCACACCGCCTTGGGCGCCGTGGGATGGGTGTCCATGGTTTCCGTGCCGTAACACCAGCAGGGCGTCACAGTCAGCGACACGCCGACATTCTCGCGCTCGAATTTGGCGGCGCAGGCCGCGGCCTCGGCGCATCCGCCGATGTTGGTGTCGGCGATCACACACTGCACCGGCGTTCCGTCCGGATATTTCAGCGTTTCGGAGATCAGCTTGGCGGCGCTTTTCGCCATGTTCATCACCTGAACTTCGAGCGACTCGCGCACGCCGCGCCGCCGTCCGTCGATGATGGGGCGGATGCCCACTTTCGGAAAACCGTTTTCACACCAAATCGTTCTGCTCATTCGTGAACCCTCCTTATGAATACCGGAAGTGTACCACCCCGCCCCCCCTTTGCCTAGCCCGCTTTGCACAGGCGCGATTCCGTTTCACGGACTCCGCCCGGTTCCCCGTGTACGGGAACGTGTACGGCCTCGCGGCCATCCATGCCAGCCATTCTACTGATGACGGAACCATCGGCGTCGGGGTCGGTATCGGAATCGGTTTCCCGAAACCGGCTCACACCCCGCAGGCTCGACAATCCGCAGCCCGAGTGCTACAGTCAGCTCAGTTTTACCGGCACAGCAAAACGGACTGTCTGGGCGATACCGTCACGACAGGATCGGTTGCTGCCGGCCACGGGACACGGGGTCCGCCCCGGCCCGAACAAGGAGCCCCATGAAGCCGAACCGCCCCGTCCGTTTGCCGTGCCGTACCGCAACCGCATCGCTGCTGCTGGCCGCGACCCTGTCCGCCGCGGCGAGCGCGCAGGAACCCTCCCCCACCCTCCCGCTGATCCCGCAGCCCCAATCGCTGCGGGTTGAGGCCTCCGGCACCTTCACCCCGGACACCCGCACGACGCTCTCCGGCGACGCCGCCCTGGCGGACACGGTGCGCGGAGTGCTTTCGGAATGCGCCGCACTCGGCGCGCTGCCGTCCGGGCGGGGCGGCATCACGGTGGGCAAGCCCTCCGACCCGACCGACACGCTCTGGAAAAACGGCCAGGCCTACCTCTTGCGCGTGCGGCCCGCGGGCGTGGCCATCGAGGCCGCAAACCGCGACGGCGCCCGCTACGCCGCGCACACGCTGGCCCAACTGATCCGCATCGCGCCGTCCGTGCCCGCGCTCACGATCCGCGACTGGCCCGCGATCCCGACGCGCCTGGCGATGATCGCGACCGACCAGGGAGGGTTCCAGGTGATCGACCCCGAGTACTGGAAGCGCCTGATCCGCGAGCTGGCCTCCTACAAAATCAACGCGATCATGCCCTACTTTGACGGCGGCACCTACAAGTACCGCAAATACCCGTTTCTCGGCAACAAGGGCGAGGACGGGTTCACGCTTGAGAAGGCCCGGATGCTGAGCGAGTACGCGGAACGGCACGGCGTGCGGCTGATCCCCCAGCAGAATTCGCTGGGCCATCTCGGCGGTGTGCTGGGCCACAAGGAGCTGCTGCACCTGCGCGACGGGCCCGGCACGATCAACATGGTCAGCCCCGATGCGCTCGCCTTCCTTGATGACCTTTACGACGAACTGGTGCAGGCTTTTCCGCACGCGCCCGCGATCCATGTGGGCGGCGATGAGTTCGGCCATGATTTCGGCAAGAACCCGCAGGTGGCGGCCCGCATCGCGGAGCTCGGCAAGGCGGGGGTGTACGCCGCGTTCATGACCTCCCTCCGCGATCGTCTCCGCGCGCGCGGCCGCGGCATGATGATCTGGAAGCACGAGCAGGGGTTCACCCTCGAAGCCGCGGACAGGATGCCGCGCGACATCGGGGTGTTCGACTGGAATTACGGCGCCCGGCCGGATTATCCCTCGCTGGACACCCTGCTGCAGGCGGGCTTCACCCAACCCTGGGCCACCCCCGCCGTGACCCGCTATTACAGCCCGGTCAACGATTGGGACGCGACCTTCGCGAACATCCGCAACTTCGCCGCGGCAGGCGTGCGGCGCAACGTTCCCGGGCTCTGCACCTGTACCTGGGTCCATGGCATGTGGGGCGGCCGCAATCTGTTCGAGCTGAATCTCTACGGGCTGGTTTTCAGCGCCGCGTGCGGCTGGAACCCGCCGCCCGAAAAGGAAACCGCCTCCTTCACCCGCGCCTTCGCGCTCCAGTGGCTGGGGTGCCGCGGTCCGCAGGCCGCCGACCGGGTCCGCGACGGCATCCACAAGCCTTACGGCACACGCGCGGAACAGAAATTCTGGCGCGACAACCGCGCACAGGAACAATACGCCAGTGCTCCCTTCTCCGCGCTGATGGAAACGCTTTCCACGAAGCCCGCGCTGGAACAAGACGCGCGCGAGTTGACCGTGTTCTGCGACCGTGCGGAGGAGGCGCTCAACGCGCTCGCGCGTACCGCCACCCGGAACCTCCGCACGCTCGATTACTTCAAACACGACGTCCGGATCCAGCGTCTGGCCGCGGACCGCATCCTGGCCGCCGCGGAGTTGGCGCGCTGGGTCGCGGGCCTGAAGCTCCCCAAGCCGGTTCCGGAAAAAGAGCTGCTGCGGCTCACGTTCGACTCCCTTCCAACGGACGCCGCCGTGCGGGTCAGCCCGACGGCACGGATCTCCGGTGGCGTGCTCGCCACCGTGCCCGCGGACAACTGGGCGCGGGAAGGCCTCTCGGTCGGCCCGCTGCCGCTGCCCGAAAGCGGCGTGCGGATCGAATATGACGTGTGCCCGCTGCAAGCCGGCGGCCAGTACCAGCAGCTCGCCTCGACCCGCCCCTCGACGCACCATTTCATGGCCTTCCTCGGAGGCAGCCGGCGGTTCACGCTGTACACCCGCGCGGGCGAAACCTGGAGCGAACAGGCCACCCTCTCCGAACCGTGCGTGACCGGCATCTGGTACCGCTGCACCGTCCATATCCGGCGCGACACCCTCTCCTTCCGGGCCGTGGAGCGCGAGACCGGCAAGCCGGTCTGCCGCTCGGGGTTCGTGCCGCTCGATCCCGTCGGGCCGCAGCTCCACTTCTCGCTCACGGACAATCACGGCAGCACGGGCGCCCGCGCGCCCGCCTCGCTGTGGGATCAGGTCACCGTCTCCACGCTGAAACCCGTGCCGGAACAGCCGATCACCCCTCCGGCCGGGCTCCTGGCCCGGCTCGAACGGCTCATCCGGAACCACAACACGATCGAGGAGACTTTCCGCAGATCCGTGCTGGAGGCGGGCGGCGGTTCGGCGGACACCGGCAACCTCGGCAAAGGGGCCACACAATTCCGCAGCCGCCAGGGCCGCGAGGAGTCGCAAAAACTGCTCCGCATGCTCACCGCCGGCCGTCTGCCGGTGAACCTCAGCGAGTGAGGGAAATTTCTCGAACGCTCAACGCTCAACGCTCAACACGGAACCACAGGGCGGTTTCCCTAAACCCGTCGCGTACAGTCGGGACGGAGTCCGACCATCCCGTTCTTTCAAAAACTTCGGCGTTCAGCGTTGGACGTTCGGCGTTGGACGTTCTCCCCTTCCTCCGTCCATAACTTGAACGGTGAGCGTTCCCTCCGCCGCTCACCGGACGAGGACCGTAAGCCCGGGCTGCTCGATTTTGATGCCAACCATGTTCGCGTTCGTGACCGCCGTGGCCCAGCAGGCCTCGGTGAAGTCGAACCGGATCTCGCCCGTGTACTTGAGTTTGCCGGATGCCGCGTGAATGAGGGGAATGAGGCCTTGGTGCGCTTTCGCGAAGCTCCGCGGATACCTCACCCGGATCGTGCCGTCGCCCAGAAAGTGCGTATCGCTGGCGCTGGTGAGGCGGATCGGCGCCGTCCCGGCGGCGAACGCGCCGTCCGTCATGTCGAACGTCATGTCGAACGTGTTGGTGATGGCCATCGTGTTCCGGACGCGGAGGTCGGACTGCGGCCCCGCCAGCCGCAGTACGCTGTTCGATCCGACGCTGCCGGTCAGGTTTCTGATGTCGACGGCGCCGTTGCGCACGTCGACGATCGCGGTAACGCTCTTCATCAGCGGGCCCGTGTGCCAGCCGCCGCCGGTGGAGTTCATCTGAATGCCAGCGTTGGAGTGGAATTTTCCCCCGTCCGACACATAAAGTCCGTTGGTGCCGCCGCCAAGATTGATCACCAGATCCGTATTGCAGTTCGTCACCAGACCGCCGCTGTCAATCACCAGCTGGTTACCGTTGTGGGTGCCGTTGGTCTGCTCCGCCCCCAGATAAAACGAGTTGCACGGCCAGTTGCAGACCGCCCCGTTGGAAACCCGCAGGGTGGTTCTGTTGCTACCATATCCGATGTTGATCCGGTACCAGGTGCCGTCGAGATCGAACCGGGTGTTCGGCCCCTTGAACCAAAGGCAATATCCGGTGCCAATGGTGCGGATCATCGTGGCGGAGATGTTTCCGTTGGTGATGGCGAACGTGCCGTAGCATCCGTAGTCCTGATTGAGAAAATTTTCCACATAAAGCGTGTGCCCGCCGAGATTGAGGTAGTTGGTCACATTCCCGGAGCTGGCGCTGAGCTGCATCATGTTCATCACGTTGATATCCGACTCCAGATAGAGCTCGCGGGTATCGTTGGTGAACCCGTCTGTGAGCCAGACCCGGTCGGTGGCCGGATCCTGCGGATAGGTTCCAAAGGGCACGCTGCCGTCTCGAGCCGTCATCCAGTTGTTGCCGTCGTTCCAACTGCCGCCGGTTTTGGAACGCCGGTAAAACTCGATGTTGGCTGCGCGCGCGTCCAGACACACCGCCGCCGAGACAACCGCGAGACAAAGGGAAAGCCACACTTTTTTCATATCTGTTTCCTTTTCAACAACCGCCATCCACACGTGTCACGTCACCATCCCCAGGAAATATCCCGGTTAGATGATGGATGATATTATGCGGGGATGGATGAAACGTGTCAATTCAACGCTTCGCGAACAGCCATTCTCATTATGGCATTTCGCTCGAAATCGCTATCGCTATCGGGACCGAAATCGATGAAATGTTCCGGGATTCGATAGCGATCCCGATAGCGCCCCCGACGGCGCGGAATTCCAGGAAACGCGCTGTTTTGCAGGAGCGCTCCGTTCTCAAACTCCTAACTCCTTTTGGCGCCTTCACCGGTCGCGCAGACGGAAGATCAGCGTGAGGCGGGCCGCGGAAGCGACCGGTTTGCCGTCGCGCGTGCCGGGCCGGAAACGCGCCTGCGCCGCGGCGCGTTCCGCCGCGCGGTCCAGTTCGGGGAAACCGCTGGAAGCCACCCGCGTCACCGCAACCGCGCGGCCGTCCGGCCCCACCGTCACATCGAGGATCACCGTGCCCTCCTCGCCGCGGCGGCGCGCGCCGATCGGATAGACCGGCCGGATCGTCCGCTCGAGGGTGGGGTGCGCGATGACCTGACCGGCCGCGCCGCCGCCCTGCTCCGGGATACCGGCCTCCGCCACCTCCGCCTGCGGCCCAGGTTCCGCTTCCGCGGGCCGCGCCTCGGGCTCGGGAAGCTCCCGGACCGGGGCACGCGCCGGCTCCGGCAGGGGACGCGGCTCAGGCTGGGGCGGCAGGGATTCCGGCGCGGGCAGGGGCGTCACCTCGGGAAGCGGCGCCAAATCCCGGGGAGGCTCCGGCAGCGCGGCGGGCTCGGGATGCGGCGCGGGTTCCGGCGCGGCGCGCCGCGCCGCTGCGGCGGGAGCTTCCGGCGCGGGGCCCTCCAGCGTCAGCTCCACCGAGGCGACCTCCAGCTCGGGCAAAAACTCCTTCGCCCGCTCGGCCAAATGCCGCCCGGCCAGCAGCAGCACCAGCAGATGCAGCAGCACGGCGAGCGCGAAACAGAGAAGATGACGGATCACCAACCACATTCAGTCAGGTCTCCCAGTGAAAGAGATCGGGTTTCGAGTTCAAGGGTTTCAGGGTTCCAAGGTTTCAGGGTTCCAGGGTTCCAAGGTTCGGATTGAGATTACGCGGCGAGTCGGGAGCGCGGGCGTCCCCGCCCGCAACAATGTTTTGTCCGAAAGATGTAACGCGCGGGCATGCGAAGCCTCGCCTTGCAACCAGAAACCCGGAACCCGGAACCCGATTGCGGGCGGGACGCCCGCGCTCCCGACTCTGCTCCGCACAGAACACGCGCCTCACGGTTTTCCGCTCACCTGAAAGGTGACGCGCTCGACCCCGCCCTCTTTAAGCCGGCCCAAAAGCTCGATTCCGATGCCGAGGGGCGCGGTCCGGTCCGCGCTGATCAGCACCGGTGTGCCGGTTTCGCGCCAAAGCAGGGTCACGCCGCGCACAAGGTCATCCAAAGCCAGCGGCCGCCGGTTGAGGGAGAGCGTGCCGTCCGCCGCCAGGGTGACAATCGCCCGCTCGCCCTGCTCCGCCACCCCGCGCGCCGCGGGCAGGTCCACTTTCAGGCCGCGGTGAACCGCCATGGAGAAGATCGAATAGACGAAGAACACGAGAATCAGGAACATGACATCCATAAGGGAGATCATTTCCAGCCGGGCCTTGCGGTCCTCATATCCCGAATTCAGGCGCATGCCGCCCTCCCGTCACGCGGAGACACCGTTTTGTCCCGTCCCCCCCGCAGACCCTTCCGCGGCGCGGATGCCGGTGTTAAAGGCCAGCGCGAACTGGTGGATGATCTGCTCCAGCTCGTTGGTGCGGCGTTTGAGCTGGGCCACCAGGAAATTGAACGGGAACAGGCAGGCGATGGCCACGATCAGCCCGGCCGCCGTGGTGATCAGCGCCTCGGCGATGCCCGCGGTGGCGGCCGCCGGATTCTCGATGCCCGCGGCGTTGAGCATGTTGAAGGTGTTGATGATGCCGGTGACCGTGCCGAGAATGCCGAGCATCGGCGCGACCGTGATGGTGGTGTCCAGCACCGAGAGCCCCCGGCGCAGGCGGTCCAGCTCCAACTGCGAGGCGGCTTCGAGCGTCTCCTGAAAACCCGACTGGCGGTTCTCCAGCGCCTTGACCAGAACGCGGCACACCGGCGAATCGGCCTGGCGCGCACAGGCGACCGCCTCATCGAACCGGCCCTCGCGCGTCAGGGCGATCAGTTCGCTCTGGCGCCTGCGGAAACAGAAATTCGCGGTGTTGTAGCGCCAGAAGGCGAAGAGGCGCTCGAACGTCACCGTGAGCCCCATCAGCGAGACCGCCAGCAGCGGCCACATCACCGGACCGCCGCGTTCAAACAACGCGAACGCGGCCGCCAGCCGCCCCTGCGGCTCCGCAACCTGCGCCAGAATCTGTGCGCCCCATCCGAACATCATGCCGAGTACCTTACCTATACCTTCACGTTTCTACCCGCGAATCTCCGCGAATTTCACGAATCCTTCCAGTTCATTCGCGTACATTCGCGTGATTAGCGGTTCAAAAGTTGCCCCTTCGGTTTCGCCCGCCCCAGCGGGCGGCAGGCTTACCGGTAGGGACGGTTCCCCGAACCGTCCGCGGACGCCTCGGGGAGGCATCCCTACCCGAAGCGGCTACACGTTCCACCCCAACTCTTTAGCCAAGATTACAGGATTTACAGGATTTTGTTGATTCTCAGTAATCATGTGAATCCTGTAATCCCGGCTATGAATTCTTGCTTCACCTCTTCAAACGCTTCGCCTTTGCCCCGGGTTCACATCACCTTCATTTTGGGCAGGTCCTGGATATCGACCACCCCGACGAGGAGCCCTTGGGCGTCCACCACCGGAAGATCGTCGATCTTGTACCGCTCGAAGACGCGCAGCACATCTGCGGCAAAGGCATCCTCCGTAACCGACTTGGGTTTGCGGGTCATCACCGGCGCAAGGGGCTCCTGCAGGCCCGCCCGGCCCTCGGAGAGCAGCCGGCGCAGATCGCCGTCCGTGAAGATCCCGGCGAGGCGCCCCTTCGGATCGGTCATCAGGGCCGCGCCGCTCTGGGCCGCGGTCATGGCCATCACCGCGTCCATGATCGAGGCGTCCTCCCCCAGGCGGGCGAGCCGCTCGCCGGTGCGCATGATGTCGCGCACGCGCAGCACCAGCGCGCGGCCGATCGCGCCCGCCGGATGGAGCCGGGCGTACCGCGTCTTGTCGAAATGCCGCGCGTCGATCAGCACCATGGCCAGCGCGTCGCCCACGGCCAGGGTGGCGGTGGTGCTGGTGGTGGGCGCCATGCCGAAGGGGCAGGCCTCCCGGCCGATGCGCACACACAGCGTCACATCGCTCAGCCGCGCGAGGGTGCTCGCCGGATCGCCGACCATGCCGATCACCGGCACCTCGAGTCGCCGCACCGCGGGGATCAGCCGGATGACCTCCTCCGACTCGCCCGAGAAACTCAGGGCCAGCAGCACATCGCGGTCCGCGATCATCCCGAGATCGCCGTGCATCGCCTGGATGGGGTTCATCACCACACTGGTCGAACCGGTGCTGGCCAATGTGGCCGAAAGTTTCTCGGCGATGTGGAGGTTCTTGCCCACGCCCGTGACCACGATCTTGCCGCCGCGGTCGAGCGTTTCCGACAGCAGGCGCACGGTCGCCAGAAAACCATCTCCCAATGCGGCCTGCGCCGCGCGCAGCCCCTCGATCTCGGTTTCCATCACCTCCCGCGCGCGGGAGAGAATCGTTGCGTTATCCATAAGGCTTTTTATTGTAGCGCAACGCCCCCGGGAAGCAAGAGGAGAAGGAAGAAGGAGGAAGGAGGAAGGAGGAGGGAGGAGGGAGGAGGGAACCTTTCAACGCTCAACGTCCAACGTTCAACGCTGAAGTGCGCGGAGTCGGGAGCGCGGGCGTCCCCGCCCGCAACACCGTTTCGCTCAACGGTCAACCGCGGTGTCGCCATGACCACCCTGTCTCAGTACGGCGGGACGTCCCGGACCGCCGAAATCCGCGCGCTTGCCCGGCCGTTCTCAAACTCCTCCCTCCTAACTCCTCCTTCAGGTTCAGTTGTCGAGCTGCTTGAAGAACAGCACCCGGTGCTCGCGGAAATTCGCGGGGTCGCTCACCGTGCTGTCGGGATACCCCGCCGGATAGGGGTCGCGCCAGACCAGCGCCACCGCGCGGCCGCCCGCCACGGACTTCACCCCGCCCATGTCGCTGCCGCCGAACGAGGGCACCGTGGCCTCGGCCCGCAGCACGTAGAGGAAGAGCTGCTGCCGGTCCGAGAAGTTGCCGATCGACCACGAGAAGAGCATCTTGCGGTCCACCTCGTGCAGCGGCTCCGAGAGTGTCTGGCCGAAAATCGTCGCCGGGTTCTGGCCCGCGTACCAGTTGAAGTAATCGAGATTCCCGTAGTGGGTGGAGAGGTGCTGATCCCGCGCCGTGCCGATCGCCGTTTCACTCCGGACCTGCTGCAGACATTGGAACCACCCGTTCGTGAAGGCCCGCCAAGCGGGATCGGACATCACCTCCGTGTCGTTGAACACCGGAGATTCCCGGCCTTCCCGTTTTTCGTTGGCGCAGAAATAGTCCACCGGCGTATTCTGAATCGCGGCCACCAGCACCTGCTGCAGATCCGAGAGCGGATTCACCCGCACCTCCGCGGTCCCGGCGTCCGGGTCCCCTTCCGTGAAATGCTCGTAAATCCGGTCGCGCCCCTGATTTGCCCCCGTTCCGCCATGGTCATACAGCCGGATCGTGCGGTAAAAATTCGCATAGTCTAGCGTTTGCGCAAGTGCGTGCGCATCGAAATCGACACCCGCATCCGTTGCTCCGCTACTATGCGCGAAAGGCCTGACAATAAAGCCCAGTTCACCCGGGGACTGCATCCTGCCCACATCCGAAACCGACAGGTAGATATCTCCGTCGCGACCTTCCTGACCCACTAAAGCCGAAGTCGAAGCGTTGACCGCCTCGATTGATCCGTCACTCTTGATCCAATTGGCGACCCGGTAGTTGAACCGGGGGTCGGGGACCTCCAGACCGTTCCAAACATATGGCAAAGGCCTGCCCACATCCCCGTTCGACAAATCAACATTCTGCGCCACGACAACCTGCGATCCCGCCGTACGGAAGAAGAGTTTGGTATTTGCAGTTAAATACGGTTGTCGAAGATCTGGCCGGGGTATTTCGTGAGGAACAATATCAACATACTGATTGCCTTGTTTCACAGAGACAAACAAAACCAGCGCCACACAAAAGGGCTGATTCTGCACAAAGCGCGGATCCAGCAATTGAAAATTTTCTGAGGAAGATCGACAGATGTCTTTCCGCCAATTTTTTGGCGTCATGTCTAAGCGCACAATACATTTTTTATAACATGCGTCAGGGTTACCTTCATCCGTATCCCACGTGTTCGGTATGGGCACGTTCTTCGCCTGACTCAAGGTTATATATTGGGGCTCAGCCAAGGGACCAGCAAAGCTGGCAGAGTTCAAAGACGCTCCGTCATCCGGTTTGACTGTCAGAAAAGCCTTCACCTCAAGCGAATAATCCGGTATCGCACCGCGCTCCTG
>JAVEYH010000078.1:0-2704 GCA_034003585.1 Kiritimatiellia bacterium
TCCAACGGGGCGGTGACGGTTACGGCCGCCGACTCCTTTTCCGGGTTGGCCTCGGTCACGTTGGGCGAGGGCGGCGGCATGGTCTGCAACGAAACCGTTGAAACGGTGGCTACCGTGGCCTTCGGTGTCAGCAACACCCTCAACGTCACGGCGGGCGAACTGATCCTGCACGGGTATGCCAGCGGTACCGGGTTTACGAAAGAGGGACCCGGACAGGTACGCTTCACGGGAAGGGAGAGCGCCGTCACCGCATGGGTGCCCGGTCTGCGAGAGGCCGAGTTGCCCGGTTCCTTCAATCTCGATTCCCCGAACACGGGAACACGGGTGTCAGCCGGACTCGACATGGCGAATTCCGTCTGGCCCACCGCCTACTCGAACACCACGTTCGCCTATACCGGGGAGATCTATCTGGACGGGTCACGGTATACCTTCGCTGAGCGTGTGGACGATAACGCCTATCTCGAGATCGGCGGCATGGTTGTGCTTTCCAATAGTTCCTTTTCCGTGGTCTCGGAAGGTTCGATCCAGCCTGCGGCGGGCTGGTATCCGATCAACCTGCGGATCGGCAACGTTCTGGGCGCGGGCGGTTCCCTCAACGTCTATGCCACCGGCGGCGGCATCGCCTGGAAAAAAGAGGACACCGCCTGGCAGGCTTTGCGCGATTTCAACGGCGGCGCGGCGCTGCGCGCCCCCGGCCGGCGGGCTGCGGAGTTCTCCGAAGGAATCACGCTCAACGGGGGTGCGGTCGTGGTGCAGACCGAAACCGCCGCCGGCGCGGCGGACGGCGTCGCGGCGAACCCGCTGGGCGCGATCGCGCTGAACGCGGGCACGCTTGTGCTCTCCAATGCCGTGTGCCACGCCTCCGCCCTCAATGGGGATGCGGCCGCTCTCCTCCGGCTGGATCTGGCCGGGCTCACCCTGTCGAACGAGACCGACTGTGCCTATCCCGGGAAAACGGCGGGCACCGGCACACTGGTCAAAGAGGGCGCCGGCCGGTTGCAGTGGCAGGCCCGCAGCGCCTCGCACTACGCGCACGCCGCCACGGTCGTCAACAACGGCATGGTCGCGCTCGGCGATTCCGAATCCTGGCTGGGGGATTACAACTTCGGCACGTTCACCGTGAACCGGCCGGGGATGGTGGATACGCTCATCAACGGCAACACGCAGTTCGCCAACCTCTGGGGCGACGGGGTCGTGACCAACAGCACGGGCCTCGGTTACCAGCAACTGCGGATTCAAACCGGGCCGTGCGACTTCGCCGGCGTGATCTGCGGGAAGATCCGGTATTACTCCCGGGGCGAGGTCTCGCTCACCGGCACCAACAGCACGTTCGCCGGCAATTTCGCCATCCACAGCATGGGCGGAACGGGCGTCACGGGACTGAAGAAAATCGGCCTCAACGGACAGCCTTCCTCCATGGGGACTTCCGGCAGCATCGATATCCGCGAGGGCGGCGGTACGCTCCGTTATCTCGGAACCGGAGAGACCACCGACAAGGGATTTTCCCTCTATCCGTCCGGTACCCGGGCGGTGATCGACGGCGGCGTATCCGGCGGGGTGACCTTCAACGGGAAATGGGGCTCCTCGGGCGGTCGGCTCGTCCGTCTCGCGCTCAAAGGGACGAACGCCGCGCCCTGCGTCTTTAACGGCGAATACGCCGAGCATTCGCAGTCCGGCACAAACTACTCGACCTATGTCGCCAAAGAGGATCCCGGCGTTTGGGTTTTCAAGCATCATGCGTCCCGCGCCAACCGCGGGGTGGTTGACGTGCGGGAGGGGACGCTCCAATTCGAATCGATCGCCGAGGCGGGGCAGATCTGTTCGCTGGGGCGCGCGGACCTCCTGTTCGCGGATGTGATCAGCGGAAACACGAACGGGTTCGGGGTCGCCTATGCGTTTAGCCTCGGGACCCCTTCGACAACCGGCACGCTGGAGTATGTCGGCACGGACGGCGCCAAGTGCGGGACCCGCAAACTCGTCCTGCAGGGGGCCGGCCGGTTGAAATCCGACAGTGCGCCGTGGTCGTTCAGCGGAGGGGTC
This sequence comes from Kiritimatiellia bacterium, assembly GCA_034003585.1. GTDB lineage: Bacteria > Verrucomicrobiota > Kiritimatiellia > RFP12 > UBA1067 > JAPXSY01. Next base: position 2,041 of record JAVEYH010000078.1, read on the forward strand.
GAGTCCCTCACCGCCGGTGGCAAAACCCTTTACCTCGACGGAAGCGCGACCAACACCCTCGGCACGGTGACGGACGGCGCGGGTACGGTGGGCATTACGAAAGAGGGCTCCGGCACCTGGCAACTCACCGCCACCAATGCGTTCACCGGCCCGCTGGAGGTGAAGGCCGGCCGGATGATTTTGGATAAGCGGGGGTATACCTACTACCGCTTCAACCTGCTGCAGCGGAACTACGATATCCCCGGCGGTGACACCAACATCGAACTCACCGAGTTCGCCCTGTACAGCTCCGACGGGGTGCGGCGTAATCTGAACCTTACCAAAAACGGAACCAACAATGTGGCCGGGCTCAACCCCGGCGAGTTCTGCCCCATGGGTTCGTACCCGACCTACGCGACCCGGAACGACATCAATCTGTTTGATAACAACGTAAACTCGCAGTGGACGGTCAACACGGTCGAGTTCCTGCCGGCCACACCGATCCGGCTGGTGATGCGGCTGGCCGAGGGAACCCCGCCCATCGCGGGATACGATCTGCAGTACTGGAGCGCGGACACCAACCGGTACCTGTCGGGCTGGTCGATCGAGGGCAGCCGTGACGGCGTGGCGTGGGATCTGCTCGACAGCGCGGCGGACTATCAGCCGGTGCCGCCCGCGAAGACGG
>JAVEYH010000078.1:2804-16326 GCA_034003585.1 Kiritimatiellia bacterium
CGCCCTTTTTTTGCTTAAATGATGCCACAAATCGGGGAAGGACGGCGAACCCGCGCTTCAGGGGGACGCGGATATCCCGCGCAGCCATGCAACGATCAAAGGAGTAAGACGATGGAGACCATGACATTCAATCGGAGGACATTCCTCAAATCCACGGCCGCCGCGGCCGCCGTGTTGCCGACCTTCAACATCCTGGGCAAAGAGGCCAACACGATCGGTCCCGCGGATGACCAGGTGAACGTGGCCGTGATCGGGTACGGCGCCGAGGGCGAGATTCTGACGGATGCCGCGATGAAGATCCCTGGCGTGCGGTTCAAGGCCGTGTGCGACATTTGGGGGTACCGCCGCAAGATGGCCCGCGGCCGCCTGCGTTCGCTGGGTCACGAGGTCAACGTCTATGAAGATTACCGCGAGATGCTCGACAAAGAGGACAAGAACATCGATTGCGTGATCATCGCCACTCCGGACTGGATGCACGCCGAGCACTCGGTGTACTGCATGGAGAAGGGCAAGCACGTCTACTGCGAGAAGGAGATGTCCAACCGTCTGGAGAAAGCCAAGGAGATGGTTCTGGGGCAGCGCCGCACCGGCAAGATTCTGCAGATCGGCCACCAGCGCCGTTCCAATCCGCGTTATATGCACGCGATCAACCGCGTGATGCGTGAGGCCAAGATGCTGGGCCGCGTGACCCACGCCTACGGCCAGTGGAACCGTTCGGTCGCCCCCTTCCTGACCGTGCGCGAGCGCCTGAACATCCCGACCGAGACGCTCCAGAAATACGGCTACGAGAACATGGAGCAGTTCCTCAACTGGCGCTGGTTCGACAAATACGGCGGCGGCCCGATGGTCGATCTCGGCTCGCACCAGATCGACCTCTTCTTCTGGGTCTGGGACTGCGTGCCGATCTCGGTCACCGCCATTGGTGGCAACGACTATTACAATCGCCAGATGAACGACAACGTGATGGCGATTTACGAGTTCAAGACCAAGGAGGGGGTCATCAACCGCGCCTACTACCAGGTGCTGACGACCTCCAGCCGCGGCGGCTTCTACGAGCAGTTCATGGGCGAGAACGGCTCGCTCACCATCTCCGAGATCGCGGCCCGCGGCAACGCGGTGCAGCGCGAGGTGCGTGACGGCGTGCCGAACTGGGATCCGTTCGCCAAGATGGGTCTGGTGCTGCCGGTCAAGAAGCCGGTGGCCGCGACGGTCACCTCCAACGCGGCGATCGACGTGCGCGTCACGGCCGAGGCCGACGGCTGGCCGCTGCCGGTCGATCTGCTGAAGCCCGCGCACATGCCGCACCTGGAGAACTTCTTCCTCGCCGTGCGCCGCAACAAGCCCGAGCTGCTGACCTGCCCGGCCGCACTCGCCTACGAATCGGCGGTGGCCGTGCTGGCGGCCAACCGGTCGGTCGCCGAGCGCAAGACCATCACCTTCAAGCCGGAAGAGTTTCACGTGTAAGCAGCGGACAGATCCGACAAGGCCGATTGGTCTGACATGTCGGACGGATAGGAAGCAATCGAATGAAAAGAGTTTTATCCTTCACTCTGGCCTGCGCGGCCGCCTCGGCGTTCGCGAAGGTCGAGTCGCACTGGGACGGCGGACGCAACACGCCGGTGCACCGCCTCGCCCTGAATGACGAATTCGGCGATGCGATCGTGCCGGGCACGCCCAACGCCCTGCCGCTGAGCACGCGCAAGACCTGCGGCCAGTGCCACGACTACGACACCATCGCGTCCGGCTGGCACTTCAACATGTCCGGCACGAACACGGCGCATGGCCGCCGAGGCCAACCCTGGTTCCTGATCGACCCGCTCAGCGGATCGCAGATCCCGATGAGTCTGCGCGACTGGCCGGGCACGCACACGCCCGGCCAGCTCGGCATGACCGACTGGGAGTGGACCTACACCTTCGGCCGTCACATGCCGGGCGGTGACCGCGCCGACCCCAAGGACCTCTACGCCGAAGGCGGGCCGCACGCCCGCTGGGATGTGTCGGGCCCCGTCGAGATCAACTGCTTCGCCTGCCACAGCCAGAGCACGGCCTACGACCACAGCGAGTGGGTGCGCCTGATCCTGCGCCAAAACTTCCGCTGGGCCGCCACCGGCGCCATCGGCTTGGGCGAGATCCGCGGCATGGGCTCGCGTGTGGCCGACTATTGGGGCGTGCTGCGCGGTCTGAACCGCGACGACGCGGTCTATGCCGTGCCGCCGCACGTGGTGTATGACACGCGGCAGTTCGACGCCAAGAACCGCACGGTGCTGCAGGTCGGCGCGCCGCGCAGCGAAAATTGCCTGAACTGCCATTCGGCGTCGCAGGCCGGCATGCCGCACAAAGACATCGACGGCGACGTGCACCTGCGGGCGGGCATGAATTGCGCCGACTGCCACGGCAACGGCGAAGACCACGCCATCGCGCGCGGTTACGAAGGCGACGCCACCGGCAAGATGGACAAGACCCGCGCCAGCGCGAGCTGCGTGGGGTGCCACATGGGCACGGACCTCGCCCGCGCGGGACGCCACGGCGCGCCCGCGCCGAGGCATGTCGGCATACCGGTCAGCCACTTTAAGGAGTTGAGCTGCACGGCCTGCCACTCCGGCGTGACCGCGGACGGCATGCTGGCGGAGGTGCGCACCTCGCGCGCCAACCGCATGGGCGTCTACGGCCGCGCCCGCTGGGCCACGCCGCAGCCGTTCATTCTGGAGCCGGTCTTCGTGCGTAATGAGGCGGGCAAGATCGAGCCGCGCCGCATGACGTGGCCGGCCTTCTGGGGCGTGCGCGCTGAGAAGGACGCTGCGGCGATCACGCCGCTCCGCCCCGAAACCGTGACGTCGGCCTGCGCCGGGCTGCTGGACGTGCGCGAGCAGATCGGCGCGATGCTGGGCACGCTGGCGACCGACCCCAACATTCCGGGCACACCGGTGCTGGCGGTGGGGGGCAAGCTCTTCAAGAAACATTTGGACGGCTACGCCGAACCGGCGGGCGACACGACGCAGGCGGACGGGGTCTATTACCAGACCGCCACCAACCTGATCGCCGTGATCCCGGCCTTCGATCCGCACGACGATACCGAGAAAATGAGCGATGAGCAGCTCGAGGCGCGCCAGGGCCATGAGAGGCGGCTGGCGAACCTTCTGCAGACGCTCGATGCCTCGCCGGCGGCCGCGACCAACGGTTTCGGCGCGGTGGTCTACGGCGATACGCTCTTCTTCCGCGGCGGCGACGCCGATGCCATGATCAGCACCAACGCCCCGGCCAAGGCCGGGGCGCCGATGGTCGGCTGGTACAAAGACGGCGCCTTCACCGCGCTGGTCCCCACTTACGCGGCCGCGAATGTCAAAGAGCTGGGCGGCAGCGCCTGTTCGATCACCGAGACCATGGTCGCCGCGGCGCTCAAACGGCTCGCCGAGGCCGGACACGCGCGCGCCGTCTATGTCGCGCACGGCCAGGTCTGGGAACGGGCGGACGACGGAAGTCTCCTTGCCAAGGTCGAAAAGGCCGCGGAAGCGGTCTCCTGGGCGGTCGGGCACGACGTGCGTCCCGCGCGCATGGCCCGCGGCGCCCGGCCGGCCAAGTGCGCGGACTGCCACACGGTGGGCTCCGCGTTCTTCTTCGCCAAAGTCGCGTCGACCGGTCCGCTGCTGACCGCGCGCACGCTGGTCAAGGCGCAAAACGAGTTCATGGGCCTCAGCGGCAGCTACAACAAGATCTTCGGCACCACCTTCCTGATGCGTCCGTTCTTCAAGATCTTCCTCTGGGCGGTCTTTGTGATCCTAGTGCTGGTCGCGGTGGCCTTCACGGCCGCGGCGGTGCCGGCGGTGCTCGCCAAGGGAGGGGTCCCGTACGGCAAGCCGGCCGAGCGGCTGATGACGCTGATCGACCGCGGGGCCGCGGCCGGCTTGGCGCTGGCCAGCATCTACCTGGGGCTCTCGGGCCTGTTGGGCTGGTTTTTCCATCTGATGACCGGCTACATCCTGATCTTCCACATGGTGGGCGGCGGGCTCTTCGCGGCTAGCCTGGTGGCGCTGATCTGGCTGCGCGGCGGGCGCCGCATCGCGAACACCCGGCGCAACGCGCTCTGGATGGTTGTCATGCTGCTGGGTGTCGGCGTGGTCTTCACGGCGGTGGCGCCGATGATGACCTGGTTCGGCGAGGGCTGGCAGTGGGCGATGCTCTGGAGCCACCGCCTTGCGGGCATGGCGTTCCTGGCCGTTTCGGCCTGGATGCTGCTCACCGGCGGGCGGAAGGAGTAAGGGGTTTCAGGTTTCGGGTTCCGGGTTCCTGTTTTCAGGTTCCGGGTTGACGCGGGCTGAACGCGGAACCGGACCCCGTCAACGGTTGTTCTATGACATCCCAGGTCCACAGGTTTGAGCACCAGGCCATGTCGACGGTGTTTGAGCTGCTGATCGCGACGGAGGATCAGCGGCTCGCCCAGAGCGCGGCCTACGCGGTGTTCCGAAAGGTGGACGGGCTGGAGGAACTGCTCAGCCGTTACCTTGACGCGAGCGAGGTGGCGCTGATCAGCCGCCTGAAACCGGGAGAAACCTTCCGCGTGGCGCCGGAGCTGATGGAGCTGCTGCTGACCGCCACGCGCGTCTGCGCGGCCACGCGGGGCGCGTTCGACGTGACGGTCGGTCCGGTGATGGACGCGCTGCGCGGCGTCAAGCACCGCTGGCGGGCGTTGACGCCGCAGGAGCGTGAAAGCGCCTTGTCCGCGTGCGGCATGAGCCGGCTGGTCATCGACACCGCGAATCTGCTGATCGCGGTCAAGCCCGACCGGATGGGGCGCGCCGCGCCGCTGGAGCTGGATTTCGGCGCCATCGGCAAAGGCTACGCGCTGGACACGGCCTGCCGCATGCTGGCGGAGGAGTGGGACTTCACCGATTTCCTGATGCACAGCGGCACCAGCACGGTGGTGGCGCGCGGGACGATGGGCGACGGTCGGCCTGGCTGGCCGGTGGGCGTGGGCGGCGACTGGCGCGAGCGCGCCGGCCTGCATCACGTGCGGCTCTGCGGCGGCGCGATCAGCGGGTCGGGCTTCGACGTGAAGGGCGCGCACGTTGTGGACGTGAGGCGCGGCACGGCGGCGGCGCGGCATCCGGCCGCCTGGTCGTACGCGCCGACGGCCGCGGTGGCGGACGCCCTTTCGACCGCCTGTCTCGGACTGGGATGGGGCGGGATCCGTGCCGCGTGTGCGGAACTGGACGGCTGCGGCGCGCTGGTGGCGCGCGCGCAACCCGTTTGGATGGACCGGGTGCGGAGCCCGGTGAGGCAATACGGCGCCTTCCCTGCCGTTTCGTAACGAGGAAATATTGGATTTAGGGTCTGACAGGTCGGATGGGTCCGACGGGTCGGACAGATCGGGCAACACGAACAGAGGAACAAGGAGAGACACATGAAACACACTGGAATGATGCTGGCGGCGTTTGTGGCGGGCCTCGCCGTGGTGGCGGGTGCGCAGGACGGCGCCAAGGTGCAGTTGAAGATCGAACTGCCGAAGCCGCAGTTCACGGGTACACCCAAAGATATCCGCTCGCCGAACCTCGAGCCGGCCCGCGGCGGCAAGCCGCGCCCGCCGATCGACGTCCCGGCCGGAGCCGACAAGGTGCTCTCGAAGGATTGTAAGGTCACGTCGAGCGATCCGGAGCCGATCATCGGCGAGCTGTCGTTCATCACGGACGGCGACAAAGAGCACGACGCCGCGACGTATGTCGAGCTCGGCCCCGGCTCGCAGTGGGTGCAGGTCGATCTGGGCGCGGAAAAGGAAATCTACGCCGCGTGCGTGTGGCACTACCATGGCGAGGCGCGCGTTTACCGTGACGTGGTCTGCCAGATCTCCAATGACCCGGACTTCATCGACGGCGTCGTGACGGTCTTCAACAACGACCATGACAATTCGTCGAAACTGGGCGAAGGCAAAGAAAAAGAGTACATCGAGACCAACGAGGGCCGTCCTTTCGCCGTCAACGGCGTGAAGGGACGTTATGTCCGCTTCTTCAGCAAGGGCAACACCTCGAACGAGATGAACCACTACACCGAGGTCGAAGTCTACGGCAAACCCTGAGCAGGCAAGGAGAAGTTAGGATGTAGGAGTGAGGAAGTAAGGGTTTCGGTGTGCGCGCCGGACAACTTCCCAATCCGTTCCCTGACTCCGTTCGGCGTTAGCCGGATGTGCGGGCGGCGTGGCAGACCTCAGGTCTGCCCGCCGCTCTTTTTGTGGCGTAAGAATTTGACGCGTCGGACCGGTTCCTGTTACGATACCCTGCAACATCAACATGGGTTCAGAATCAAGGAGGAAGAAATGAGTCTGAGGCTGAGGGGGTTCGCGGCGGTATCGGTGATCGGATGTTTGTGGTTGACGGGGTGCAGGCCTGCGGAAGCGCCGGTAGCGGCGCCCGCGCCGGATGCGGGCGGCGGTGCTGCGGCGCAGGTGCTTGAATTGAACGACATGACGTTTGCGGCACAGACCGCGCAGGGCGTGGTGCTGGTTGATTTCTGGGCCCCCTGGTGCGGACCGTGCCGTACCCAAGGGCCGATCGTGGAGCAGGCGGCCAAACGGTTGGGGAACTCCGCCAAGGTGGCCAAGGTCAATGTGGATGACGCGCAGCAGACTGCGGGGCGTTTTGGGATCCAGAGCATCCCGACGCTGATCGTATTCAAGGATGGCAAGCCGGGGAAACGGTTTGTGGGCGTGACCCAGGCCGAGGTGCTGGTCGGGGCGGTGAAAGAGGCGCTGTGACTGTCCGGGGAAGGGGAGACGGGATGAAGAGAAATCTTTTGCGGGGGATATGGTGCCTGGCCGGAGGGACGTTGCTTTGCGGGGTGTGGCAGGCGGGCGCCGCGGAATTCGAATCCGCGCCGGCCGAACCGGAGGGGATGACCGCGCTGTTCAACGGACGCGACCTGACGGGATGGGATGGGGACCCCCGGTTGTGGTCGGTGCGGGATGGGGTGATCCGCGGCGCGACCACACCGGAATGTTCCGCGAAGGGCAACACCTTTCTGATCTGCACGGCCGGGACGTTCCGCGATTTCGATCTGCGGCTCGCGTTCCGGTGCAATGCCGCGAACAACTCCGGTATCCAGTACCGCTCCTCCCGGATCGAGACGGCACCGGAAGCCGCGAACCGGTGGCGTCTGCGCGGGTATCAGCATGAGATCCGCAATGAGGTGCGCATGCCCAATGTGTCGGGTTTCATCTATGATGAGGGCGGGAAGCGCAGCCGGATCTGTCTGGCCGGGGAAGAGGCGGTGCGGGACGCCGACGGGACGAAGCGGGTCACGCGGCGTCTGATCACGGATGAGGAGTTCGCCGCCCTCTTCCGGCTCGACCAATGGAACGAGGTGGTGATCCGCGCGCAGGGAAACCGGATCCGCCACTACCTCAATGGCCGGCTGATTCTGGATTTCACCGACGCTCCGGAACAGGCGCTGCGCGAGGGGTTGTTGGGTCTGCAACTGCACGGCGGCAAGCCGATGTGGGCGGAGTTCCGGGATCTCCGCATCAAGCGGCTCGAATAAAAAGGAGGATTTAGGAAGGAGGAGTTAGGAGTTGTTTGTCCGGTCCTCATATAGATTGACACGTTTCTCTTGAGGAGAGAAGTGCGATGAGGTGTAGCCGTTCCGGGTAAAGACACCTCCCCGAGGCGGCCGCGGACGGTTCGGGGAACCTTCCCTACCAGCAATCGGACCCCGACCACAAAATAACGTAAACCGGTCTGTCTCACGCCGCGCTGATCACGGACGCCTATTCCCGCAAGATCGTGGGCATCCACATCGGCGGGAATCAGGACTGGACAGAGAACGGAGTGACTTACGCAATCCTTTTGCCTTCAGGGTACCACAACTTCTAACTCCTCCCTCCTGACTTCCCCTTCGGGTGCGGAGTTTTGTGCCTGACAGGCACCCGGCGCTGACGGTATACTGCACCCCAACCGGAGCGATGCCGGATGGCCTGCGGGGGTGTGCGCGTGAGCGAGACTGCCAAACTGTTCCTGATCGATGTGATGCCGCTGTTGTACCGCGGCCATTTCGTGTTTCTCAAAGATCCGCGCGTGACCAGCACCGGAATCAACACCTCCGCGCTGACCGGGTTCGCCAACTGTCTGCTGCAGATCCTCAACGAACACACCCCCACGCATGTCGCGCTGGTGCTGGACTCGTCCACGCCGACTTTCCGGCATGAGGCGTATCCCTTGTACAAGGCCCAACGGCAGAAAATGCCGGAGGATCTGGCGGCCGCGATCCCCATGTCGATCGAACTGGCGGAGGCGTTGCGGATTCCGATCCTGCGCGTGGACGGGTTTGAGGCGGATGACGTGATGGGGACTCTGGCCGCGCGCGCCGCGGCGGAGCCGGCGGGCTGGCAGATTTATCTGGCCACGCCCGACAAGGACGTGGCGCAACTGGTCGGTCCGGCGACGTTTCTGTTCCGTCCCGGCAAGGCGGGCGCGCCGGCGGAGATTTACGATGAGGCGGCCGTGTGCCGGCATTGGGGTGTGAGCGCGCCCGGCCGGATGATCGACTTCCTGGGCTTGGCGGGGGATGCCTCGGACAACATCCCGGGCATTCCCGGTGTGGGCGAGAAAACGGCGACCACACTGCTGGCGCAGTTCGGCGATCTGGAGAACGTGCTCGCGCATGCCGCGGAACTCAAGGGGAAACTCGCGGAAAAAGTGGCGGCCGGCGCGGTGAGCGCGCGGCAGAGCCGTGAGTTGGCCGCCATCCGGACGGATGTGCCCCTGGCGGTCCGGCTCGACGACCTCGCGCGCCGCGAACCCGATGAGGAGCGTTTGCGCGCGGTGCTGAAGAAATATGAGCTGACGGCGCTCGGCAAGCGGTTGCTGGGCGAGGGGTTTGCGGGCGGCGGTGTTGCGGCGGCAGGCGCCTTCCAAACGCTGGCCGATGTCCCGCACACCTATGTCTGCGTCACGGATGAGGAGCGGATGCGGGAACTGCTGCGGGCGCTGGAGGAGGCGCCCGAGTGGGCGTTCGATACGGAAACCACGGGCTTGGACCCGCGCCACGACCGGTTGGTGGGGCTCTCCTTCGCGACCGCGCCGGGACGGGCGTGGTATGTGCCCATGCCCCAAACGCGGGAGGCCTGCCGCGCGGCGCTGCAGCGGTTCGCGCCGTGTTTCGCCGATCCGTTCAAAATCAAGATCGGGCATAACGCGAAATTCGATCTCACGATCCTGCGCCAATACGGCATCGCCCTGCGCGGTGAACTGCACGACAGCATGCTCGCGCATTATGTGATCGACGCGTCGGACCGGCACGGCATGGACCATCTCGCGCGGCAGTATCTGCATTACAGTCCGATTCCGATCACCGCGCTGATCGGCGAAAAGAAACGGGGCGCGGCGCAGGGGAACATGGGCGATCGGACTCCCGAAGAGATTTGCGACTATGCGGCCGAGGATGCGGACGTCACGCTGCGGCTTGACCGGCTGTTGCGCCGGGAGGCGCGGGAAACGGGATGCCTGCGCGCGCTGACCGAGTGCGAGGAGCCGCTGGTCGGCGTGCTGTTGGATATGGAGTCCGAGGGGGTCCGCATCAACGACCGGGAGTTGCGGGCGTACGGGCGCGAGTTGGACCGCGAACTGCTGGATCTGGAGATCCGCATCCGCGATCTCGGGGGTGGCAATTTCAACCCCGCCTCGCCCAAGCAACTCGGTGAGATCCTCTTCGACCACCTCCGTCTCGATCCGGACGCCGCGCGCACGGCGTCCGGTCAGTACGCCACCGGCGAAGAGGTGTTGCTCAAGCTCCGGGACCGTCATCCGATCGTGCCGCTGATCCTGGAGTACCGGATGTGCGGCAAGCTCAGATCCACGTACGTCGACAAGCTGCCGGAGTGCATCGATCCGGCGACCGGCCGCGTCCATACCACGTTCGCGCAGGCCCTGACCGAAACCGGACGCCTCTCCTCCGCCGAGCCGAACCTGCAGAACATTCCCGTCCGCACGGAGCGCGGTCAGCGCATCCGGTCCGCGTTTGTGGCGCGCGACGCGGATCATGTGCTGCTCTCCGCCGACTACTCGCAGATTGAGCTGCGCGTGATGGCGGCGCTCAGCAGGGATCCGGGTATGCTTGATGCGTTCCGGCACGGCGCGGATATCCACCGGGAGACAGCCGCTCGCGTGTACGGCGTGCCGCCCGGCGAGGTCACGCCCGAGATGCGCTCCGTCTGCAAAATGGTCAATTTCGGCATCATCTACGGCATCTCCGCGTTCGGTCTGAGTCAGCGGCTGGACGTGCCGCGCAAACAGGCGGCGCAGTTGATCGAGACCTATTTCACCAACTATCCCGGCGTCAAAGCGTACATGGAACAGGCGATCGTCGAGGCACGCGCGAAGGGATATGCGCAGACCCTCTTGGGGCGGCGACGGTTCTTGCGCGACATCGATTCGCGCAACGCCACCTCGCGCCAATCGGCCGAACGCAACGCGATCAACACGCCGGTACAGGGCACGGCGGCGGATCTGATCAAACTGGCGATGGTGCGCGTGCACCGCGAATTGGGCGAGCGCCGCCTCAAGGCGCGGATGGTGCTGCAGATCCATGACGAGCTGCTGTTCGACGTGCCCCGGGATGAGACCGAGACGGTGCGCGATCTGGTCACGCGGGCCATGACCACGGTATGGGAGATCGGCGTGCCGCTGGAGGTGAGTGTCGGGACAGGGGAGACCTGGCTGGCGGCGCATTGAGAAGCGGCTTGCGGGGTGTTGGCGCAGGTGCGGAACACGTAACAGGAAGCGGGCATGAACGAGAAGGAGGGGCAGGAAGTGACGCGCAGGAACGCGTTGGCCTGGATGTTGCGGGCCGGCGCGGGCGCGGCGTTGGCGGCCGTGGCCGTCCAGTCCGCGCGGCGGGCTTCGGGTAAACGGACGGTCTGGCAGATCGATCCCCGCAAGTGCATCCAGTGTGGGCGGTGCGAAACCGAATGCGTGCTCCACCCCTCGGCGGTGAAGTGTGTTCACGGGTACGTGATGTGCGGATACTGCAAACTCTGTTTCGGGTATTTCAAGCCGGATGCCGCGCGTCTCGATGAGGCGGCGGAGAACCAGATCTGCCCGACCGGTGCGATCCGCCGTCAATTCATCGAATCTCCTTATTTTGAGTATCACATCGATGAGGCGCGTTGCACAGGCTGCGCCCTTTGTGTGAAGGGATGCACGCATTTCGGTAACGGGTCGCTGTATCTTCAGATCCGGCATGACCGGTGTGTCGGATGCAACGCCTGCCGTATCGCGGAGGCATGCCCGGCCCAGGCCATTGTGCGGGTGCCGGCCGATGTCCCGTACCTGCTGAAAGAAAAACAGGGGGCGTCCGGCCTAAAGGAAGCGGACGGATGAAGCGGTCGGAAGGCATTCGAAAACGGGCGGGTCTGGCGGGCGTGCTGACGCCGCTGGCCGCTTGGGCGTCCGATCCGCGCTTCCCGCAGCCGCAATTCGACTCGGGGCACACGGTGCCGCAGGCGTCGCATCCGGCTTTTGTGGAGCGGGTGCCCGCCTGGGCGGATGTGCTGTTGCTCGCGCTGGCACTGGCCACAGCGGTCTGGCTGGTGCGGCGAACCCGGTCGCGGCGCGGCGTGCTGCTCTTTTCCCTGCTCTGCCTGGGGTGGTTCGGCTTCGTGCGGCACGGGTGCGTCTGTCCCGTCGGGGCGGTGCAGAATGTGGCGGTGGCCGTGTGGGGCGGTGGCGGGCTGCCGTGGTTTGTGGCCGCGATCTTCGCTCTGCCGCTGTTCGCGGCGCTTCTGTACGGCCGGGTGTTTTGCGGCGCGGTATGCCCGTTGGGCGCGCTGCAGGATCTTTTCATCATCCGGCCGCAGCGGGTGCCCCGCACCGCAGATGCGGTGTTGCGGATGGTGCCGCTCGGGGTGCTCGCGCTGGGTGTGGTGGCCGCGGTCAACGGCGCGGGGTATTGGATCTGCCGGTGGGATCCCTTTGTGGGGCTGTTCCGGCGCAGCGCGCCGATGGCGATGATGCTGGCCGGGATGGCGGTGCTGCTCGTGGGGATGGTGGTGGCACGTCCGTACTGCCGTTATTTCTGCCCGTACGGTGTGCTGCTGGAGTTTTGCGCGGGACTGGCGTGGCGTCCGCTGGCCATCCCCGCGCGGACATGCGTCAACTGCCGGTTGTGCGCCGGCGCGTGTCCGGTCGGCGCGGTCACAGTGCCGCGGGAGGCGCCGTCCGGCACGGAGCGGAAGCGGCTGTTCCGGCGGTTTGTGGCGTTGGCGGCACTGATGCCGCTCGGGTTGCTTTTGTGCGCGGGGACAGGCTGGCTGGCCGGCGCGCGGGTCGCGCGGGCGCATCCCGCGGTGGTGGTGGCGGGACATCTCGCGACGGTGTCGCGGGAGGAGGCGGACCGGTATCCCGAACTGGAGGCGTTCCGACGCACCGGCGCGTCGCGCGGCGAGGTCCAGGCGCGCGCTGCCGAAGCGGTGCGGCGTTTCCGCGTGGGGTGTGCCGGCGCCGGCGTGTTTGTGGGGGTGGTGATGGGCCTGCGGCTTTTGGGGATGACACGGCTGCGGCGGCGTCCGCTGCATGAGGCGGACCGGATGCGGTGTGTCGCCTGCGGCCGCTGTTTTGATGCGTGCCCGCTGAACCGGCCCGTTGCCGGAGCCGCGGTACCGGCTTGTGACGGCCCCTCAGCGGGCTGAGGCCAGGTCCGTTTCCGGCAGATCCGGCAGGGGCACACCGATGCGCGGTACGGCACGCAACAGGAGCCGCGTGTACGGATGTTCCGGGGCGTTCAGCACCCTCTCGGCCGGACCGGTCTCGACAATCCGGCCCTGGCGCATAACCGCGATACGGTCGGCGATATGCTGCACCACGCCGATGTCATGCGTGATGAACAGGTAGGAGAGCCCGTGTTTGGCTTTCAGGTCCTCGAGCAGGTTCAGCACTTGCGCCCGTACCGAGAGGTCCAGCGCGCTGACCGCCTCGTCGCAGAGGAGCAGTTCCGGGCCGAGGGCGAGTGCGCGGGCGATACAGAGACGTTGGCGCTGCCCGCCTGAAAAGGCGTGCGGATAACGGTCGAGGATATCCTCCGGCAGGCCGACATCGGCGAGCAGGCGGATGGCCGCGTCGCGGCGGTTTTCGCGCGTCACCAGCCGGTGCGCGAGCATGGCTTCCGTCAGCAGGTCGAGCACGGGGTGGCGCGGGTTGAGCGAGGCGTGCGGATCCTGAAACACGACTTGCACGGAACGGCGGTAGGCGCGGAGATCCGCGCCGCGCAGGGTCCGGATGTCCCGGCCGTTTAACAGGAGGGTCCCGGCCCGCGGCTTCTCCAGGCGCAGGATGGTGCGCGCGAGAGTCGATTTTCCGCAGCCTGATTCGCCGACGATACCCAGGGTCTCGCCCCGCATCAGATCGAGATCCACACCGTCCACCGCGCGGATATGCCCGGCCGTGCGGGCGAAAACCCCTTTTTTGACGGGGTACCAGGTTTTCAGCCCCCGAATTTGCAAGAGCGGCGTGTCCGCATTGGCCATGACGTGTATATACCATACCGG
>JAVEYH010000079.1:0-16214 GCA_034003585.1 Kiritimatiellia bacterium
GCGACTGAGAATCGTGAACGGCATCAGCCGCAGAGCAGGTCCGGCAGCAGGCCGACGTGGTCCAGCACATGGTTGGGGCGGTAGCCGTAGCGGGCGAGGTCCTCGCGCTGCGTGACGCCGGAGAGCACCAGGACCGTTTGCATGCCGGCCTCGATTCCCGAGAGGATGTCGGTGTCCATGCGGTCCCCGACGATCAGGGCGGATTCACGCTGACACCCCAAGAGGCCGAGCGCCGAGCGCATCATCAGCGGGTTGGGTTTGCCGACGAAATAGGCTTTCACGCCGGTGGCCAGTTCGATCGGGGCCACCAGCGCGCCGCAGGCCGGGATGATGCCATGTTCGGCCGGCCCGGTCAGATCGGGGTTGGTGCCGATCAGCTTGGCGCCCTTGCGCACGAGCGAGACGGATTTCTTGATGGTCTCATAGGTGTACATGGGGGTTTCGCCCACCACCACGTAGTCGGGGTTGACGTCGTTGATGGAGAAGCCCGCCTCGTAGAGCGCGTGGATCAGGCCGGGCTGGCCGATCACATACGCGCTGCCGCCCGGCGTCTGGGAGGCGAGGAAGGCGGCGGTCGCCATGGCGCTCGTGTAGAAGTGCGGCTCACCGATCTGAATACCCAGGCGCGAGAGCTTCTCGCTGAGTTCCCGCGGTGAACGCTCGCTGCTGTTGGTCAGGAACAGGAACGGGGTTTCGGATTGGCGCAGCCAGTCGATGAACGGCCGCGTGCCGGGCAACAGCGCGTTTCCGTGGTAGATCACGCCGTCCATGTCGCAGATGATGCCGCGGGCGCCGGACGGGGATGCGGAGGGATTGGGGGTCATAGGGACTCCTGAAGGGCAAGGCGGTTGACCAGGTTTCGGCAGAGATCCGCGGAGAGGGCGGAGGCACGCGTGAGGAACGCCTGAAAATCCGGCGCGTTCCCGCCCTGTTCCGGCAAATCACTCAATACGCGCAGGATCAGGAACGGCACGTTGAACCGGGTGCAGGCATGGGCGATGGCGCCGCCCTCCATGTCCACGCAACGGACCGCGTCACCGAAATGGCGGCGGATCCGTTCGATCTGCTCCCGCTGGTGGATGAAGGCGTCCGAAGAGCCGAGCAACCCGTGGTGACAGGTCACTGTCGGGGCGTATCCGTCCAGCACGGCGCGCAAATGCGTGAGCAGGCGTAGAGAGGCGTTGAACCGTGGGGCGCTGCCCATCATCTGGCCGTATTCGAAGCCGAGCGGGGTGATGTCCACGTCCGTGTAGGCGACCTGTTCCGGCACCGCGAGATCGAGAATCCTCTGGCCGGCCCCCAATCCGCCCGCGCAACCGGTATTGATCACGCAGCCGGGATTGAAATCCGACAGCAGAAGGGTTAAGGTACAGGCCGCGTTGACCTTGCCGACCCCGGATTGGGTGATGACCAGATCCTGGCCGTTGTGCCGGGCGTGGTAAAGCGGCGTATTGAAATGCGTGCGCGCATCATGTGCGGGGAACCGGACCAGGAGCGCGTCCAACTCCTCCCGCATGGCGGCCACCAGGGCGATCGGTTTTTGCATGCGCATCAGTTTCGTATGATTTGGAGAAGGTGTCAACCGTTTGCGGGTTTCGCCGGCGATTCTAACTCTGTGGCGATCGAGTCTTCGGGTCGGCATCGGTATCGCTATCGGGATCGAAATCGATGAAATGCGTCGGGATTCGATAGTGATTCCGATAGCGATACCGATGCCGATCCCGACGCCGATGGTTTTGTCTCCAAAACCAGGATTGCCGGCCGCAACGCAACGAAAACCTCCTCGGTTCGCTTCAGGCTGAAAAAGGGGGGCAGCCCATGGCCCTTATCCCCTTGAAACCGTTACGGATACGGGATAAACTGTTCTGCATATGGAAACGAACAAACGGAAACTGTTGCTGGTGGATGACGATCCGAGTCTGCTCGAGACGTTGGGTGACTTTCTGATGTTTGAGGGGTATGAGGTGCTGTGTGCGGCCAGCGGGGAGGATGCGCTGGTCAAAATGCGGGCGTTCCAGCCCGACCTCATCATTCTCGACATGGGCATGCCGGGGATGGGCGGCACAGGATTTCTCGACCGGATCACCCAGCCGGACGGCGTGCCGCTCTATCCGGTGCTGGTGTTGACGGCGCGCGCGTCGATGGCGGAGTATTTCGCCGACAAACAGATCTCGGGATTCATTGCGAAACCGTGCGATCCGCCCGATCTGCTGATGGAGGTCAGCCGGATCCTCTTCATGAGTCCGGCGGACAGCCGGCATGCGGCTTCCCCGCGGCTGGTGCGCCGGCTGGTGGTCGGCGAAGGGGATGCCGCCTTGCGCGAGACGCTGCGCCGGGAGTTCACGCTCGCCGGATTCGAGGTGGAGGCCTGCGCCACCGGGCCGGAAACGCTTGAGGCGTGTGTCACGCTCAAACCCCATGCGGTGGTGATGCGGCTGGAACTCGTGGGGATGAGTGCGGACGAGGTGATCGGCATGCTGCACCGGTTGCCGACTGCGCGGGGGATCCGGGCGGTGGTCTACGGGATGGACCTTCCCGAGGCGAATCTCGAGCATGTGGCGAATCTGGACATCCCGCAGAGCGGTATGGTCAAAGACCTGACCGTGAACACGATTATTGACCGGACCATGGCCGTCACCGGCGGCGCCGCCTGACAAAGCGGGAAGGCGGAGAGGGAGGTTTGATGCGTTGTCCCAAATGCGGGCATCTGGACGATAAGGTGTTGGACAGCCGGGCGGCGCGCGAAGGCGCGTCGATCCGGCGGCGCCGGCAGTGTCTGGCGTGCGAACACCGGTTCACCACGTATGAGGAGATCGTCAAAGACGAACTGCGGGTGATCAAGCGGGACGGCCGCCGGGAGGAGTTCAGCCGGCTGAAACTGGAACGCGGGGTGATGCGGGCGTGTGAGAAGCGGCCCATCAGCGCGGATCAAATCCACGATTTGGTGGACGAGATCATCGAGGGGTTCGAGGGCGAGAGCGAGGTGGCCTCGGAACGGATCGGGCAGGCGGTGATGACGAAGCTGCACAAGCTGGATGAGGTGGCGTATATCCGTTTCGCCTCGGTCTACCGGCGTTTTGCGGATGTAAACCAGTTTCTCAAGGCGGTTCAGGACATGGTCCAGTCGTGAGTGTTTCGGGCATGCTGAAATTAACCGTGTATATTCCGGAGACGCATCTGGAGCCGGTGAAAGCGGCGCTCTTCGCCGCCGGAGCGGGACGTTACGCCGCATATGACCAATGCTGCTGGCAGGTGTTGGGCGAGGGGCAGTTCCGCCCGCTTGCGGGCAGTTCGCCGCACATCGGGCAAGTGGGCGACGTGGCGCGCGTGGCCGAATACCGGGTGGAGATGCTCTGCGCGGAGGCGGAGCGTGCGGCGGTCACGGCGGCGTTGCGTGCCGCGCATCCGTATGAGGAGCCGGCCTTTGATTTTGTGCGGCTCTGCGTGGCGTCCGGATGAAGGGGCGGCATGACTATTCGCGAGTATTTGGATGAGGCGGTCCGCGCGGTGCCGGATGCTCCGGCGCAGCGGTTCTGCCTGCGGGAGGTGTGGGTCACGCGCACCTATGCGGAGCTGTACGAACGGGTCGTCCGTGCGGTGGCGATCCTGCGCCGGCTCCAGATCACGCCGGGAGAGCACCATGTGGGGCTGATGCTCGAGAACAGTCCGGAATGGCAGGAGATCTATCTGGCGCTGGCCTGTGTGGGGGTGGCGGTGGTTCCGCTGGATCCCAAGCTGCGGCCGCAGGAGGCGGCCCACATCTTGCGCGACTCGGAAGCGGTTGCGCTGTTTGCCGGGTCCCGGCTCGGTGCGGTGCTGGGCGAGGCGGTCGGTTCTGTGCCGGACCTGCGGGCCTGCGTGTGGGTGGGGGAGGACGGTGCGCCGGAACCGCTTCCGTCGCTGGCGGGCGTCGCGTGTTACGGATATGAGGCGCTGCGGGCCGAAACGGCGGCGGAGGCGGACGCGGCGCGCGCCTGGTTTGAGGAGGCCCGGCCGGCCGCGGATACGGTGGCGTCGATCATCTACACCTCGGGTACCACGGGCAAACCCAAAGGGGCCATGCTCACGCACGGGAATTTCACATCGAATGTGGCTGACACCTGTGAGCGGGTAGGGTTTCGGGGGACGGACAATTTCCTGAACGTGCTGCCGCTGTTCCACGCTTTTTCCTTCACGGCCAATTTCATGCTGCCGCTGGCTGTGAAGGCTTGCTGCAGTTTCGTGCGCTCGCTGCGGACGGTTTCCGAGGATATGCTGGTTTTGCGGCCGACCGTGATGTTGGCGGTGCCGCTGATGGCGGAGAAACTCTATGCGCGGATCGCGGAGCGGCTCCGGAAAAACCTGATTGCCCGCGGCCTGCTGGGCATGGGGCTGAAAAAGCTGGTCAGCAAAAAGGTGATCGAATCCTTCGGGGGCCGCCTGCGTCTGCTGGGCATCGGCGGCGCGCCGACACCGGTGGCGGTGATCAACGGGTTTCGGGATGTGGGGATCACGGTGTTGGAGGGGTACGGGCTGACCGAATGTTCGCCGGGGGTCGCGTATCCGAGCCCCGACGCGTACCGGCCCGGAACGGTCGGGCGTGTGCTTTCCGGCATGCGGTACAAGTTGGCCGATGCGGATGAGACGGGCGCGGGCGAGTTGTGCGTCAAAGGCCCGAATGTGATGAAGGGGTACTACAAAAACCCCGAGGCCACCGCTGAAGTGTTTGATGACGAAGGGTTTTTCCACACCGGGGATCTGGTGCGCCTTGATGAGCGGCAGAACCTGACGATCTGCGGCAGGAAGAAAGCTTTGATCGTCAATCGCGAGGGGAAAAACATTTACCCGGAGGAGATCGAACAGATCATCGAACAGTGTCCCGGGGTCAGGGATGTGGTGGTGCTCGGATACACGGACGGGAGCGACAGCGGCGAACGCGTGGGGGTGATCGCGGTGCCCGATATGGAGAAGCTCGCGTCCGCCCGTCCGGGAATCGCCGGTTCCGAGGCGGAGGCGGCGTCTTTTTTGCGGGAGCGGATAGCCGAGTTTTGCCGGCAGCGGATTTCGGACTACAAGATGCCGCGCAAAATCGTGATCCGCACAGAACCGCTGGAACGCACGTCCACGATGAAGGTCCGCCGGGCGGTTTATGCCGGCACACTCGATGAGGCGGCTGCACCGGTGACGGCAGAAGCCGACGACGCGGATACGATGCTCTGACGCCAACGCCAAAGCACGCCGAGGGAGAAAAGCGTCAGCCCCGCAACCCGCACCGGTATCCCGTACCATCCGTGCACAAGCCCGAGCAGGTTCTGCTGTGAGGCGAGCGCGACCAGCAGCAGGACGCCAAGCCACACGCTCCGGTGACGGAGGACAATCGGGATGCCCAGCACAACCGGCAGCAGGTAATAAATGTCCGCATAGGCCGCGCGGTAAGGAATGGCGTATTCGACCAGATTCACGGCCACAATCCCCGCGTAGGCGAGATAGGCGAACGGCCAAGGCGTGCGGGTCCGGGGGGCGGACCGGGTGGTGAGTGCGGCGAGGATGAGCGCGACAGCCATGCCGACGCAGACAAGCTTGGCCAGGAAAAGCACGCTTGTGACCGGAATCGAACGGCTGTCAAGCAGCGGTTTGGAGAGGCGCACCATCCCTGCGGCGGTGCTGTTTACGGACGGCAACGGCGCCAATAGTTGTTTCCGCGAATGCTCGAAATCCTGAATCGGCGAGGGATCACGTTGGCGGAGCAAGTCGGCAAAATGATCCGTCTCAAAATCGGTTGAAGCCTTTTCATATTTCCCGGAAATCCAGATGAACTGGCGCCAGCCCTCAACCCCGAACACGGCTAGCGAGGCTCCCCCCATGAGAAGACACGCGCAAACTATGCCCGCCAGCATGCGCCAGCGGCGCTGCAAAGCGAACGGCAGTGCGAGAAACGCGATGGTGGGGCGGATGGCGACGGTCAGTCCGAGAAGGAGTCCCGACAGAAAAGGACGGTTCGACTTGATGTGAGCGGCCAGAGAGCTGGCGATCAGCAGGCAGGTGAACACGTAGTATTGTCCCCGTTCGACGTGCAGCCGCCAAAAAGGGGCACCCGCCACAAAGAAAAGAGCCAGGGCAAGGGTCACCGCCCGATCCGTATTCCCCGGGATCAGACGGGTCATCAGATAAAGGAGGGTCAGGAAGGCCAGCCATTCGAGCGCGCCGCTCACATATCGCGCCGTTGTGAAATCGAGCCAGGTGAACGGCAGATAAAGCAATAACAGGCAGGGTGAATTGCATCCGACACCGGGCGGGCGCGGGACCCCGTTGAAGTGGGTTTCATGAAACGCTTTGCCGATGCCGTTCAACCACCAGTCTGCCGTGGCGTGGTAGGGTTCCATGCCCAACAATCCGAATTTCGCGCCGACGTAGCGTTGCAGGAAATCAATGCCTTCGTATTGTCGCAGATCGATGACCGAAACCGCGAGACTTGCCGCCAAAACGAACAGTGAGGACAGGAAAAAAACGCGAAGCCAAAAAGGGAGAGGGGTCAACCGGAAACCGAATACGGTGGCGCACAAAGAGTCCGTCCTATCCCATCGCGGGGCCGGAAGGGAAGAACGCTCGGGGCATACGTCTGTGTTCACGAAACCCTCCCTGCGAGATCGCGGTTTTCGGGCTTAAACCGGAGAGAGGAAAAAATTCCCCATTTGCAGAGCCGGTACTCCATGGCAGTCATCAGGCAACCGATGCCGTATTTTACGCTTCTACGGAAATTGATCGAGGAGGCCTCCTCGAAATACCGTGTGGGGCAGGATATTTCGCCGATGGTGGCTCCGCGCCACAGGATTTGCGCGAGCATCTGGGCGTCAAACGCGAAGTCATCCATATTCGCCTGCAGGGGGAGGCGTTCGAGAAGCGCACGCGAAAAAGCGCGGTATCCGGTATGGAACTCAGACAGTTTCGATCCGAAAAGCAGGTTCATGAACAGAGTCAGCGCCCGGTTGGAAAAATACTTCCAGAAAGGCATGCCCCCCTTGAGGGCATAGCCCCCCAGAATGCGGGAGCCGAGCACACACGGATAGAGCCCGGACCCGATCAGACTCGCCATAGCCGGGATCAGTTTGGGCGTGTATTGGTAATCCGGATGCACCATGACAACGATGTCCGCGCCGGACTCGAGGGCAAGCCGGTAACAGCTTTTCTGGTTCGCCCCGTATCCGGCGTTTCTCGGATGCACATGGACATGCACCTTTGGCAGGGTTTCGGCCAGCGTCACCGTCTCGTCTGTGCTGGCATCATCCACGAGAATAATTTCGTCGACAATTCCTTGGCACATGACCTCATCATAGGTTTTTCTGAGCGTTTTTGCGGCGTTATACGCCGGCATGACGACAACGATTTTTTTGGGGTTCATGGTGTATTCCTTCGATCCGAAAGGGGGGGGCTCCTGAAGAAAAGCGAGAATTCCTTCCGTTGGACGCGTCGGTTACCTGATCTGGACTAAGCCCGTTTCCGTGATGCGGGACGTCTCCTGGTACTCGTAATCCGTGTTGATGGCCCAGAGGTCGTGATGCGCCTCCGCGCACAGGTTCCGGGCCGCCAGCAACCCCATGAGCAGGCTGTGGTCCTGGTTGTTGTATTTGAAGGCCCCGTACCTGCCGATCACGGCGAGGTTGGCGAGGGTTTTGAGATGGGAGACGACCACCGCAAGCGGTTCCCGGTACCCCCGCGCGTAAACCGGATAGGCATTCCGGATGCGGACCACCCGTCCGTCCAGGATGCTGTTGCCCGCGAGCAGTCCCGACCGGGCAATTTCGTCGCCCGCAAGTGCAATCAGCGCGTCGTCCGCCTGTTGCCAGAGCAGATCTTCCGTATAACACCAGTATTCCATTGCCAGGATGGTGTCCGGACTGTTACCTAGGATGTGTGGTGTCCAGTTGCGGAAGTTGGTGATGCGGCCGGTTTGCAGTTCGGTCGAATGGACATACAGCCAGTTGTCCCGGAACAAGTCCGCGGCACCGATTCGCAAATAGACCAGGACCGTGTTTCGGAACCGGAGGCAGGCCGCCGCCGCGGTGACTTCCGGAGGCACGCGGTCCATGCGTGTGACCAGGTCGGTGATCGGCATGCAGGAGACCACCCGGTCGAACAGGCGGGTTTCGCCGTTTTCCAACTCGACTCCGATGGCGCGCCGGTCTTGGCAAACGACCCGCCGCACCGGTGTGTTCAGCCACAGCCGGCTACCGCGGGCTTCGCAGAGATCCGCCATACGCCGGTAGATGGATCCGGTGCCGCCAAACGGGTAGGCGAACTGATCCGCCAGGGTTTTGTGCTGTGCCGCCCCGATGCCGAACGCGCTTTTGACGGCTTCGCTCAGGGAGAATTTTTTGATACGCTGGGCCGCGAAATCGGCGTCCAGGTCACAACAGGGGATTCCCCAGAGTTTCTCGCTGTAGGTTTTGAAGAAGATGTTGAACAGGCGCCGTCCGAAACGGCTGACGACCCACTCCTCAAATGTGGGAGTCGCGCTCGGCGGGTGGGGCGAGACCCGCTCGCGAGCGTAACTGGCCATGCAGAGCAAAGCCTCCGCCAGACCCAGATTACGTAAGGCGTTAAAGGGTTTCAGCGGATAGTGATAGAACCGCCCCTTGTACAGGATACGGGTCAGGCGGTTGACCATTTCGTAATCTTGTCCGGCCAACTCCAGCCAAAGGCGGTTGACCCGCGTATCGCTGCTGAAAAACCGGTGCGGTCCGAGGTCTACGGTCTGTCCCCAAAGCGGAATGGATTTGGCCATGCCTCCCACGGCGGCGTCCCGTTCAAAGACCTCCACGTGCGCGCCTGCCTTCGTCATTTCATAGGCGGCGGCCATTCCGGCCGGTCCCGCACCGATCACCCCAACTCGCATGATGGCTCCCTGAATCCGACCCCGCCGTCCTTCCCCGCAACCTGGAAGACCCAAACCGATCCGGATCGGATCACGGAAAATAGTATAGGCATTGCCGGTGCGGACTGCTAATATAAAAAGAAAAGGATTCACAATGGAGAAGCGTTTCCGGTTTTCAGGCGGTTCCCGGGGGCTCAAAGGCTTGGGTTTTCTGTTCTTCGCGCTCCTGTTCTGGGGCAGTATGCTCTATGTCTTTTATCCTGTTTTGGCCCGGGACTGGGTGATGCTGTCGCCGGATTTCCCGAAGTTCTATCCGACCTGTGCGCGAGCCAAGTGGCTGGAGGCGGTTCTGGCGGGCCGCCTTTCGGTGGTGCCGTTGCACGCGTTAAAATTTCTCGGGCATCCGCTGATCTGGCAGGAGTTCTTTTTTATGCTCGCCACAGGGCTTGCCGGAGTCGCGGTGGCCTATTATCTGCGCACCCAGCGCGTTCCGCTTGCGCCGGCTTGCGGCGGGGGATTGTGTTTTGCACTGTCCGGATATTCGTTCACCCTGTTCTGTGCCGGGCATGGCGGATATTTCTATCTGATCTCCTGCGGCCTGTTCGCGTTCGGCCTCGTGAACCGGTGTTTCCAAACCCGGGCGCTCTTTTCTTTCGCTTTGCTCGGTGCCGTCCTGATGTGGGCGGAGATCGAGCAGCCGGACATTTGGCTGCTGTTTGTCATGCTGTTGGCCGCGTATACGCTCTGGCGGTCGTACCGGGAGTGGCGGGAAGCGGGGAACGTTTCATTCTTCTGGCGCGTGTATCCGCGGTTTTTCCTGACGGGCGCCGTGATGCTTCTGATCGGTTTCCAGCAGATCCGTTCGGCCTTGACCGAGTCGCTGACGAATCGCACCCTGCAGATGGAAGAGCACTCTTCCGTCACGGAGCGGGAACAAAAGGTGGATCCCGTGAAAGCGGAGGCCCGGAGACGCGAGGAACGGTGGATCTTCTCGACCAACTGGAGCCTGCCCCCGGAGGACATGCTCGAATTCATCATCCCTAGCCTGTTCGGAAACGACTCTCTTCACATGCCGCATCCCTATTGGGGAAGGCTGGGACGTCCGCACGCCAGCGTGTTTCAGAAAGGGCGCATGATGCCGAACTACCGGCAGCATGTGGTGTATCTGGGGGTGGTGTCGGTCCTGCTTGCGCTCTTCGCGCCGCTCGCGTGGCGCGCCGCCCGCAGGCAGGAAGAAACGGGGGGGCGAGGGGCGGATGCGGGCGTTTCGCCGGGGCAGGGAGAGCAGGCCACGGGGGTGTCGGTCTTTGCCGACGTGCCTTTCTGGGCCGGGGTTTGGGGGGTCTGCGCGATCATCTCTCTGGGGCGGTACACGCCGTTCTACAGGTTGGTTTACGCCTTGCCCTTCATGGAATATCTGCGCGCGCCCGTCAAATTCCATCATCTGGTGGAACTGGCGAACGCCTGCCTGGCCGGGTGGGGGCTTTATGCGCTTTCCGGCGCGGATGCCCCGGCGCGGCGGCTCCGGCGGCGGTTTGCCGGGTTCGCGGCGGGTGTGGCGGGATGCCTGATCGTTTTGGCGTTGGTCCTTCAGGCCGGGGCCGCGGGAATCGAGCGGCACATCACGGAGTTGGGGATGGGGCAGGCCGCGTCCGCCCTGCGGAGGTTTGCGGTGTCCAACACGGTCCGGTCCTCGCTCCTGACGCTTGCCGTCGCCGGCGTTTTCGCCGGGTCCGTCTGGCGCGGCGTCTCCTTCCGGCGGAGTCTGTTCTGTGCCTGCGCGCTGATCGTGTTGAACACGGCCGATCTGGCCGGTGTCGCGCGGCGCTGCGTCATCCCCGTGAATGTCGGGCCGCATCATGCGGCGAATCCCGTCGTGAAGGCGCTGTTGTCGCGCACCGGGGGACGGCCCGCGAACGTGCTGAATTATGTCACATCCAACGTGTGGGAGCAGGATTGGTTTCACATGGCGCTGGAACTGCACGGATTCGCCTGTGTGGGGCCTGATCCGCAGAACCGGGACGCGCCGCGCTCGCAGTTGTTTGAGGCGTTCCAGCGGTCCCCTTTGCGGTACTGGCAGGTCATGGGTGTACGGTTTGTGCTGTTGCCGCGGAAACACGCCGAGCCGTTTTTCCGCCAGAACATCCTTGCCGCCGTGTGTGATTTTGAGATCGGGCGTGATACGGTCCGGACCGTTCAGCCCACGGAAACAAGTCTGGTGCTGGCGGAGGTGAGGAGCCTGCCCGCCTTGCCGGCGCTGTATTACGAGTGGGACGGCCCGGTACCGGGGGATCAACAGCTTCAGGCGGTGCGCGCCGAGGAGTCGGTCGGACATGTGGTGGCTGATGCGGCCGGAATGAAGGGTGCGGCGGCGGGGGGTGCGGTGACGCCGCGCAGCGTCGAGTTGATGACTCTGCGGAAGATGCCGCGCGCGCTGGAGACGCGCGGTCTGATCGAGACGGAGCGCGCCGCCCTGCTGGTGCTGGGCGAAGAGTATGACGCGCGGTTGGAGGCGTTTGTCGACCGCATGCCGGTGCGCGTGTGTCAGGCCAACGGGATGTGGGCCGCGATTCCCGTGCCTGCCGGAAAACATGAGATTACGGTGCGCATCAAACGAGACGGGTGGCTGAACGCACTCAGTGTCGCGACGAGTCTGACGCTTCTCGGCTGGTACGCGGCACGCGGGGTGCGAAGGGGCGCGGAAAGACGGCGCGCGGCATAAACGGCGCGGAAGCGAGACCGAACGACTGCGGGAGGGGAGGGGTGTGAGCGAAAGGGAAGGTTACTATTCGAATCCCAGGCCGGAAATGGCCTGTTTCATCAGCGGGAGGCCCTCCCGGATCCTGGAAGTCGGATGTGCGGACGGATGTTTCCGTTCCAACGTCTCTTGGCCCTGTGAGTATTGGGGTGTGGAGCCGGTCCCCGATGTGGCGGCCCGCGCGTCCCGAATCCTGTCGCGCGTCCTGACCGGGACGTATGATGCCGTCGCAGCCGAACTGCCGGAGGGGTATTTCGACCTGATTGTGTGCAATGACGTCATCGAGCATATGATGAATCCGGCGGATTTTCTCCGCTCGGTCCGAGCCCGGCTCAGCCCGCAGGGACAGTTGATCGGTTCGGTGCCGAATGTGCGTTATCTTTTGAATCTGATCAATCTGCTGATCCGGAAAGAGTGGCGGTATGAGGAGGGGGGGGTGCTGGATGCGACGCACCTGCGGTTTTTCACTTTGAAGAGTCTGGCCCGGCTGTTGCGGGAAACCGGTTTTCGGATTGAGCGGCTGCAGCCAATCGGGCCTGACCGGTATGTACGGCTCAAACGGTGCATGGGAATCGCGGTCTGGTGTGTGGGGACGGATATGCTGTATGCTCAGATGGGGTTTCGATGCCGGACTTGACCACACAAAACGGGAAGACGGGAGCGGTCCTCCGCAAGGGTCAATTCGCTCAGGCGAACTGGCTGGTGGTGGGTTCCGGATTCTACGGTGCGACCATGGCGGAGCGGATCGCTTCGGTTTTGGGCGAACGGGTGATGGTGATCGAGAAGCGTGCGGTGGTGGGGGGAAACAGTTTTTCCCGTGCGGACGAGGAAACCGGCATCGAAATCCATCTGCACGGGTCGCATATTTTTCACACGCGCGATTCCCGTGTCTGGGAGTATGTGCGGTCTTTCGGCGCCTTCAACGCGTACCGGCATCATGTGCTGGCTTCGCATCACGGACGCGTATACCCGCTGCCGGTGTGCCTGTGGACGCTCAATCAGTTTTTCGGCCGTGTTTTCACGCCGGAAGAGGCGCGCGCCTTCTTGGACGGGCAGCGTCAGGGTGCGGTGGGGAAGGCCCGGAATCTGGAGGAGAAAGCCGTTGCGTTAATTGGCAAACCGCTGTATGAGGCGTTTGTCAAAGGCTACACGGAGAAGCAGTGGGGAACGGCCGCGACGCGGCTGCCGCCGGAGATCATCACCCGGCTTCCGGTGCGGACCTCCTACGACACGGATTATTTTCCGGATCCGTATCAGGGCATCCCGGCGCAAGGATACGGCCGTCTGTTCCGCGCGATGTTGAATCATCCGCTGATTGAAGTCGTCACCGGTGTCGCGTTCGAGACGGTTCGTCCCCTGTTGCCCGCGGCATGCCGGATCATCTATACGGGGATGCTGGATGAGCTGTTCGGTTGCCGGTTCGGCAGGTTGGCGTGGCGTTCGTTGCGGTTCGAATACGAGACCGTCAGACAGCGGGATTACCAGGGAACGGCGGTGATGAATTACGTGGATCCCGAGGTGCCCTTTACGCGCATCCACGAGTTCAAGCACTACACGCCGGAAAACACCGCGGTTGCCGGTTTTCCGGCGACGGTTGTCTGCCGGGAGTATCCCCAAGCCCATGCCGTCGGGAAGGAGGCCTATTATCCGGTTGAGGATGACCGGAACCTGGCTTTGCGTGATCGCTATCTCAACGAGGTCGCGAAAACCGGGATGATTGTGGGCGGCCGGTTGGGAAGCTACCGGTATTTGAACATGGACGCGGCCATCGGGCAGGCGTTGACGGATTTCGCGTCGCGCGTGCGGTGAGTGGAAGTCGCGGCAAGAGAAGGAATACGGAATGGATCCGGAAAAACTTGCGGTGGTGATGCCCGTGTACAATGAGGAGGAAGCCGTTTGCGGGGTGGTGGAGGCATGGCATGACCGGCTTGCGCAAATGGGTGTGGACTTCAGGATTTTCGCTTACAACGACGGGTCGAAAGACGCGACCTCCGAAACATTGCACGCGCTCGAACAGCGCCTGGACCGGCTGGTGGCGGTGGACCAGGCCAATTGCGGGCACGGACCGACCATTCTGCGGGGTTACCGGCATGCGGCGGAAGGCTTCGATTGGATTTTTCAGGTCGACTCGGATGGCGAGATGGCCCCGGACCGGTTTCCCCAATTGTGGGCAAAGAGGGCGTCGCACGATTTCGTGCTCGGGAGGCGGGCGGGGCGTGTCCAGCCGGTGTCGCGTAAGATCGTCAGCGCGGTATCCCGGTGGACCGTGTGGCTGTTTTTCGGCAAAGCGGTTTGGGATGTGAACTCGCCGTACCGCCTGATGCGGACAACCGCGTTTGCCGATCTGTTCGCGCTGCTGCCGGATCAGACGTTCGCGCCGAATGTCGTGCTGACGGGATGGGCCGCGAAACGCGGATTGCGTACTGTGGAAATGGACGTCGAGCAGCATGACCGCCAGACCGGGGAGGTGTCCATCCGCAAATGGCGGCTGCTGAAGGCGGCGGTTCGGTCGCTGGGGCAGACCATGCGTTTGGCGTTCGTCCGGGTGCGTTGACGGCTCTGTCACGGCGGAAGGAGGGCGGATGAGCAGAAGACAAGGCGAACATACGGTACGGCTGCCCGCCGCCGTGCCGGATCGCCGTCATGACGGGGTCACGCTGGCGGCACGCGTCGGTTGCGCGTGGATCGTGGCGCTGGCGCTGTTCTCGCATCTCCCCGGCACGTTCATCAATTACGGGCACAACTATTGGTCGTTTCTGCCGCCGGTGTGGACTGCGGCGGGGGTGGGGTGCGCCGTTTCCGCTATTCTGTTCATGCGGTTTGATGCGTTGCGTGTCAACCCCCGGCGTATGGCGATCGCCTGTGCGCTGCTGTTGCCGGTCTGCTTCTGGGTGTTCCGCACGCGGATCCATGTCTTCTGCGGGGATGGCGCGGTCGGGACGATTCCGGAGCGCGTCGTGTGGGACTGGCTTCCCCGGCGGTGGGACGGGTGGGTGCTGAACCCCTTGCTTTCGTGGCTGGCCTCACGGGGGGTCTGGGATCACGCGGAAGTCATGGTCAACCTGAGAAAAGAGCAGGTGGGGACGGTGATTCTCGGCGGGTTGTACGTTGTGGCGGCAGTTACCCTGCCTCTGTTACGGCGTGTCGGATGGGGTACAGTCGCCCTCTATCTGACGGGCGGGTGGCTGTTCAACTGCTTCGGTAATGTTGATTGTTATCCGCTCACCCTGGTGCTGGGGACCATTGCGTTCGGGATGTTCGCGTCGATGTATCGCGCGGAAGAGACTCGGATCGGGATACTGGCCGGGGCAACGCTGCTTTGCGGTCTCGGCGCGTGGAACCATCCGTTCTTCCCGGTTGCGGGTTTACCGCTCGCGTTTTTCTGGGCACAGTGGCTGCGGCGCTTCCGGCCCTTCCGGTGGATACGGCCGTGGATGGCCGTGACGGCTTATGGGGCGGTCGTGGTGATCACGCTGATTGTGCTGCTCGTGTTAGCGAAAGGACCCTATGCGGGCCGCGGGGCGTTTCCGCACCGGCCCCTTTCAGGGAATACGCTGATTCATCTTGCCAATCACGTGCTGATCCCCCTGGCGCCTCTTGCGGTGAGTTTGTGCTGCTTTGCCAACCGGGGGCACATGCGGTCTTTCCTGGTGATGACGGGGTGGGGCATCGCGGTTTTCTGCCTGTTACCCTTCACGCAGGGGGCGAATGACCAGTTTCCCTATCAGTTGCTGACGTTCTTCACGGCGCTTCCGCTGTTTGTCCATCTCGCCAGGTATCCGCTGCCGAAACGTGTGGCCGGGTGCCTGGTGGTGGTAAACTTGTTCATGCTCGTGCCCATGATCGCCGTGCACAGCACGGACCGGACGGTCGCGCGCGCGTGTGCTGTCTATCCTCTCGATCCGTGCAAACACAACCTGGAGATGTCCTGGAGCGTGCATTTGGGTTTGCTGTTGGGGGATAATTTTCAGGACAACCCGGTCATTCGGGAGGCGGCCTTGCGGATTTACCGCGAGGGGGCGATGCGCAAGGATGCGTTCGCGGGAATGAATTATCTCCTGTATGTCTCGGCGCTGTACCAGTACGGCCGGTTTGATGAGGGCGTGAGGCTGCTGCGGGATCTCCTGTCGCGCAATCCGCAGCTTGTCTCACGGTTTTATGCGGTGCGTCCCAATTTCATCTACTTCAACCGTCAGCGCTTATGGGAGGACATCGAACGGGTTTTCCCGATCCGTGACGCGAACACCCTGCGGCAACTGCGCGAGGCGCGGATGCAGGTTGAAGAGCAGGCGCGGCGCGAACGGTATTCCGTCCGGCGGCCGGCGTATGCCGTAACGGAACTTTGAGGCGGCGACCCGGTGATCAGGAGGAGAAGGCGTTGGATTTGATGGAACGCCAATAATAGCGCAGCGGGGGGGATTTGAGGATGATCCGGAACAGGGCGCGGTCGGAGCGGGCGCGGAACCCGCCGATCGTTTCGCGCGCCGAGCGGATCTGGTCCCTCATGGCCCAGAGCCGGCGCACCGCATCCAGATGGGCGCGGAACAGTTCGCGGTGTCCGGCCAGCAGATGCGCCAGCGCGTTTCCCGCATAAAAAGCGGCGAA
>JAVEYH010000080.1:0-16213 GCA_034003585.1 Kiritimatiellia bacterium
GCCATTGGTGGTTTGTCCTTGTGGATGTCGTCGCCGCCCTCACCGACTCCGCCAATCCGTCCGGCTATCTCAGAGATATGCGCCGACGCGATCCCTCTTTAGCCGAGACGTTCAAAGGGGGTGGGCAATTTGCCCCCCCCCTTGCTCTGGCGTTCGCTACGGCGGGCGGGCGTCAGAAACTGCTGTGCTGGAATACCGAAGGCGTCTTCCGCCTGATCCAGTCGATCCCCAGTCCCAAGGCCGAGCCATTCAAGCGCTGGTTGGCGCGGGTCGGCAAGGAACGTATCGACGAGATCGAGAACCCCGAGCTGGCCATGGCCCGGATGCAG
This sequence comes from Kiritimatiellia bacterium, assembly GCA_034003585.1. Taxonomy (GTDB): domain Bacteria; phylum Verrucomicrobiota; class Kiritimatiellia; order RFP12; family UBA1067; genus JAPXSY01. Next base: position 330 of record JAVEYH010000080.1, read on the forward strand.
GAGCTTTACGAGAAGAAGGGATACCCGAAAGAGTGGATCGACAAACGCCTGCGTGGCATCGCCGTGAGGCAGGATCTGACCGATGAATGGAAGAACCGCGGCGTACGGAATGCGTTGGAATACGCCCTCCTGACCAACGAGATCATGCAGGGCGCGTTCGGCCTCAAGGTCGATGAGTACAAGCAGGTCAAAGATCTGGACCGCGAGAACCTGCGCGACCACATGACCGACATCGAGCTGATCCTGACCATGCTGGCCGAGGCCACCACCACGAAACTGCACCGCGACCGGGACTCGCAGGGCCTGACGCCCCTGACGAAAGACGCCCGCGACGGCGGCGCGGTCGCGGGCCGGACGCGCAAGGACATCGAAGCCCAGACCGGCAAGCCGGTGATCGCGCCGGAGAACTTCAAGACGCTCACCGCCAGAGAGCCGCGGAAGCTGAAAAAGGGCGAGTCGTGAAGCATGGCTAAGCGAAAGAAACCGCCGGAGCTGACCTTTCAGCAGCACATCGCGGACTACCTGATCCACGAGTGCGTCACCGGCCAGCGGCGGGTTTAGGAGGTTGTTTTGTGTTTTTTGAGATATTCTCACAATTTTAATGCAATCAACACCGTTATGTGTCATACTCTGGCTGTTTTTTGAGACGATAAACCAAAAGGATCAGCCATGTTGATCGATTTCGAAGTCGGCAACTATCTCTCGTTCAAGGATCCCGTGCGGCTCAGCATGGTCGCCGTGAACGCCTACAAGGAGCACCTCGAGGACAACACTTTCGAGTTGGGGGACTTCCGCCTGCTCAAGAGTGCCGCCGTCTACGGCGCCAACGCCAGCGGCAAGTCGAACCTTCTCGCCGCCATGATCTTCATGCGCCGGTTCGTCCTCTCCTCGTCCAAGGAGACGCAGGTGGAAGACGAGATCCCCGTCACGCCCTTCCTGCTGGACACCGCCACCGAGAACGCCCCGAGCCGCTTTGAGATCACGTTTATCCAGAGCGGTATCCGCTACCGCTACGGTTTTGAGGCCGACCGCAGGGCCGTCCGCAAGGAGTGGCTGCTGCGCGCGGAAAAGACCAAGGAGACGCCCCTCTTCCTCCGTGAGGATGACGGCATCGAGGTGGCCGAGTCGTTCAAGGAGGGAACGGGTCTGGAGGAGAAGACCCGCGACAACGCCCTTTTCCTCTCCGTCGTCGCGCAGTTCAACGGCAAGATCTCCGCGGATGTTCTAAAATGGTTTAACGATTTCCAGGTCATGCACGGCTTGAGTGACCATGAATTCGAGCCTTATACGGCACTATGCCTGCAGGACGTAGCCAAGCACGAGCAACTTGTCCGGCTCATCCAAGGCGCAGATGTCAGCATCTCCGATTTGGTTGTGAACGAGGTGCCTTTCGACACCGACGACCGGGTGCTTAAGTACCTGCCCGCAGAATTAAAGAAGAAACTACAGGGACAGATACAGTTAAAAATCTCCGCTGTCCACAAGAAGTTTCGCGGCGGCGATTTTGACAGTCTGGTTCCGTTCAAACTCAACGAAACCGAATCTGCCGGCACCAAGAAGTTTTTACGCATGGCGGCCCCGATTCTGGATTGCCTCGACAAGGGATATGTGGTGGCGATCGACGAGCTGGACGCCAAGCTGCATCCGCTGCTCACCAAGGCCATCGTCGGGATGTTCAACTCCGCCGTGACGAACCCCAAGGGCGCCCAGTTGATCTTTGCCACGCACGACACGATGCTGCTCGAAAAGGGCAAGCTTCGCCGCGATCAGATCTGGTTCACGGAAAAGGACCGCCTCGCCGCCACGACGCTCTACTCCCTGGCCGAGTTCAAGCTCCCTGACGGCACCAAGGTTCGCAACGATGCGGACATTGCCGCCAACTACATCCGCGGCCGCTACGGCGCGATCCCCTATCTGGGCAACTTCGAAACCCTCTTGAAGGAGACGGACCATGGGGAAACCCGTCAAATTTAGCGACCGTAACAAAGAGTGGTTTCTCCGCAGCCAAAAGGCCGAAACGCGGCGTGCCGACGCTTTGGCCGAACGGGAACGCATTTTGATCGTCTGCGAGGGCGAGAAGACCGAACCCAACTACTTCGAGGCCATCAAAGGTGAATTGCCCCTGCATGTCGTTGAAGTGAAAATCAGCGGCGAGGGCGACAACACCTTGCGGCTGGTCGAGAAAGCGCAGGCGCTGCGCGACGAACGGGCGAGCGGCTCCTACCCGTTCGACCAGGTCTGGGTGGTCTTTGACCGTGACAGTTTCCCGCCTTCTGACTTCGACAACGCCATCACAAAAGCCGAAGCCGTCGGCATCAAGTGTGCGTGGTCCAACGAGGCGTTCGAACTCTGGTACGTGCTCCATTTCGAGTACCGCAACACCGCGATGCCTCGCACCGCATATCAGGACACACTTTCAACCCTCATGGGCAGAACGTACGCCAAGAATGCACCGGACATGTATCAAGTCCTTTCGCAAAAAGGTAAACAGTCCAAAGCCATCAGTTTCTCCAAGCGCCTCCATCAGGATGTCGTCACGGCCCACACGCCGCCGTCACGCGCCAACCCCTGTACGACCGTCTATGCGTTGGTCGAGACGCTCAACGGCTTCAGACCGACCCCGGAACCCGCAGCACCGGAGCCCTGACATCATGGCCAAGCGACAGAAACCACCGGAGCTGACCTTTCAGCAGCACATCGCGGACTATCTGGTCCGCGAGCATGGCTACGGTGTGCTTGAACAGGGCGATATCACGGATACGGACCATTGCATCGCCGAAGACCAGCTTTGGGCCGTCCTCAAGGCGACCCAGGCCGACGCGCTCAAGAAGCTGGAGGACGATTACGGCACCGACGCGCGGGACGAGGTTTTCAAGGCGCTGCGCAAGGAACTGGCGCACACGCCTCTGTGGATGATCCTGCGCAACGGGCTCGAAGTCAGGGCGCGGGTGCGCCTGCAGCTCTTCTATCCGAAACCCCGCTCGAACCAAAGCGCCGCGAACGACGGCTATCCGCAGAACCGCATCACCTTCCGGCCGCATTTCTATTTCGGCGAGACGAACAAGGAGATCGACTTCGTCCTCTTCCTGAACGGACTGCCCATCGTGGCGCTGGAGCTGAAGCACGAGGCCAACCAGACCGTGCATGACGCCGTGGCGCAGTTCGCCGGGCGCGACCACACGCGCAAGATCTTCCGGCACCCGTTCCTTTATCTGGCCGCCGACACCTGCGACGTCATGGCCGCGACCGACCCGCGCCGCGAGGAAAACTTCCGCTGGCACAACACGGGCTTGAACAACGCGCCGCTGAATCCCGACGAATACCCGGTCGAGTTTCTGTACCGCGAGGTGCTGTCCAAAGAGCATTTGCTGGAGGCGCTCTCGTTCTTTCTGGTGCGCGTGCCCGAGCGCGAGGCGGAGGACGACAAGCCCGCACGTCCGGCGTGTACCCTGTTCCCGCGCTACCACCAAAGCCGGCTGGTGCGAAAAATCTCCGCCGACATCTCGGCGCACTTCGCCGCCACGGGGGGCATCGGCAAGAAGTATCTCGCGGACCACTCCGCAGGCAGCGGCAAGACGCTCTCGATCTGCTGGCTGGCCGACCGGCTGCACAGCCTCTTCAAGCCCGGCACCAACGAAAAGCTGGTGGACATCACGTTCATCATCACCGACCGCAAATCGCTCGACACCAACATCCGTGAAGACATCGCGAACTTTGTCCACCTGAAAGACGTGGTGGGCATCGCCAAGAAGTCCGAGGATCTGCCGCGCTTCCTCAAAGAGCGCAGGCCGATCATCGTGACCACGCAGCAGAAATTCACCTATATCCTGGAGAAACTCCAAAAGGATTCGGCGTTAAAGGCCCTGCGCGTCGCCTTTCTGATCGACGAGGCCCACCGCTCCCAGGAAGGCCATGGCGGAGCGGCCATCCGGCTGCCCTTCCGCAGGGCGGACGAGCCGGACGCCGAAACGCCGGAGCTGGACGCAGAGGAGCAGATTGCCAAGGTCATCCGCGAGCACGATGTGAACCAGTTGTTCGTCGCGTTCACCGCCACGCCCGCCCAGGCCACGGTCGACCTGTTCGGCGAGGCGTTCGACACCTACACGGAAGACGAGGCCATCCAAGAGGGCTACATCGTGGATGTGGCGGCCAGCATCATCTCCTACAAGACGCTCTACCACCTGCACTGCCGCTTCGTGCCCAAACCGGACGAAGAGGAGAAAGTCTATCCCAAGGGCGTGGTCTCCAAGGCGCTGATGAATGTCGCCTTTCAAGACGACGGGCTGATCCAGTACAAGTCCGAGGTGATGCTGCGCATCTTCGAAGAGCAGGTGATGCCGCTCATCAACGGACGGGCCAAGGCCATGATCGTCACCAGCTCCCGCGTGGCCGGGCTGCGCTATTTCGACATCATCAGGGAAAAGCTCAAGGAGCGTGGCGCGGCCTACAAAGTCCTGTACGCCTTCTCGGACTTCACCCACCCCGAAACCAACGCGGAAATCCACGAGCACGCCGTCAACGGGCTCAAAGACGGCGAGCTGATCGAAGACCGGTTCGGCGGCGACGATTACCGGCTCATGGTCGTGGCCAACAAATTCCAGACCGGTTTCAACCAGCCGCTGCTCGCGGGCATGTTCCTCGACAAGCCGGTCATGGACCGCAACGCCGTGCAGACCGTGTCGCGCCTCAACCGCAAGATCGACGGCAAAGACAAAGTGGTGGTCGTGGACTTCACCAACAACGCCGCCGCCATCCTGAAAGCCTTCGCCAAATACCGCAAAGGAACGCCGTTCAAGCAGGAAGAACCGGATGAAACCCTTTGCCCGCAACTCTACGCCGACATTCTGGCTGCGAGGGTGTTCACGCAGAAGGATGCCACCGAGTTCGTGAAACTCGCGGCCATCGGCACCGATGCGCAGGTGCAATTCCTCATCAACGCGCTGCGCACACGGTTCCAGGCCAAGATCGCGGATGCGGAAGAGCGCAAGGCGTTCGTCTATCTGCTGGCCCGCTACGTCAAGACCTTCCACTTCCTGACGAGCTTCTTCACCTATTCCGCCGAGCTGCAGCAGTTTGCCGCGTTCGCCGAATATGTCGGCCCGCAACTCATCAAGCAAGGCAGCGTGTCCGACCTCATGAAGCAGATCCGGCAGACCGAGGTCGTCAAGGCCGCGGTCGAGTATCAGGGCGTCACCACCAGCACCGGACCGGTCAAACTGAAACCCGGCCACGGTAAGAAGGGCTCCGGACCGCCGCCCAAGAAAGTGTCCGTGCAAGACATGATCGCCGCGATCCGCGCCATGCATGAGATCAGCGACGAAGAAGCGCTCTACATCAAACAGGTGACCGAGGAAAAGGCGGCCGACCCGGCGATCCGCGACACGGTCATCACGCACCGCGAAGACCGCGTGTACCTCGAAGGCGCGTATCGCGGCCAGGTGAACGGCGAGATCCAGGCCGCCTACGAAGACATAGGCCGCTACGACGAACTGGCCGACCAAAAATACACGGACACCGGCGGCATCTTCGACATTATGGCTGTCACTGTGATTCAAACCCATCTGACCACTGCGGCTTAAGGCTATGAACAAAACCATCGACCAGATCCCGGAAGCCGACCGCCCGCGCGAGAAACTCTTGCGAAAAGGCGCACCCGCCCTGAGCGATCAGGAACTTCTGGCCATTTTGCTGGGCAAGGGCACACCCGCAATGGACGTGATGACGCTCGCCCGAAAGCTGGCGCGGCTTATTGATGAAAAAGGAATGGCGGTCACATCTGACGACCTGACCCAGTTCGAAGGCGTGGGTGACGCCAAGGCTACTCTAATCCTCGCGGCGTTCGAGTTCGCCCGCCGCCGTATCAAGCCCGAGGGCTCCAAGATCGTCACACCGGCGGACCTGTTGCCCCACATCCGGCACTATGCCGACCGCAAGCAGGAGCACTTTCTGTGTGCCAGCATCAACGGCGCGAACGAGATCCTGAACATCCGCGTCGTCTCGATCGGCCTCATAGACCGCAGTCCCGTGCATCCGCGCGAAGTCTTTGCGGACGCATTGGCCGACCGCGCCTCGGCCATCATCGTCGCCCACAACCACCCGATGGGAAGCCTCGCCCCCTCTCCAAGCGACATATCAATCACCGCCCAGCTCAAAGCGGCGGGTGAAATCGTCGGCGTTGAACTGCTGGACCACATCATCTTCAACCGCACCGGCTACACCAGTTTTTTGGAAACCGGGGGGTGGGTGTAGGGCCAGCAGCCGTTATCGGTGCTCTGGGCAAGTAGGCTAAGCGGCCCATATTTTTCGCACTTTTCCCGCACCTTTTCCGCTTGACAAACACGCGGTTGTTTCTATATAAAGAAACGCATGAACACCCCCTTCCCCATCCTGCTCAAAAAACTGATCGCGCGCCGGGACCTGACCGAGAACGAGGCGTTCGAGGCCGTCACCGCCATTCTGGCCGGCGAGATGACGGAGGGCCAGATCGGCGCCTTTCTCTCCGCGCTCGCCGCCAAGGGCGAAACCGTCGAAGAGATCGCCGCGGGCGCCCGCGCGATGCGCGCCGCCGCGACCCGCGTGCAGTCCCTGACTCCGGACACGCTCGACACGGTCGGGACCGGCGGCGACGGCGGCATGACCTTCAACATCTCCACCACCGTCGCCTTTGTGGCAGCCGGCGCGGGCGCCACCGTGGCCAAACACGGCAACCGGGCCAGCTCCGGCAAAAGCGGCAGCGCCGACTGCCTCGAACAGCTCGGGCTGAACCTCAGCGCGGATCCGGAAATCATGGAGCAGGCGCTGAATGAGATCGGGATCACGTTTCTCTTCGCGCCCTCGTTCCACAAGGCCATGCGCTATGCCGGACCGGTGCGCAAACAGCTCGGCGTCCGGACCCTCTTCAACCTGCTCGGGCCGCTCACCAACCCGGCGGGCGCACCCTGCCAGCTCATCGGGGTGTTCGCGCCGGACCTCACCGAAACCTTCGCCGAAGTCCTCCGGAAGCTGGGCTCGCGCCGCGTGCTGGTGGTCCACGGGCATGACGGCATGGACGAGATCACCCTGACCGCGCCCACCCGCTGTTCGGAACTCCGGGACGGCCGCATCAAGACGTATGACATCGACCCGCTCGCCCTCTTCGACCGGCTCTGCGACAACGCCGACCTCGAAGGCGGCACGCCCGCCGACAATGCCGCCATCACCCGCGCCCTTCTCAGCGGTGAGCTGCACGGCCCGAAACGCGACATCGTGCTGATCAACGCCGCCGCCTCGCTGCTCGCCGCCGACCTCGCCGACGACCTCGCCGACGGGATCAGGAAGTCCGCGGAATCCATCGATTCCGGTGCGGCGCGGGATAAACTCGAGCAATTGATCTCGTTTTCACGGCAGACAAATTAGTAATGTCCTTCCTCGACACCATCCTGACAGCCCGGCGCGCGGAACTCGCCCGCGCCCAGGCGCGCGTCCCGCAACCTCAGCTCGAACGGCTCGCCGCCGCGCGGCGCGACTCCCCGCGCGGCTTCGCCGCGGCGCTCGACGCGCCGGGCGTGCGCGTCATCGCCGAGATCAAGCGCGCCTCGCCCTCGGCCGGCGACATCCGTCCCGGTCTCGACCCCGCCGACCTGGCGCGGCGGTACGCCGAAGGAGGCGCGGCCGCGCTCTCGGTCCTGACCGAACCCGCTTTCTTCAAGGGTTCGGCCGCCGACCTCCGGCAGGCCCGCGACGCCGTCCCGCTCCCGGTGCTGCGCAAGGATTTCATCTTCGATCCCTATCAGGTGTACGAGAGCGCCGCCCTGCGCGCGGACGCCATCCTCCTGATTGTGCGGATCGTGGACGACGACACCCTGCACGCCCTTTACACGCTCGCCCGCTCACTCGGTCTGGATGTCCTGACCGAGGTGTTCGACGAAGAGGACGCCGCGCGCGCACGCTCCCTGGGCGCGCCCCTGGTGGGAATCAACAACCGCGACCTCGCGCACTTCACCACCGACGTCACCCGCACCGCGCGTCTCGCCGCGCTGTTCCCGCCCGGCGTCCCCGTCGTGGCCCTGAGCGGGATCCGCACACCCGACGCCCTCCGCCAGAACCTCGCCTGCGGCATCCGCCGCTTCCTGGTCGGCGAGGCCCTCGTCCGCCAACCCGACCCCGTTGCCACCCTCCGCGCCTGGACCTCCCTGCCCGATCGGCACCCGAAGGCGGAGTGAGACGTTGTAACCCCAGAAACCTACCCCTCCCCAACTCCTAAATCCTACTTCCTAACTCCTCCCTTCCCTCCTCCTTTTTCCTTCTTCCCTTCTCCTTTTCCCACCCCTTCCCCCATGCTCACGAACCTTAAAATCTGCGGCATCACCGAACGCGCGACCGCCCGGTTCTGCGCCGAGGCGGGCGTGGGCGCACTGGGTGCGGTTTTTTACGACAAGAGCCCGCGCTGCGTGACCCCGGCCCAGGCCCGCGCGCTCTTCGAGAACCTGCCCGGGCGCGTGGCGCGCGTCGGCGTGTTCGTCGATTGCCCGCCGGACGCGATCCTTGCGGTCGCGCGCGAGGCGCGGCTCACCACGCTCCAACTGCACGGCCGGGAATCCCTTGCCGACATCCGGCGCCTGCTGCCAGCCGGATACCGCGTGATCAAGGCGCTTACCCTCACCGGAGATTTTTTACTGAAAATCGCGCGGGAAATCCCTGCGGAAGCCGGGATTCTGGTAGAATGCGGCCAAGGGACCCTTCCCGGCGGCAACGGTACCGTCTGGAACTGGGCGGAAGCCGCGCCGCTGGCAGCCGAGAGGCCGTTCGCGCTGGCAGGCGGCCTGTCACCGGACAACATCGCCGCCGCGCTGCGCGGTTCGCGCGCGGCCGCGTGCGATGTCTCCTCCGGCGTGGAGATCCGCCCCGGAGTCAAAGACCATGACGCGATCAAAACACTTGCCAGCGCATTACGCAAACTCCCGGTTCAGACAGGCTCCCCGCCTTTCTGGCTGCCCCTCCCCTCACACCTCCCCAAACTCCTAAATCCTCCTTCCTAACTCCTCCTTTCCCATGAGCCACCCCAAACTCGAAAACGTCAACATCGAATCGGTCGTGCTGCTGGCCACGCCCCGCGAAATGAAGCGCGCGGTGCCCCAGACCTCGGCGTCGATCGCCACCGTAACCCGCGGCCGCGAAACCATCGAACGGGTTCTGGATGACGAGGACCACCGCCTGCTCGCGATCGTCGGCCCCTGTTCGATCCATCATCTCGAAACCGCCGAGACCTATGCGCGCAAACTCAAACAGGTGAGCGACGAGATCGCGGACACCATCTGCGTGGTGATGCGCGTCTACTTCGAGAAACCGCGCTCGGTGCTCGGCTGGAAGGGGCTCATCAACGACCCCTACATGAACGACACCTTCCATATCGAGGAGGGCATCCGCATGGCGCGCCATTTCCTCGTACGCGTCGCCGAGATCGGCCTGCCCGCGGCCACCGAGGTGCTCGACACCCTGATGCCGCAGTACATCGGCGACCTGATCTCCTACTCCGTGATCGGCGCGCGGACCGCCGAGGCGCAGACCCACCGCGAGATCGCCAGCGGCATGTCCACCCCGGTCGGCTTCAAGAACTCGACCGACGGCTCCCTGGCCGGAGCCATCAACGGTATCCATGCCGCCATGGGATACCACCACTTCCTCGGCGTCACCGAAGACGGGCTGCCGGCGGTCTTCAGCACCACCGGCAACCCCTACCCGCACATCGTGCTGCGCGGCGGCAAGCGCCCCAACTACGATGCCGCCAGCATCGCGTTCTGCGAGGCGGCGTTGCGCACGGCGCGCCTGCCCGTGCAGATCCTCGTGGATTGCAGCCACGGGAATTCGGAGAAACAACCCGAACGCCAGGGCATGGTGCTGCGGGACCTGCTCACGCAGATCGAACAGGGCAACCGCTCCCTCCGCGGGTTCATGCTCGAGAGCCAGTTGGAGTGGGGCAGCCAGCCCATGCCCAAGGATCCCGGACAACTCAAACCGGGCGTCTCCGTCACCGACGCCTGCATCGATTGGGAGACCACGGAAGCCCTGCTGCGCGAGGCCCACGACCGCTACAAAGTCGTGATCGAGGAACGGTACACCTCCTACGCCGGCCATGCCCGTACCCCCTCCCCTTCCCGGTAACGTGAAAGGTGCGCGGTGCGCGGTGTGACCGTTGAGGATCCCAGAACCCCACGTTTCCCGTTGCCCACCCGTGACGCGGGAAACGCGCGGGAAACGCGCGATCCGCCGATTCCGCTTGACAACCCCGCCATTGTTTCTATATAAAGAAACGCATGAACGCCATGCCCTCCTCTTTTCCACCCACGGATTTTTCCACACACCCCTACCCCGACGCCACCGGGCACTTCGGACCGTACGGCGGACGGTATGTCGGCGAGACGCTGATGTCCGCCCTGATGGATCTGGAGACCGCCTGGAACGGCGCCAAGAACGATCCGGTTTTTCTGGGTGACTTCCATGCCATGCTGGCGAATTATGCCGGGCGGCCCACGCCGCTCGATTTCGCGGAGCGCCTCTCGGACCACATCGGCGGCGCGCGCATCTACCTCAAGCGCGAGGACTGCGCCCATACCGGCGCCCACAAGATCAACAACGTGGTCGGCCAGGGCCTGCTCGCCCGCCGCATGGGCAAACGCCGCGTGATCGCGGAGACCGGCGCCGGCCAGCACGGCGTGGCCACCGCCACCATCGCGGCGCGCTTCGGCATGGGCTGCACCGTGTTCATGGGGGCCGAGGACGTGCGCCGCCAGGCGCCCAATGTGCTGCGCATGCGGCTGCTCGGCGCCGAGGTGATCCCCGTCACGTCCGGCACCAGCACGCTCAAGGACGCCATGAACGAGGCGCTGCGCTACTGGGTCGCCGAAGTGCGCGACACCTTCTACATCATCGGCACCGTGTCGGGGCCCCACCCCTACCCCGCTATGGTGCGCGACCTGCAGCGCGTGATCGGCGACGAGGCGCGGCGGCAGATGCTCGAACAGGTCGGCCGCCTGCCCGACCTGCTGGTCGCCTGCGTCGGCGGGGGCAGCAATGCCATGGGTCTTTTCTACCCCTTCCTCGACGACCCGTGCGCCATGCTCGGCGCCGAGGCCGCGGGCGAGGGCCTCGACACGCCGCACCACGCGGCCTCGATCTCCGGCGGCTCGCCCGGCGCGCTGCACGGCGCCATGACCTACCTGCTGCAGAACGACGAGGGACAGATTCAGGAGGCTTGGTCCATCTCCGCCGGACTCGACTATCCGGGCGTCGGCCCGGAGCACGCCCTGCTGCACGACCTCGGGCGCGTGCGTTACGAGGGCGTCACCGACCGCGAGGCGGTCGAGGCGTTCAAACTGCTCTGCAAATTCGAGGGCATCATCCCCGCGCTCGAGAGTTCGCACGCGCTGGCCGCCGCGATCAAAGAGGCCGCCAAACGGCCCCGGGAACAATGCGTGCTGGTCTGCGTTTCCGGCCGCGGCGACAAAGACCTCGACCACATCACCGCTTACATGAAAGCCAACCCCTAACTCCTAAATCCTAACTTCTCACCCCTCCTTGAATATGAACCGCATTGACCAAACTTTCCGCACCCTTGGCGCCGCGCGGCGCAAGGCGCTGGTCGCCTATTTCACGGCCGGCGACCCCGATTTCGACACCAGCCTCCGGATTCTGCTCGCGGCCTGCGCCGCGGGGGTGGACATCCTGGAGATCGGCGTGCCGTTCTCCGACCCGACCTGTGACGGTCCCGTCATTCAGGCGGCCTCGGCCCGCGCGCTGAAATCCGGCATGTCGCTTTCGAACAGCATCCGCCTCGCGGCCGCGGTGCGCGCCGCAACGCCCGCGCCCGTCGTGTTGTTCAGCTACTACAACCCGCTCTTCAAATACGGCCTGCAACGGGTGGCCGACGAGGTTGACGCCGCGGGCGTGGACGGCATGCTGGTTGTGGACCTGCCGCCCGAGGAGGCCGGGCCTCTGAGCAAGGCGCTCCGGGGCAAGGCGATCCACCTGATCCGCCTGGCGGCCCCCACCACCCGTCCCGACCGCGTCCGCATGCTGACCGGCGGCGCGGGCGGGTTCCTCTATCTCATCAGCCGCCTGGGCGTAACGGGCACCGGCGGGCTTGACTACGCCGCCATCGCGCAGCAGGCCGCCGCCGTCAAAGCCGCCTGCCCGCTACCGGTCTGCCTAGGCTTCGGCATCAGCACCGGCGCGGACGCCCGCGCGCTCGCGCCGCTGGCGGACGGCCTGATCGTGGGTTCGGCCTTCGTGCGCCTGATCGGGGACGCGCCCCCCGGCGCGGATCTGCCCGGCCTGATCGCGGACAAAGTCCGCGAGTTGCGCAGCGGTATGGATACCCCTTCCTGAGTACGGCAGATCGGGCGGCTTGGAATTCCGCATTTTGTAACCGGGGTTCGAGTGTCGGTAGGGACGGTTCCCCGAACCGTCCGCGGACGCCTCGGGGAGGCGTCCCCACCCGGAACGACTACACTTTTTGTGAAAACGCTCTATCCGTGAGGACGGCGTATTCCATGCCGTCCGTTTATTTCAACAGCACGTCGTCGCCGCCGAGGGAGACGGAGATCTTCTCCCCGCCGACGGACATTTCGCCGGAGACCGGCTGATGCGTGGTGTTGCACACGGCAAGGAGGGTCTTGCCGTCCAGGCGCCACGCGCGGGCCACCAGGCCCGCCGGGAGGTCCTTCACCTCGGGCGCGGGTTCCGTGGAGAGGAGGAACGCCTCGCGGTCCCTGATTTGTTGCGCGACCGCGCAGGTCACGCTCCAGGCTTCCTCGAAATGGTAGCCGGGCTTTTCCTTGTTGGAGAGCATTTCGCCGAGCGAATAGAAGAGCACGCCGTCCGCGCCGCAGCAGATCGCCTGCCACGTCATCGCGCCGAGCTCGTGCGCCGTGGGGAAGCGCGCGCGCTCGGGCTCGTGCGGATACGCCTGCGGCACGAACCAGAACGGCTTGTCGCCCCGGAGCCCCGCGACGGCGGTCGTCGCGGCGACGGCCGCGGCGTCGAGCTTCGCCGGCTTCGTCTTCTCCGTGCCCGAACCGGGAACGGGATAACAGTCGAGGCCCACGATGTCGCTCACCGCCGCCGTGTCGCGCGCCTGGCGCGCGTGGCAAAGGACGTTGAGACAGGGATGTTCCGGATCCAGCGCGCGGACCAGCTTGTACCGCTCGCGGAGGCGCGGCATCTTCGCGGGCGTCGGTTCGTCCGCGAGATACCAGCCCAGGAGCGCGGGATGGTTTTTGAGGAGTTCCACGCGGCGGGCCGTGTGCGCCGCCTCATCCCACCATTCGCCGATCTCGACCGGCACGCACCAGCATTCGCGCCAGTAGGCGTCGACGCCGCAGAAGACCCGGATGCCGTGCGCCCGGAACAGGTCGAGCCGTTCGGGTGTCATGTAGCGGTTGTAGGACACCACCATCTTGATCGGCCCCTTGTCGAGCGCCGGGAACGCCCGCGGGTCCAGTTCGGAGTCGTTGCTCGAATAGACGAGCAGGGGATAGACCGGCTGGCCGTCCACAATCATGCGGCGGTGCTTGTCGAAATACACCTTCGGCGCATCGGGTTTTTCGAGGCGCGTGAACGCGAGCCGCGTTTCGGAAAGCGTGTCGCCGTTCTTCGCCTTCACCGTGAAGAGCATCCGCTGCGTTCCCAAAACGAGTTCCGGCACGTCGACATGCGCTTCGGCGAGTCCGCCTTCGAACGTCTCGGTCTTGATTTTCTTTCTGCCGCCCGGGGTGTTCACCGTGAAGAACGCCTCCAACTCTTCGGGCCCGTAGCCGGACCTGTCCGCGTACGTCGTCGCCGAGAGCCGCACCTTGCCCTCGTGCGCGCGGTCGTCCGGCGCGAGCGAATAGAAGAGGCCCTCCGTCTCGAAGCCGAGCGTCTCCGCCTCCACGTCATCATACACGCAGCGCCCCGTCACGCCCTTCCTCACGAAAAGATCCACGCTGCATACCGTCGCCGCGGGCGGCAGCGGTCCCGTGAAAGCCTCGTGGAGACGCCATTCCTTCGGATCCTTCGGCTGGTTGGGCGCGAGCCGGCTCCCCACGCCGCTCAGATATCCGTTCGCGTTGAAGAACTCGACGCAGAACCCCGGCTCGCCGCCGACAAGGCCCTCGTCCTTAATCCAGATCGAGATCTTCAGCTTCTGCCCCGGCTTGAACGGCACCCTGCACGAGCAGATCTGGTACGCGTTCGTATCCGCGCCTTCCCACACAAGCCCCTTTGTGGCGTTCCGGCCTGCGCCCTCGCGCACGCTCCAGTTCGGTTTCGGCACGCTCCAGCCTTTCTCGCCGTCTTCAAGGCCCGGATTCACCGGTCCCGCAGCCCGGAGGGCAAAAACGGCCCCCACAGCCACCAACCCCGTAAACATTTCGCGCAGAACTGTCCCTTTCATCCCCTTTGCCTTCCCCTTCACGTTAAGCCGATACGGCTTAGACCGCGTCACACTCTGCCTTCCCCCCGGTTTCCCAGGAGGCCTGCCGGCTTCCTGATCGGTATTCCCTATGCTGGCGGGAAGAGCGAAAAGAGTCAACCCTGAAAACCCGCAAACCGATTCCCGCGAAACAGGGTTGCCCGCCGGAGCGGAAATCGCCTATGCTTCCCCCGCATGACCCGCGATCCGGTCCGGGTCCGGCCCGCACCGAAAGGGGATAAGCGAGAATGGCGTTCCTGTTCCGACTTCTGCGCGAGGTTCCGCCGCGCCTGCTCTGGTCCTTTGTGATCAAGGCGGGGCTCGGCAACCTGCGGGCGATCCGGCGTTTCGAACAGCGCAAGAAACGGGACGAGGTCTTCCCGCCTTTTCTTTTCATCAGCGTGACCCAGCGCTGCAATCTGGCCTGCAAAGGGTGCTGGGCCACCGGCGCGGAGGATCCCGCCGACATGCCCGAGGCGCTGCTGCACCAGCTTGTCACCGAGGCACGCGAACAGGGCTGCCGCTTCTTCGGCATTCTGGGGGGCGAGCCGCTGCTGCTGCCGTGGCTGCCCGATTTCTTCCGGCAACACCGCCACCTCTATTTCCAGCTCTTCACCAACGGGCAGCGGCTGGATGACACGCTGGCCCGCAGGCTGCGCGAGGCGGGGAATGTCTCCCCGCTCATCAGCATCGAGGGCGACGCCCTCTCCTATGCAGCGCGGCGGGGCGAGGGCCCGGCCTACGAAACCGCTCTGGCGGCCATCGCCGCCTGCCGTCGGCAGGGTCTCGTTACCGGCGTGGCCACCAGTGTCTCGGCCTCGAATTTCCGTGATGTCGTGAACCCCGCGTTCTTGGACGACATGGTGGCGCGCGGCGCGCATTACGTCTGGTATTACCTCTACCGCCCCTCCGGTCCGGAGCCTGGTTTCGGGGATGCGCTGAGCGACGCCCAGGTGCGCGAGACGCGCCGCTTTCTCCTGGCGCAGCGCCGGCGCTGCCGCGCAGCGGTGATCATCGACGCGTATTGGGATCATGAGGGCAACGCGCTCTGTCCGGCCGCGACCGGCATCAGCCACCACATCAGCGCGCGCGGCGATGTGGAGCCCTGCCCGCCGATCCAGTGCGCCGACTGCCGCGTGCGGCCCGGCGCGCCGGTCGCGGCGACGATCGCGGGCTCTCCCCTGCTGGCCGCTTTCCGCGGCGAGGTACCGCGCCTGACGCGCGGCTGCGTGCTGATGGACCATCCGGCAGAGCTCGCCGCGCTGGCGCGGCGCCACCGGGCGTATGACAGCAGCGGCCGCGGACGTTTCTTCGAGGAGCTCGCGGCGCGTCCGATTCTCGGCTGCCACAACCATGGCGGCGATCCCCTGCCCGAAACCTCCTGGGCTTACCGCTTCGCCAAAAAACACTGGTTTTTCGGTTTCGGCGCGTACGGCTGACGCGGTACAGCAATTCT
>JAVEYH010000081.1:0-16023 GCA_034003585.1 Kiritimatiellia bacterium
TTCCTTCCGGGATGCGAGCTGCAGGACGTCTCCGGCAACAACAATGTCCTGACCAACGCCGGGGTCTCGTTCAGCGCCGGAACCGCACTCTTCAACGGCAATCACGCGGTTTTCCGCACGTTGTCCGCGCTGAGGCTCGCGCGGCATTATAATCTCACGGCGGAGTGTTTCCTCCGCGTGCCCACCAACATCCCTTCCGGCAGCGGCATGGCCGTCGAACTTTCCAACAACCCCCTCGTCCGGCAGGGCGTCTTCACGCTGGTGGGGGTCAAAGGTTCCGCGTCCGGATATCCGGGCGCCGTGGAAAGCTCGTTCCGCAATCTGTCCCTGTACAATTCGGACCGGTCGGCCAACGGCGCGGTGACGGACGGCAACTGGCATCATCTGGCCATCGTGATCGACAACCGCTCGTTCCGTTCGCTGCGCGTGCGCCTTTATCTCGACTCCGCGCTGCAAAGCGCGTCCGAATACAACGATGACACCTACTGCGCCTTTCGCGATGACTTCTTGTACATCGGCTCACGGGGGGACAGTTCGTTGCGTCTGACTGGCCAACTGGACGATGTGCGCATCACCGCCGCGGCGCTCACCCCGGACCAGTTTCTGAAGGAGCGCAGCCGCCCGAAGGGGACAATACTGCGCGTTTTCTGATATCCTCATACGGACAAAGAAATCCGTTTCAACACACTGAAAACCGGGAAAAAGAACTATGCTGAACTTGAGCTGGACGATCAAGGCAACCGTTTTCGCGCTCGTGTGCGCCGCTGCGTCGGGACAAGAGACGTGGCTGACCGGCACCGATTCCTGGGGAGGGCGTCAGGCTCTTCCCGCGGTGGTGAACCCGGTCCTGCGCTCACCCCTGCAGGAGGTGTTGTCGTTGCGCGGCGAGTGGGATTTCGTGAACATGCCGCCGAACCGGCCCCGGCGCCATCCGGGCTGGGACCGGTTTTACAGCAAGCCGTGGCCTAACGCGCGCGCGATCCGGGTGCCGGGCTGCTGGGAGGCGCAGGGAATAGGCGAGCCGGGCATGAGCACGCCGTGGGACTGCCTCTGGGACTGCGGGCCCAAGCCCCTGCGGCATCTCTTCATGGGCGAAGGCTGGTACCGGAAGGCCGTCGGCATCCCGTCCGCCTGGAAAGGCAAGCGCGTCTGGCTCAAGGTCGGCGGCGTGCGCGCCCAAGGCTGGTTCTGGGTCAACAACAAGCCGGTCGCCTGGGTGGACAACTACTGCGGCACCTACAAGTACGATATCACCGACCTGGTGATTCCCGGCACGCAGGCCGTGGTGGTCGCTGCGGTCAACAACCTCGTCCCCAGCCGCAAGGGCGGACATGCCTCCACGCACAAATTCGGCGGCCTCTACCGTGATGTTGAATTGGAGGCCACGCCCGACACGCGTATCGATGACGCCTGGGTGCGCGGTGATTTTGACGGCCAGGCGGCGGAGGTTCGCGCGACCGTGGCGTACGCGACCGAAGCCGGAAGGCTGAAAAATCCGGTCGTGCGGGTACGGGTCCGGCCGGCGGCCGGAAGTCGGCAGGCGGCTGCCGGCCAAGCGGTTGTCGCGTTCGCTGACGGGGAGAAGCGTGCGGAGGCCTGCTGCCGGATCAGCCTGGATCCTTTCATGCCGTGGTCGCCGGAGACGCCGCACTTGTACGTGGCGGAGATCACCCTGTGCGACGGCGATACGCCGGTACACGGCTGGACCGAGCGTTTCGGCGTACGCAAGATCGAAGTGCGCGGCAAGCGATTCTATCTGAACAACCGGCCCCTCTTTCTCCGCGGATTCGGCGACCCGTCCCGTTATCCCCTCACCCATGTCTCCCCGCCCGACCGGGAAACGCATCTCCGTCATCTGCGGCTCGCCAAAGCCTGCGGGTTCAATTACATCCGCACCCACACCAAGTGCGAACTGCCCGAATATTTCGAGGCGGCGGATGAGGTCGGACTGATGCTTCAGCCCGAACTCCCCTACTACGGCGATTATCCGACCGAGGCCTTCGCGTTCGACCCGTTCCGCGACCTGACCGAACTGTACCGGCATTACCGGCGGCACGTGTCGTTCACGACCTACAGCACCGGCAACGAAGGGGTGCTCGGCAAACCACTGGACCGGGAGATTTACCGGTACGCCAAGCAACTGGACCCCGACCGGCTGATGCTGCATCAGGACGGGACTTTCAACACGGCGGAGAACTCCGATTTCCGCAATGGACCGATTACGGTTTGGGCACCAGGAAGTTTCCGGTGCGACGCGCCGTTCGTCGCGCATGAATACCTCAACCTCTGCGTGAAACTGGATCCGCGCATCGAACCCAAGTTCACCGGAGTCTGGATGCCCATGGCCACTCTCGCGGCATGGGAAAAACGGCTCGCGGCGGCGGGACTCAACCGCCGCTGGGGTGACGCGATCCAAGACGCCCAGCCCGCGCTCCAGCGGCACTATCAGAAACAGGGCCTGGAATCGGCGCGGCTGGACCCGGCCTGCGGCGGATACTCCTTCTGGCACATTGTGGACGCCGCATCGAAACAGGGCGAGGCCTACGGCGCCAACGGCGTTTTCGACCTGTTCTGGGATGTGAAACCCAACGGGTTCACCCCCGAGGCGCTTTGCCTGCTCAACGGCCCGAGCGCGCTGCTGCTCCAAACCGACCCTCCGGACCGGATCGCAGTTGCGGGCGAAACCATCAAAACCGCCTTCTGGATTTCGCACTACGGCGACCGGCGGCTCGAGAACGCGGAGGGGTGCTGGCGGCTGCGCGACGGTGCCGAAACGCTCGCGGCAGGCGAATTCGCCGCGGGGCCGGTCGATCTCGGCAGCACGCGACTGCTGAAGGAGATCAACCTGACCGTACCGCGCGTGGCGAAACCGCTTCACGCGATGCTGGAGGTGTCCCTGCGGTCAGCGGATGCGGGCGTGCCGGAGATCCGCAACCAATGGGATTTCTGGGTTTTCCCGGCGTGCGGAAAGCGGGACGGGGCGGGCGTGTGCGTGTCGCCGGCGCTCAAACCCGTTCTCGAAAAACAGTACGCGGGGCTCGCCGTCTCCGGGTCGCCGGAGGCGGAGCGCGCCATCCTGCTGATCGCCCGCGGGGGCGAGCCGGAAGTCGCGCGCGCGCTGGAGACCGGCAAACGGGTCATCGTGATCCACGGCACCGAGGGCGCGCCGAACGTGAAACTCGGCTGGTGGACAATGGGAAATCAGGTCGGCACCGCGTTCGCGCGGCATCCCGCGCTCGGCGAACTCCCGCACGCGGGACACCTCTCGCCGCTCTTTTTCCGGATCCTGAAAAAAGGCCGCGCCCTGCCGCTTGAGGGCATGCGGGCAGATTCCATGTTCGCGGTCGGCGAGGGCCGTGACGCGTTTTACCTGTATCTGGGCGAGGGGGTGTGCGGCAAGGGCCGCGTGCTGTTGAGCTACGGGCTGGACGTGCTTTCCGGAACCCCGGAAGGCACCTGCCTCCTCGACGGCATGATCCGTTACGCGCTGTCCGACGCGTTTAACCCGACCTCCCCCGTGAAGCTGGACTTGCAGGTGTGGAATGGCTGGGGGAACACCCTCAAGGCCGGCGACATCGGCAAGCTGGCCGTGGCGCGGGCCATGAAGGGCAAGAACGAGTTGGTTTGGGAGACGCTCCCCGTGCCCGCCGACGTTCACGCCCGGCCCACCCACACCGTGATGTGGCGCGGCGGCATGGGGTACTTCGCCGAACCGCCCGCCCCGTTCTCGCTGTTCGTGAACGGGGAACGGGCCGTTGATCTTCCCGCGATCAGCGAGCAGAGCGCGGAGTGGGCCGATGCCGGAACCGGCACGACCCTGAACTATGTCCGCGACCGCGACCTGCCGGAACAGGGGGTGTTCACGCTGACCCTGCCCTCCGCCAAACTCTCCCCCGGCAAACCGTTGCGGTTGAAAGTGGTGGCAGAGCCGAAGGACAGCCGGCGCTGGTTCGGCATCAGCCAGTCCTGGTGAACTCCGGCATCGGCGTTCGATGCCCGGCGTTCAGCGTTGGACGCGGGCGTTCCCCTTCCAGACGCTCCAGACCTGCTCCTCGTCCGCGGGCAGGGCGTAATCGACCAGCATGGTCGTGGCCAAAGCGCCGCAGGCCCATCCGAACTGAATCCACTTCGACGGCTCCCACCCTTTCAGAATCGCGTACAGCATGCCGCCCACGAACCCGTCCCCGCCGCCGATGCGGTCCATCACCGTAATGTCGCGCGGCTCGACCACATGCCAGGTGTCGCCCGCATACAGCAGCGCGCCCCAGAGGTGGTGATTGGCGTCGACCACCTCGCGTAGCGTGGTGCCGTAGGCCTGCGCGTGCGGATAGGCTTTCCTGACGCATTCGATCATCCCCTTGAACCCGTCGATCTTGGCCTGGATGTCCTTGCCTCCTGCCTCCGGGCCCTTCACGCCGAGGCAGAGCTGGAAATCTTCCTCGTTGCCGACCAGGATATCCGCGACGCCCGCGATCTCCGCGAAGATCGCCGACAGCTCGCGCTCGCGCCCCTTCCAGAATGAGGCGCGGTAGTTCAGGTCAAAGGAAACGAGCGTGCCGTGCTTTTTGGCGGCGCGCGCGAGCTCGAGGCAGAAGGCCCCGGTTTCGGGCGACAGCGCGCCGATCAGGCCGGAGAGGTGCACGATTTGCACGCCCTCGCCGCCGAAAATCCGCTCCAGATCGAAGTCCTTCACGTTCAGCGTGCGGCCCACCTCACCCGCGCGGTCATTCCACACGCGCGGCCCGCGCGAGCCGAACCCGCTGTCCGCGATGTTGATCTGGTGACGGTAACCCCACGGCCCGCCCTGCGGCACCTCGACACCCTCGTAATCCATGCGGCGGCTGCGCAGGTTGTCCTGGATGAGCCGCGCGATGGGGCTGTCCTTCACAAACGTGGTCAGAACCTTCACCGGCAGCCCCAAATAGGCCGCCACGCTGGCCACATTCGTCTCGGCGCTGGTGGCCTGCATCATGAACGGACCGCCGCAATGCACCGGCTGGCCGTTCGCCGGCGTGATCCGGATGCCCATGCTGGTCGGCACCGCCAACGCGTACTTGCACTTCTCTCGCAGCTTCATTGTCTCCTCCGGGTTAAATGGTTTTCAGGCGCAATGCGGCGGGCGTCTCGCGCCCCCTTTTGTCCCGATCGGTGTTCGAGACAGCCGGAACACCCTGAACCGCACCGTTATAGCAATCCCTGCGGTTGAAGGCAAGCCGCCGAGGCTCGAACGCATCCCTCTTTCCCTGAAGCGGGCTTGCGCCCGCGAACCGCCAGCCTGGCGGGGGGAATGATCCGCTATTCGGACTTGTTGAACCCTTTGTGGTTCATGAATTCCCAGATGCGGCCCAGCCAGGTGTAGCTGCCCGTGCCGGGGGCGGCCTTGCGCTGAAAACAGTGGGGACGTCCGACCAGCGTGTGGAGATCGCACTGGATGCCCATGCGGCGAAGCTGCTCCCAGCACTTCACCGAATTCATCGCGGCCCAGCCGTCCGCGTCGCCGTGGATGAACAGGACCGGACAGGTCGCGAGGTCGAACGAGAACTCCGGGACGGGCCTCGCATCGTCCTCGTTGCCGCCCTTGGCGTTCGGTTTATCCGCGCCGTCCGTAAGCGCGTACGCGGGATAGATCGCGACCGCCCACTGCACGCTGCAGGAAAGCTTGTCGAGATCGTCGATCGGCCAGTAGGCACGGCGTTTCGAGCTGGTCGCGCCCATGAGCGTCAGGTGTCCGCCGGCCGAGGAGCCCATGATGCCGATGCGGTCGGGGTCGAGCCCCTTGCCCGCGGCTTGGCTGCGGACGATCCGCACGGCGCGCTGCAGGTCCTGCCACGCGGTCGTGTGCTTGGCCAGTCCGCCCAGCGGGCGCGGCGTGCGGTATTTCATGGTCACGACCGTCATGCCCCTCTCGTTCAAATAACGCCGCGCGGGCGCGACTTCGAAACCGTCGGGACTGTTTCCCCCGTAGCCGCCGCCGGAGTAGATGATCTGAATCGCCTTGGTCTTGCGCTCTTTCGGCATGTGCCACTCGAGATACGGCAGGCACTGGTTCGTCTGGGCGTCCGGCATCCGGCCTTCCGGCCAGAGCGGCTCCCTGAGGGTTTCGCCGCGCGCGTCGTCGTTTGGATAGCGGGCCATCAGATCCTCTTCCGCACCGAGGCGTCCGTCGAAATTCATCTGGCGGAGGTACTCGGCGATGCGATCGAACCAATGGTCGTAGGCGGTGCCGTCCTCGCCTTTGTCCGCGTTGCCCATGAACCCGTGGGGACGGTCCGCGAAGAGGTGCAGCTCGGCCGGAATCTTCATCCTGCGGAGCTGGCGGTAGATCTGCGTGGAGCCGTTCGGCGAATACGCGTCCATCCCCCCGTGGAAGAGCGCCATGGAGCACGTCTTCGCGTCGAACCGGAACGCGTCCGAGAGCCGGACGTCAATCGCGTCGCCCTCACGCGTGTTCGGTCCGGTGAGACCGTCCGTGAGCGCGTAGGCGGTGTAGATCGGCACCGCCCAGTTGACATGGCACGGAAGCCCGTCGAGCGCGTCGACCGGCCCGTACGCCGGCGTGAGCGCACTCGTCGCGAGCAGGACCGTCAGGTGCGAGCCCGCGGAGAATCCGAACGCGCCGATCTTCTCCGGGTCAAAGCCACGCTTTTGCGCCTCGCTGCGGACGAGGCGGACGGCGCGCTGCCCGTCCTGCCATGCGCTCTGGTAGATCGGCAGCCCTTGCGGACGCGGCGTGCGGTACGTGAGGCTCACGCAGACGAACCCGAGTTCCGTAAACTTCTTCGCCACCCGGTCAATCCATACCCCGTCGCAGCAATGCTGATATGCGCCGCCGGAAAGGAGCAGCATGCAGCCGCCGTTTTTCGCCGCTGGTGCCGCGTACCAGTCAAGATACGGCATCGTGTGTTCCGTTGCCTTGAACCCCGGGGCCTTTACCTCCTGGGTGGTCGCCGCGATCTGCCGGGGCTGAAAATCCGGGATCTTCCCCTCCGGCCACAGCGCCGTCCGCTCTCCGGCGGACGCCAGAACGGCTACCCCTAACCCAAAATATAGAATCCGCGATCTTCTCATTGACCCGTGTCCTCCCCTTTTTTCTCACCCCCGCTGCGTTTCGAAGCCTGGCTACGCAGCCAGCCTTGCGCCTCCGGGTATTTCTCCCAGGCCGGCGCCATGATCTCCCAGGCGATGACCGCCTCCTCGACACTCCCCATGCTGTACCGGTCGGGTATCCGCTTCGGCAACCGCTTCTTCCCGCTAAAGTAGGCTTCGGCGTGCGCGTTCTGCTTCCGCGCCTGCCGCAGTGCCTTGCCGGCACCCGAGATGTCGCCCGCAAGATAGCGTAGCAACACGAACCCCCAAGCAAACATCGAGCTGAACGTCCGCTCCTTATACTTCTCGAACAGACGCTTCGCTCCGGCGAGATTCCCCAACTCCAGATAGAGCGCCAAAAGACCGTAACGTATGCCCTGATTGTCGTTCGGATTCAGTTCCAGCATGCCCTCGTGCTCGACCATGGATTCTTCCAGGCGGCCGGCTTTTTTCAGGCTAAGCGCAAGTTCGAAACGCGCCCGCATGTAAGGCCGCGTCTCCAAGAGTCCCCAGAAGATCCCCTTGGCCTCACGGAAAGCCTTCTCGCCCAGGCTTTTCTCGCCCAACGCGACGAGATGACGCAACAACGTGATTTTTTCCTCTCCTTGGATCGGATCGTATTGCAGCATCCCCAGCCAAGCGTCCACATTGTACGGGTCGAGTTCAACGGCTTTTGCCAGCAGCGCGTACTCCTTGTCGCTGTCAGCCGTCTCCCACGAGTCGTAGACCAACTCCTGGGCTTCCTCCCTGGCCTTGTCCCCCATCGTCGTGCCCGTCACCCGCTTTATCCGCTGCAGCAACGATTCGGAATCGGGAACTCTGCCTTGCCGGTTTTTTGTCACCATGCACCTCGCGCTTTTTTTTACAACGTCACTCCGCACTTATCCAGAACTCGAGCGTTGCGCGTTCAAGTTACCCCTTCTTTTTTTACCCGCTCTGGCGGACGGCGGGCTAACGCCTGACTCATCCCCTCAGAAGGTCATATCCCGATACAGATAGCAGGTGATCTCCGCCTTTTTCTTGAGTTCGGCGAAGAAGGTTTCCACGCCCGCGTTGTATTTGCGGCGCAGGATGGTGTCGCTCAGGCGTTTCCGGTTGACGGGCACGGATTTGATCAGGATATGCGCCGCGCGGACGGTTTCGGGCACCGCGGGCGTGGTGGCGGTGGCAGCCTTGGCGGGCATGCGGGAGGTAGTCTTGATGATATGGTAGCCGAAGCGCGTCTCGATCACCGGCCCGATCTCGCCGACCTTTTGCGAAAAGGCGGCGTCCTCAAGCGGCTTGTTTTTCTTACCGCGCGCGAATTCGCCGAGATCCCCTCCGTTCGCGGCGCTCGGGCACTCGGAGACGTTCCGCGCCGTATCCGCGAAATCCGCGCCGTCCAGCAACTGTTTGCGGACCGCCTCCAATCGCGCGCGCCGCAGCCGGTTGGTCTGGTGGAGCACACCCATCGCCTCGGCCAGCTCCGCTTCGCCGACGCGGATCTTGTCCCGCACCTCGCGCGCGAGCAGTTTGTCGATGATCAGCCCGTCCTCAAACTCGCGCCGCATCCGCTCCGGGCCCTGCGGCCCCCGCTCAAAAAAATCGTTGGTGGTCCAGTTGCGCGCCTTGAGCGAATTCTGCAGCGCGCGCAACCCGGCCTGGCGGTCCGCCTCGGTCACCGCGATCTTCCGTTGGAGCGCCTCGTCCAGCATGATGGTTTTGAACACGAAGGCGTTGACCGCGCGGCGGCGGAAGTGTTCGCGGGCCTCTTCCAGCCGGTTGGACGGGATGACCAGGTGGTTGATCTCCACATCGTCCTTGAGATAGCCCATGGCGCGCCGGTCCATCTCCTCCCACGTCAGTGGCGTCCCGTTGACTTTCGCGACCACGTAGTCCGGCGACGCGACCCCGGCGGCCGGGGCGGGTTTCGCGGCGGGTGCCGCGCCGGCGGGTTCGGACTTCTTACCGCATCCGCTCCAGCAGCACACCAGCACCAGCAACAGGCTGACATTCAGACGGGTCAAGGGTCGCATGCGGTTTCTCCTCGCTCGGGGGTTCAGACGGTTTTGTGGAAAGTGCGGTGGATCACATCCAACTGCTGCTCGCGCGTGAGCTTGATGAAATTCACCGCATACCCGGAGACGCGGATCGTGAGCTGCGGATATTTCTCCGGATGCTCCATGGCGTCCAGCAGCATTTCGCGCTCCAGCACGTTCACGTTGATGTGGTGGCCCTTCTCGGTGAAATAGCCGTCCAGCAGGCCGACCAGATTCTCGACCCGGTCGCCGGGCGTGCGGCCCAACGCGTTCGGCACGATCGAGAAGGTGAAGGAAATCCCGTCCTCGCTGTGGTCATAGGGCAGTCTCGCCACCGATTTCATGGAGGCGATGCACCCGCGCGAATCGCGGCCGTGCATGGGGTTGGCGCCGGGCGCGAACGGCTCGCCCTTCTTGCGTCCGTCCGGCGTCGAACCGGTGGTTTTGCCGTACACCACGTTGGAGGTGATGGTGAGGATCGAAAGCGTGGGTTTGGCGTGGCGGTAGGTGCGGTGTTTCGAGAGCCGCCCCATGAAGGTCTTGACCACCTCGACGGCGATCTCGTCCACGCGGGGGTCGTTGTTGCCGAAGGTGGGATACTCCCCCTCGATCTCGAAATCGACGGCCAGCCCGCGCGCGTCGCGGATCGGCCGGACCTTGGCGTACTTGATCGCCGAGAAGCTGTCCGCGACCACCGACAGCCCGGCAATGCCGCAGGCGGCCGTGCGGAAGACATCCTCATCGTGCAACGCCATCTGCAGCCGCTCGTAACAGTATTTGTCATGCATGCTGTGGATGACATTGAGGGTGTTGATGTAAAGCCGGGAGAGCCAGCGGCAGATCTGGTCAAACTTCCGCACGGTCTCCTCATAATCGAGCACGTCGGAGGTGACCGGCGCCATCTCGGGGCCGACCTGCTGTCCCGTCATCTCATCCTTGCCGCCGTTGATGCAGTACAGCAGGGCTTTCGCCAGATTGGCCCGCGCGCCGAAGAACTGCATCTGCTTGCCGATCCGCATAGCGGAGACGCAGCAGGCGATCCCGTAATCGTCGCCGAACTTCTCCCGCATCAGTTCGTCATTCTCGTACTGAATGGACGAGGTCCCGATGGAGAGCCGGGCGCAGAACCGCTTGAAGGGCTCCGGCAGGCGCGGGCTCCACAGCACCGTCATGTTCGGTTCGGGGGCCGGGCCGAGATTGACCAGCGTGTGCAGGAACCGGTAGGTCATCTTGGTAACCATGTGCCGGCCGTCCACGCCGATCCCGGCGAGCGATTCCGTGATCCAGGTGGGGTCACCCGAGAAGAGCGCGTCATAATTGGGCGTCCGCAGAAACCGCACCATCCTGAGTTTCATCACAAAGTGGTCGACGAACTCCTGGATTTCCGCTTCGGTGTAGCGCCCGGCGGCCAGATCGCGTTCCGCATAGATGTCCAGGAAAGTCGAGATGCGGCCGATCGACATGGCCGCGCCGTTCTGTTCTTTGACCGCGGCGAGATAGGCGAAATAGAGCCACTGGATCGCCTCGCGGGTGTCCCGCGCGGGTTGCGCGATGTCATAGCCATAGGAGGCGGCCATGGCCTTGAGTTCCTGCAGCGCCCGGATCTGCTCCGAAATCTCCTCGCGCAACTGGATCGCCTCCAGGTCCATGGCGTCGAACACATGGCGCGCCTTGGCCGCCTCTTTGTGCGCGATCAGGAAATCCAGCCCGTACAGCGGCACGCGGCGGTAATCGCCGATGATGCGTCCCCGGCCGTAGGCGTCGGGCAGACCGGTGATGATGCCGTTGTGGCGCGCGAGCTTCATCTCGTCCGAGTACGCGTCGAACACCCCGTCATTATGGGTCTTGCGGTACTTGAAGACATCGCGGATCGCCTGCGGCAGTTCCCGGCCGTACGCCTTGAGGGAGGACTCGACCATGCGGATGCCGCCAAAGGGCATGATGGCGCGCTGGAGCGGCGTGTCGGTCTGGATGCCGACGATCTGTTCGAGATTCCGGTCGATGTATCCGGGGGCGTGCGAGGTGATGGTCGAGATGCGGCGGTTGTCGATGTCGTAAATGCCGTTCCGCGCCCGTTCTTCCTCCATCAGGCCGCGCACCCGGTCCCACAGCGTTTGGGTCCGGTCGGTCGGCGGGGCGAGGAACGCGTCATCCCCGTCATACGGGGTGTAGTGCGAGACGATGTGGTCCCGGACATTGATGTTGATCCGCCAGATATCCGAGGAGAGCGACATGGCAACCCCCTGTCCGATCCCGCGCCGCTACGGCGGGACGCGTGGAGACTGGTGCGCCTGGCGGGGGTCGAACCCACAACCTTCGGCTTCGGAGGCCGACACTCTATCCAGTTGAGCTACAGGCGCAAAAAGTGGGAGGTATGATACTGGCTGGCCGGCCGAACTTCAAGCCCGTTATTCCGCCCATCGCCGAAAAAACGGGGCGCGCGGCGTCGTTTCAGCGCGCGTCTTCTTCTTCCGCAGGGACGGTGATCTTCTCCGTCCCCCCGTCCTCCTCCTCAAGGGGGCGGGTCGGCTTGAAATCCTGGCGGGTGAGATTCCAGGAGAGCCACGCGTCGAACAGGTTGGTGTTGCGGCGGCGCGCGATGCCGGTCCGGATTTGCGCGCGCATCATCTCGGCCGCCAACGCGTCGCCCGGCGTGCGGTCCTGCACATAAACCAAAAGCGCGCGTGTCGCGGAGACCGGAATGATCTCGGAAAGCTCACCCTTGCGCAGCGTCATGGCGCCGTAGGCGATCGAGAAGCTGTTCTCGAATTTCTGATTCTGGATGTCGCTGACCGTGTACGTGAGGGAGGTGGTGACATTGAGCGCTTTTTCCCGGGCGGCTTCGGCGAACGGTTTGCCTTCGGCGAGGCGCTGCAGCAGATCCGCACGCAACGTCTTGGTCACGTTGTCGAACGCCTCGGCCCGCGCCTTGGCCAGGGCTCTCGGCTTCACCTCCTCCAACACCGCCTCATACGCAGGCGTGTGCGCGTCCGAACGTTCCCGCGGCTCGATCACATAGATGAACTGCTGTCCTTTGACGATGCCGAACCGCGAATCCGCGCGCTCGGGGTCCAGTTCGAACGCGGCGGAAGCGAACGCTTTCCCGTCCTCGACCCAGAACAGCGCATCCTCGGCGCCGAAGAGCGGGGAACTCTTGACGGGCAGGCGGTTCTGCGCCGCAATCTGATCCAGCACATTGGATCCCGCCGCGGTCAGCTTGCCATACACGGTGAAGGTGACACTCGTCTCCGCACAGTACCGGGCCTCCTCCAGCATCAGTTCGGCGAGGATGTTTGTGCGCGCCTCGGCATAGGGGATCGGTTCGGAAACCTGGTTGGTGGTCATACGCGAAAACGTTTCCGTATGACTGTCGTAATACTCCTGCAAATCCTCCTCCGGCACGGAAACGGCCGCAAGGTAATTGGAGACCGGAATCGTGACATACCGCACGGACATGCGGTCCGGCAGGGCGAACGAAGCCTTGTTCTCCTCATAGTATTTGCGGTAATCGGCATCGGTCAGCGGCATTGCGGCTTCCGCGAAGCGGTTGCTCACCGCGGCGACGCGCACGGTAAAGGTGTCGGTCATGGCGGCGAGTTCGTCCTCCAGTTCCATGGGCGCGACCCAGGCGGCGGACTCGACGAGCGCGGCGCTTTTCATGATCGCCAACTGATGACTCACCATGCTCTCGTAGAGGGCGGGCGTCAAGCCCTGCTCGGCGAGCACCGCCCGGTACCGGTTGAGATCAAACCCGTTGGGGCCCTGGAAACCCGGCGCCTCGCGCAAGACCGCGCGGATCTCGTCCCGGCTGGCCGCCAATCCGTTTTGCCGCGCCACCTGCCGCGCCGCCAACTGCTCCCAGGCACGGCGGTCCACCACGCCGGCGGAGGTCGTGTTGTCGCGGTTCTGGCCGAATCCGCGGATCGACTGCACAACCCGATCGAACTCCTCCGCGGCGATCTTTTTCCCGTTCAGTTTTCCGGCGGTCATCAGATCCTGCGGCCGCTGGAAACAGGAATCCACGGCCACAAAGGCAACCGCGATGACAATGGCGAAGAAGCCCCAGAGAATCCGGCTACGGATGAGACGGTTGAAATGATAAATGAACACGGTTTTTTTCCAAACGGGTTTGAGCACGCGCAACGTTTCCCACAAGAAAAACCGGTGGCTGCGCAGGCCGCCGGTCATCCCCCACAACACTCCCCCTCCGGTCAGGGCTCCTTCTGCCCGTCCGCCGCCGGCGCGGCCACGGCCGGGGCCGCGGATTCCTGCGCCGCACCGCTCAAAAGCACAGGCAACGCCTCCTCTTTCAGCTCCGCATCCGCGGGGACAATCAATTCGCCGGTGGTCAGGTCCGGACGCCCCTCCGCGTAAACGAACCGGTGCCGGGCGATTCCGGTGGGGCTCACAACCAGGGTCGAGATGATGGGGCGTCCGCCGACCGGCGCGTTCTCGCGCCAGATCTTGACCACGGCTTTGGGTGTCATGCCGAAGGTGACCGGTGTCTCAGTGCCGTTTTCCAGCACGATCGGGAAATCGCCCGACACGCTGGTGAGCCGGGTGAGCGTGCGGTCGGGCGCGTTCTGGATGTTCACCGTATTGGCGGCGCGCAGCGCCGGAATGTGGTATTGCGCGCCCTCCACACGTGCCGCGCCGGTGATCGTGGCGGCCTGAAAGGTTTCCAGCGTGGCGTCACAGGCCAGCGTGTACTCCCCCCGGCCCGCCACATTGCGGCAGGTGGTGCTGGGGGTCTCGATCGCGAACAACCCCTCTTGGAGGTTATCACGGAGCGAAGTCTTGACGGCCCCGCCGCGGAAACGCAGCACGCGGGCCTCGGGGTTCTTTTCCGGCGCCGTCACCGAGACTTCGGTGTCCGCGCTGAGTTTGACGCTCTCCTGCGGCGAGAACACCAGCAGGGCCGACCCGCCCAGTCCGGTGCGGAACACGGTTCCCAGCGGATAGTACTTGTTGTTCCGCGCCGGCGCGAAACCCTCCGCATCCGGCGTCTTCACCTCACACACGCCCAACACGTTCATCATGCGCACGAGCGGGTCAAATATTTTGGCGGGGGCCGCACCGCCCTCCTGGACCGCCGCGGGCACCGCCTCCGCCGCAACGGGCACCGCATTTTCCTGCGCCAGGGCCGTCAGCAGGGCTAACCTCATCACGCACCCTCCCGCCCGCAAAATTCCTGTCTGATCCATCATGGGGACGACTCCCTTGTTCGCATGCCGTTTCAACAAACCTTCTGTCTCAAATAAAAAGGATGCGGAATCTTAGATCAAACCCGCCGGATAGTCAATCCATGCTTCGCGGGCAAACGTTTTTTTCACGCCCTCCGCCCCTCCCTTTCCAACGGCGCGCATTTTCGTGTTCCGTGCCGGGCGCGAATCCGCTAGAATCCGTCCCGTTACCTCAGACCAGAACGCGCTGAAAAGGGATGTGGACGTGAAAATCTCGACCAAGGGAAGATACGGCCTCCGCACGCTGATGGACATCGCCCTGCATCAGGAAGCGGGCGCGGTGACACTGAATGAGATCGCCGGACGCCAGGACATCTCCGTGAAGTATTTGTGGCAGGTGATCAATCCGCTCAAGACCGCAGGGCTCTTGCGCGTGACGCGCGGCGCGAAGGGCGGGTACATGCTGGCGCGGCCGCCCAGTCAAATCACGGTTCTGGACGTTGTGAGAATCCTGGAGGGCTCCGTGGCGCTGCTGGATTGCCTCACAGACAAGAAGCGCTGCGACCAGATGGACACGTGCGTGGCGCGCACCGTCTGGATGGAGGCGCAGAAAGCGTTGGAGGACGCGCTGCGGGCCATGACGCTGGAAACCGTGCTCCGCCGTTGCGCGGAAGCGCCCACCGTCAACAACTACTCGATCTGACGCGCGGCGGCGGAGCACAGCACAGCACCGGGCCGCCCCGCTCATTTTTGCGGTGCGGAAACTGCGGCGGGCACCGGCTGCGTCACGGCACCGGGCGCGGCAAACGCAGGCGGCGCGGTTTGCGCGGCGGCCCGGTCCGCGGCATCGAACAGCGAACGCGCGGCGCGCGGCTCATACCGGTCGACAACCCCCTGAAGCTGGGCGACCGCCATCTCCCAGGCCGCGTCACCCGTTTTTTCGGCCTTGAGGTTCTCCAGCCGTTTCCGGGCCTCGTCCTTCTTGCCCTGCAGCGTCAGCACGCGCGCGATCCCCAGCACGGCCTGCGGCCGCAGAAAATGATCCGCCCGTCCACGCTCGAATTCCTGATAGGCGGTCAGCGCGTCATCCAGACGGTTCAGCGCCTCCAGCGCATGCGCGCGCCCCAGCTCCGCGATCTCCCGGAACCCGTGCGGCGCGCCTTTCTCCAGGCAGAGCTCGTACAGGTCGAACGACTCCTGCGCCTTCCCGGCGTCGAAATACGCTTTGGCCAGGCGCAGCCGCGCGGCGTTTCCGGCCTTGAACGATCCGAACTGCGCCACCACGCCCTCGAGGTCCTCCAGCGACTGGGCCTTGAGGAACGCCTGGTTGGCGGACGCGATTTTCGCCGTGCGGTAGTGCCGGAACGCCCAGACCGCGCCGAAAATCAACACGGCGGCGCCGAGCGTGACCAGCGATTGCGGACCCTTCGCCCGCCACCAGTCATACAGGGGCAGCAATTCTTCCGGCAGGTTTTCCGGAATGTTTTTCAGATCCGCTTTGGCCGACTCATCCGCACGGGTATGCTCTTGACTCATGTTTTCCGCCTCTGAAAAGTGTAAAGAGTGTTTAGTATTGGGGTTCCGCAGGCGAAAAGCAAGACCAAAGAGGCCGGAATCGCGTTCCGGCTTGTTCCCGCGCCGCATTTCCTGTTATGATTCGACCTTAAGGACCCCGGGGTGAACCGGCGGCCTGTTCAACAACCGGGTACGGAGGAACCGTGAAGCAGACACATGAC
>JAVEYH010000082.1:0-15892 GCA_034003585.1 Kiritimatiellia bacterium
GTCAGGGTCTTGACCGTCTTGGGGATCGCCAGCGCGAAGGCCTTGGTGTCGAACGGACGGTAGAGGCGCACCTTGATGACGCCCAGCTTCTCGCCCTTCTGGTTCAGCTCTTCCACCGTCTCGTGCACCGTCTCGGCGCCCGAACCGATGATCACGATCACGTGCTCGGCGTCCGGCGCGCCGACGTAGTCGAACAGTTTGTACTGGCGGCCGGTCAGCTTCGCGAACTGGTCCATGCACTTCTGGACGATCGCCGGGGTGGCGGTGTAGAAGGGATTGACCGTCTCGCGGCCCTGGAAGTTCACGTCCGGGTTCTGGGCGGTGCCGCGCAGGAGCGGCTTCTCGGGATTCAGGGCGCGGGCGCGGTGCGCCGCGACCAGATCCTCGCTGATCATCGCGCGGATCGTCTCGCGCTCGACCTGGTCGATCTTCTGGACCTCGTGCGAGGTGCGGAAGCCGTCAAAGAAGTGCAGGAACGGCACGCGCGACTCGAGCGTCGCCGCATGGGCGATGGTGGCCATGTCCATGACCTCCTGGACGCTGTTGGAGGCCAGCATCGCGAAGCCGGTCTGGCGGCACGCCATGACGTCGCCCTGGTCACCGAAGATCGAGAGCCCCTGGCAGGCCAGGGCGCGCGCGGTGACGTGGAAGACCGTGGGGGTCAGCTCGCCCGCGATCTTGTACATGTTCGGGATCATCAGCAGCAGGCCCTGCGAGGCCGTGAAGGTGGTGGTCAGCGCGCCGGTGGTGAGCGCGCCGTGCACCGCGCCCGCGGCGCCGGCTTCGGACTGCAACTCGATCACGTGCGGCACGGAGCCCCACAGGTTCTTCGCGCCCTTTGCGGCCCATTCGTCGGACCACTCGCCCATGGGCGAGGAGGGGGTGATGGGGTAGATCGCGGCGACTTCGCTGCACGCGAAGGCGACTTCAGCGGCGGCCTGGTTGCCGTCGACCATGATTTTCTTAGCCATGTGTGTGTCTCCTTAAAAACGGTTCGGGCGCGTCCGGCTTGCCGGACGCGCCACGCAGGGGGTTACTTCTTCAGCGCGGCGCGGCAGGCGTCGAGCTGGCCGGCCGAACCGAGCAGCACGTTTTTCGCGGCGATGAACTTCGCGTACTCTGGAATGAAGACCTTGCCGGGATCGCGCAGGTCGAACTTCTCGGGGTGGTCGCGGAAGAACTCGCGGTGCACGCGGCACCAGACCAGGCGGCCGTCGGTGTCGATGTTGATCTTGGTCACGCCGAGCTTGGCCGCGCCGAGGAACTGCGAGGCGTCCACGCCGCTCGCGCCCTTGATCGCGCCGCCGGCCGCGTTGATGCGGGCGACCTCGTCCTGCGGCACCGAGGAGGAGCCGTGCATCACCAGCGGGAAGCCGGGCAGCAGTTTCTGGATCTTCTCCAGGATGTCGAAGCGCAGCTTCTGGTCGCCCTTGAACTTGAAGGCGCCGTGCGAGGTGCCGATCGCGCAGGCCAGGGAGTCGCAGCCGGTCTGCTTGACGAAGGTTTCGGCCTCCTCGGGTTGGGTGTAGACGTGCTCGTCGGCCGAGACGTCCTCTTCCACGCCCTTGAGCTGGCCCAGCTCGGCCTCGACCACGATGCCCTTGGCGTGGGCGGCGTCCACGACGCGCTTGGTGATCTCGATGTTCTTCTCAAAAGGATAGTGCGAGGCGTCGATCATCACCGAGCTGTAGACGCCGGAGGCGATGCAGTCCATGCAGGTCTCCTCGTCGCCGTGGTCCAGGTGCACCGCGAAGACGGCGTCCGGGAAGATCTTGTCGGCCGTGGTCATCATCATCTCGAGCATCAGCTTGTGCGAATACGAGCGCGCGCCCTTGGAGAGCTGCACGATGAAGGGGGCTTTGCTCTCGACGTTGCCTTTGAACAGGCCCATGGTCTGCTCGAGGTTGTTGATGTTGTACGCGCCGATCGCATACTTGCCGTAAGCCTGCTGGAAGAGTTCCCTGGTGGTGACGATCATAAGTGACTCCCGATGCGCATTGTAAGCCGGCCGGACTGGTCCGCACGCGCAGACGCGCCGATCCCGCAAAAGAAATGGGCTTTCAGGATACCGTTAAAGGGAGGTTGGGGCAAGCGGAAATCCGGTGTGGCATGGACCGGCTCCCGCGTGTATGATGCCTATTTGTTTCCGGCGCACGTGCGAGCGCAACGCGCTGGAAGCCGAAGAGTCTGAAAAAGCAGCAACCGGCGGGGCGAACGCCGAAGGGTGTCCCGCAGACCGGATCACGTATGGGACAGAAACCGATAACCATCCGGAGCCTCTATCTGATTCCGCTGATCGGGGTCAACATCCTGTTGACGCTGGTGATGGTCACGGTGTTCACCCGGACGCAGCGCAAGGCGCTGGTCGCCGATATCGACAACACGCTTTTTGCGGTGGCCACGCTGGCGAAAGAGTTGCTGCCCGAGGCGTATTTGGACCGGATCAGCGAGCCCGGATCCGTGCCCGACGAATTGTATCAGCGGGTGGTGGCGCGTCACAACCGGCTGTGTGTCGCGCTCGGGCTCGAGTACATCTGGAGCGTGATGGAGTCGAGGGACGGGCGTGTCGTGTTCACGACCGCGACCTCGCCGGACAAGGAGACCGCCAACCGGCGTCACGCCGCCTTCTTGGAGGAGCACACCAATCAGGGGTTTTACCGCGACGCGTTCCGGATCATGCGGCCGTTTTCGTGCAGCCTCACCGACAAATGGGGGGCGTTGCGCGTCGCGCTGATCCCCTATGCCGACGCGCGGGGAAACAAACATCTGTTCGGCGCGAGCATCCGTCTGGACGCCATGGACCGCCGGTTGCGCGGCATCGTCTGGCGCTCGCTGCTTTTCGGGACGGGGCTGTTCTTCTTCTTTCTGGTGTGTGTGCTGTTCATCACCCGCTGGGTGACGCATCCCCTGCAACGGTTGACGTCGACGATCCGGTCGATCGCCTCGGGAGAGTCGGGGTTGGAGGCCGAAGAGAAGGGGGCCGCGGAGATCCGGACGCTGGCGCGGCACTTCAACCGTCTGCACCAGCTGGTGCGGGGCCGGATCAGCGATCTGGAGACGTCGAACGTGTCGCTGATCGACCGGCACGCGGCGGAACGCCGGCAGGCGCAGGTCCGTCTGGACACCAGCGAGCAGCGGTACCGCAACCTGCTGAATTTCGCGGTCGACGGGATTCTGATCGGATCCGCGGACGGGTATATCACCGACGCCAACGAGTGCGCCTGCGCGCTTTTCGGGTTGCGGCATGAGGAAATGATCGGCAAACATATCACCGCCATGCCGTTCACGGCGGACACGCTTATGGAGGTCCCGTTCCGGTTCGATCTGGTGCATGCGGGCGAGACCGTGGTGCGCGAGCGGGTCATCCGGCGTCCGGACGGGAGCCGGGTGGTGGTCGAGATCCACTCCAAAGCCATGCCGGACGGCACCCTTCAGTCCATCTACCGCGACATCACGGAGCGCAAACGGGCGCAGGCCCTGTTGGAAAGCGCGAACCACTTGCTGGAACAGCGGGTACGCGAACGGACGGCCCAGGTGCAGAAGTACACGGATCAGTTGCGGGCGCTCACCGCGCGGCTGATGCAGGCGGAAGAGCACGAGCGCCGCCGCATCGCCAACATGCTGCATGAGGATCTACAGCAGACGCTGGCGGCCGCCCGCATGCTGTTGGGGGTGGCGTCGGAAACCGTCAGGACGCAAGCCGCCCGGACACCGCTGGAACGGGTGGACCAGATGTTGGAGGAGGCGTTCCGCCTGACCCGGAGCCTGGCGCAGGAACTGGCGGTTTCGGCCTTGACCGACGGCGGGCTGCCGCAGGCGTTGGAGTGGGTCGTGCGGCAGATGCGCGAGAAGTTCGGGCTGGCGGTTGACCTCCGGTGCGGCGAGGGGGTTTGCGCGGCGCGCGAGGAGATCTGCCAATGCCTGTGCCTGACCGTGAAAGAGTTGCTCTTTAACGTGGTCAAACATGCCGGGACCCCGCATGCCGAGGTCGATGTCCGGCTGACCGGGACGGGCGTGCTGCGGATGAGTGTGCGGGATGCCGGCCGCGGGTTTGACGCGTCTTTCGCGAACGGGATTCCGAACGGAACCGGCATCGGCCTGTTCGGGGTCCGGGAGCGGGTTGAGGGTTTGGGCGGCCGGGTGACGGTCCAAAGCGAGGTCGGCCGGGGAACCGAGGTGGTCGTGGCCTTCGCGCCGCAGGACCCGCTCCCGGCGGAGGGACGGAACGGGAATGCGGAGGGAGGGGCGAGTGGGGACGGCACTGTTTGATTTGGACGGGACCCTGATCGATTCGCGGGCGGATCTGGCCGCGGCGGTCAACTTGACGCGCCGCGATTTCGGGCTCGAACCCCGATCAGCGGAAACGATCCTCGCCGCGGTCGGCGAAGGGTTGCGCCGGCTGATCGAACAGGCGATTCCCGAGTATCCGGAACACTGGGGGGAGATGGTGGCGCGGCAGCGCGAACATTACGGGGCGCACCTGCTGGACCGGACCCGGCTGTATCCCGGTGTGGCCGAAACGGTGCGAACCCTGTGCGAACGCGGTTGGCGGCTCGGGGTGGTCACCAACAAACCGGCCCCGTTCATCCGTCCGATTCTGGAGGGGTTGGGCGTGGCCGGGGCCTTCGGTGCGGTGGTGGGCGGCGGCGATGGTCCGTTCCTCAAACCCGATCCCGCGCCGCTGCGGCTGGCCGCCGAACGGATGGGGTGCGCCCTGGAGCCCACGGACTGGATGATCGGCGATCATTTCACCGACCTCGCCGCAGGCCGCAACGCGGGGATCCGCCGCGCCTTCTGCCGCTTCGGATTCGGCGAGGCCCGGGAGGAAACGTATGATCTCGCGCTGGACCGGATGGGGGAGTTGCTTGCGGCCTTGGGGTAGTGAGAAAGCCGCGCCGCCCTTCCCGCCCGCGCGTTCTTTTCGGCCAAGACCAAATGGTGGACATGACGCCGGTTCCGGTTTTTGATTTAATGGCCACGCTGAAATGGGTGGAAGACCCGCAATCAGGCCAAGTACGGGGGAGAGCCATGCACATTGTTGTCTGTGTCAAACAGGTCCCGGATACGACGAATGTCCGCATCAATCCGGAAACCAATACGCTGATGCGCGAGGGGGTGGAAAGCATCATCAACCCCTTCGACGAATTCGCGCTGGAAGAGGCCCTCAGGCTGAAGGATGCCCACGGCGCGCGCGTTACGGTCATCTCGATGGGGCCGCCGCAGGCGGAGGTCGTGCTGCGCGAGGCCATGGCGCGCGGCGCCGACGACGTGGTGCTGCTGACCGACCGCGCCTTTGCGGGCGCGGACACGCTGGCCACCTCGTACGCGATCTCGCAGGCGATCAAGAAGGTCAACGCGCGGCCGGACCTGGTGCTCTTCGGCAAGCAGGCGATCGACGGCGACACCGCGCAGGTGGGACCCGGCGTCTCGGAATTTCTGGACTGCGCGCTCGTCACGTATGTCAAGTCGATCCGGGTCGAGGGGGACACCTACACGGTCGAGACCCAGATGGACGAGGGCGTGGAGGTGATCGAGGGCAAGATGCCCGCCGTGATGACGGTCGTCAAGGAGGCCTCGACCCCGCGCTTCGCCACGCTCAGCGGCTGGATGCATGCCAAGAAAGTTGAAATCCCGCGTTGGGGCGCCAAAGAGGTGAAGGCGGAGGCATCCCTGTGCGGCCTGGAAGGGTCGCCCACCAAGGTGGTCAAGATCTTCGCGCCGCCGGTCAAGACCGGCGGGGTGCGCATGGACGGCCGCGAGGAGCCTTCGGCGGCGGTGGATGCGATCGTGAAACTGTTGCAGGACAAGGGGGTGGCATAATCATGGCGGACGCACCGATTTTCATTGATCCCGCGATGTGCCGCGGCTGCAAGAAATGCATCACCGCGTGCCCGTTCGACGCGCTGTACATGGAGGGCAAGCTGGCGGTGGTGAAGCCGGACGAGTGCCGCGCCTGCAACGCCTGCATCAAGGCCTGCCCGTTCAAGGCGATCACCTCGACGGCCAAGGCCGAGACCCCCAAGGCCGGCCTCGGCGACTTCCAGGGCATCTGGGTCTTTGCGGAGCAGCACCACGGCAAGGTGCAGGAGGTGGCGTATGAGCTTCTCGCCACGGGCCGCCGCCTGGCCAAGGACCGCGGCTGCGAGCTGGCGGCCGTGGTGCTGGGCCACAACGTCAAGGATTCCGCGTCGCACCTGATCGCGGCCGGCGCCGACAAAGTGTATGTTGTCGATCAGCCCGGACTGGCCGAGTACGAGGCGGACGTCTACACCGACGCGCTCAACCAGTTGATCGCCAAATACAAGCCTGAAGTGATCCTCGCGGGCGCCACGGCGGTGGGCCGCGCCTTCTTCGCCAAGGTGGCGGTGCGCGCGCGCACCGGCCTGACGGCCGACTGCACGGCGCTTTCGATCGACAGGGAAAGCCACCTGCTGCACCAGACGCGCCCGGCGTTCGGCGGCAACATCATGGCCACGATCATGACGCCCAACCACCGGCCGCAGATGGCGACGGTGCGGCCGAAGGTCTTCAAGATGGCGCCGCCCGACCCCAAGCGCAAGGGCGAGACGCTGATCGAGGCGCTCAGGCTCGTGGCGGGAAGCACGCGCATCGTCCAGGCCGAGCGCAGCGCCTCGAACGTGAACATCGCTGAGGCCGAAATCATCGTGGCCGGCGGGCGCGGCCTGAAGAAGGCGGAGAATCTGGAGCAGCTCAAACGGCTGGCCGACCTGCTCGGCGGCGTCGTGGGCGTGTCGCGCGCCTGTGTGGACGCCGGCTGGATCTCGGCCTCGCACCAGGTGGGGCAGACCGGCAAGACCGTGTGCCCGAAGATCTATCTGGCGTTCGGCATCTCCGG
This sequence comes from Kiritimatiellia bacterium, assembly GCA_034003585.1. GTDB lineage: Bacteria > Verrucomicrobiota > Kiritimatiellia > RFP12 > UBA1067 > JAPXSY01. Next base: position 6,857 of record JAVEYH010000082.1, read on the forward strand.
CGCGATCCAGCATCTGGAGGGCATGCGCGGGGCCGACACGATCATCGCAATCAACAACGATCCCCACGCCGCGATCTTTAACGTGGCGGATCTCGGGATCGTGGGCGACCTGTTTGAAATCCTGCCGATGCTGATTGAAGCGGTCGAGGCGAAAAACAACGGCGCGAAGTAAGTCAGGGAATCCGGAATTTTCTGGGGAGAGGGCATTATGGCGAACACGATGAAACAGCCGATTTACACCGATATCCTCTGCGTGGGGGCCGGCGTCGCCTCGCTGGCGACGGCGCTGGCGCTGCTGCGCAAGCTCAAGGCGCAGGCGAAGGGCTCCTTGCCGCGCGTGACAATCCTCGACAAGGGCCGCAACGTGGGCAGCCACGTGCTGTCCGGCGCGGTGATCGATATGAGCGGTTTCGAGGGGCTGCTGACCGGGGAAGAGATCAGCAAGATGCCGGTTGAGGCGCGCGTCAGCTCCGAAGCGTTCCACATGCTGTTCAGCAAGACCCGCGCGGTGAAGATCCCGTGGGTCCCGCCGCTGATGCAGGCGCACGGCTACCCGGTCGGCTCCCTGACCAAGCTCACGCAGTACCTGGCGCAGCTCTGCGAGAAAGAGGGCGCGGAGGTCTACACCGGCTTCGCCGCGACCGAGCTGATCGAGAACAACAAGGGCCGCGTGATCGGCGTCAAGATCGGTGACAAGGGTCTGGACCGCGACGGCAAGCCGAAGGGGAACCACACGCCGGGCGAGGAGATCCACGCCAAAGTTGTGGTGCTGGGCGAGGGCGCCTGCGGCATCCTGACCGACAAGCTGATCGCGCGCAAGGGCCTGCAGGGGCGGCGCGGCCAGTCCTACGCCGTGGGCATCAAAGAGGTGATCGAAGTCCCGGCCAACGAGGCGCGGGTCGGCGAGATCGCCCACACCTTCGGTTACCCGGCCGACTGGAGCACCTACGGCGGCGGCTTCGTATACCATGTCTCGCCCACGCAGGTGATGATCTGCTACGCCTACGCGCTGGATTACGCCCATCCCGAGACCGACCCGCACCTGCTCTTCCGCAAGTTCAAGGCGCATCCGGTGATGGCCGAACACATCCAGGGCGGCAAGAGCGTGGCCTACGGCGCCAAAGTGATCCCCGAGGGCGGCTACTATTCGGTGCCGCAGGTGGTCGCCGACGGCGCGCTGATCGTGGGCGACGGCGCGGGACTGGTGGACACGCTGCGCATCAAGGGCATCCACATCGCGGCGCAGTCGGGCCGTGCCGCGGCCGAGACGCTGGCCGAGTGCTGGAACCAGGATGACTTCTCGCTGGAGGCGCTCACGCCTTACGGCGAGCGGCTCAGGCAGACCGAAGGCTGGAAGCAGCTCAAGCGCGTCAGGAACGTGCGCGCGCCCTTCTCGACCAATCTGGTGCTTGGCGTGATGAGCGCGGGCTGTGCCTGGGCCACTTTCGGCAAGTTTCCCTTCTGGCAGGTGCCGATGGCGCCCGACCACGAGGAGATGCTGCCGCTCAGGGGCGGGCGTCTGCCGGAGCCCGAGAGCGTCGAGGCCGGTCCCACCTCGCCGGACCGCCTGACCGACGTCTTCATGTCCGGCACGATCCACGACGAGGATCAGCCGTGCCACCTGAAGATTCTGGACCGCGCGAAGTGCGACACGTGCATCAAGCTCTACGGCGCGCCCTGCCAGCGTTTCTGTCCGGCCGAGGTGTACCGGCTGGAGGACGGCCACATCCATGTGGATTTCTCCAACTGTCTGCACTGCAAGACCTGCCAGATCAAGGATCCGTTCCAGAACATCGAGTGGACCTTCCCGCAGGGCGGCGACGGCCCCCGCTACACGCGCATGTAAATCAGATGCGGGGCGGTCTTTCTCGCCATCGCGCCGGGGTTCCGCTATACTCGCGGCATGAACGGTTTTTTGTGTCTGATCTGCGGGGATGACGATTATCTCGTCGAAGCGGCCGCCCGGGAGCGGATCGCGCGGTTTCTGCCGGAGGCGGACCGCACGCTCGGGCTGGAGATCATCGACGGGTGCCGGGACACCGGAGACGAGGCCCGCAAAGCGGCGGAAGCGTGCATGGAGTCGGTGCGGACCCCGGGGTTCTTCGGCGCAATCAAGGTGACGTGGCTGCGCAACGCCACCTTTCTGACCGGCGGCGGCCGGAGCGCGGAGAGCCAGGCGGCCAAGGAGGCGGTCGAGCGGTTGGCGTCATGGCTGAAGGGCGGTCTGGAAGAGGGGCAGGTGCTGGTGATCACCACGGCCCGGATTTTGCGGTCCTCGGTTTTTTTCAAGCTCTGTCAGAAGCAGGGGGAGGTGGAGGATTTCGGGGGGAACCTCAAGTCCTGGGAACTGGAGAAACGGGCCTCGCAGCGTTTGGACGGTCTGCTCAAAAAAGCCGGGTTGACCTTGGACGAAGAGGCGCACCGCGAATTTCTGAACCGGGTGGGCTGGGAGACGCGGCTGCTGGTGCAGGAGGTCGAGAAACTGCGCCTGTATATCGGCGCGTCCGGCCGGGTGACGGTTGAGGATGTGCGGACGATCACTTCGGTCGGGCGCGAGGCTGAGGCGTGGGATTTGCTCGATGCGTTCGGCGAGCGCAAGCCGGCGGAAGTTTTGAAAGCGCTGGCGCGGATGGACGGGCAGAAGGGGATCGGAATGATGCTCGCCGCGATGTTGGATAAGCGGGTCCGCGAGTTGCTGGTTCTGCGCGCGGCGTACGAGCGCAAGTGGCTCACCGCCGCGGGATGGGCGCGGGAATTGCCGCCCGAGGCGGTCGAACAACTCGCCGCCCTGCCGGTGAATGACAAGACGGTGAGCGCGTGGGCGCTGAAAAAGCGGATGCCGCAGGTGCTGGCGTATTCGCTGCAGGAGTTGCGGGGCGCCCGCTTCCGGCTGTTGGATCTGCGCGAGAAACTCGTCTCCACGCGTCTGCCCGAGCGTTTCCTGATCGAAACCGTGCTGTTGCGGATCATGGCGCGCCGCGCCGCTTCGCGGCCTGCGGCGGGACAACGGGTGGCGGGAGCGGGATGACGCGGAGGAGACACAGAACGGGATGGCGCGCGCTAACCGCGGCGGGGCTGCTGGGGGCCGCCGGTGCCGTTTCGGCGGCGTCGTTGGACCTCAACCGGGACGGGGTTGTGCGGGTTGCGGTGCTGTCGGCCCCGCACCAGGCAGGCGGCATGGGCATGGACGGGTTCGCCGCCGACCTTGAGAGCATGATCCGGGCGGCGGATACCGATGTGCCTGCGCGCGTGACCCTCGAGCCGGTCGGCAACGGGTGCCGCACGCTGATGGGATGGTGGTACCACCCCGACCGTCAGAGCGAACGCGGCCGTCTGCTGACCGGACAATACGATTTGCTGCTGCTGGCAGAGGACGAGTCGGTGGTGTTGGGATACCCCGAATTCTTTTTCGAGGGGGTGCGTGCCTTGTCGCAGGCGGCCGGGGGCGCGCGGATCCGGACGGCGCTGGTGCTGCTCGCCAAACCGGCCGCCTCGTTCCGGGACAACCGCGTGGACGCGGTGGCCGAGATCACCTACCGTGCGGGAGACGGCTGCGGCGTGGAGGTGATCCCGGCGGCGCACGCCTGGCGCGAGACGCTGCGGCGCAACCGCATGTCCGGAGACTCTCCGGTCCGGGTGCGGGCCGCGACCTTTCTCGCCGCCGCCGCCACCTATACGCATCTGAGCGGCGAGCGTGTGCCCAAAGCCGCATGGGAGACCTATTGGACCACAAAAAAGATCACGTCGGCGCTGGTGCAGTCCGCGACGGAGGCGGTTGCCAACGAACGGGTCCGCGCGCATTACAAAGGCCCGTTCCGGGGGGTGGTGCGGATCGATCCGCGCATCACACGGCGGCTTAAGGTGTATGTGCCCAACACGGCCGAGGATGACCCGGTCCGCCAGAATCTGCAGTACATTCTGGATGCCGCGTTTCAGGACGGGTTCTGGAGGTCGCCTTCGGACTGGTACCGTTCCGGATTCGACCGGTATGCCGCAGCGTTCGATCTCGTTTACGGCGACCGTCAGCAGATGGACCTGTACCTGGATCCCGCGCGGTACACCTCGTTGGGCACGGCCGCCGCCACCAACCGGCCCCAACCGTGCGCGGCGGTCTACGCCCGCACGCCGCAGGGCGGTGAGGCGGACGGACGCGACACGCTCCGGACCCTGGAGGCGAACCTGTTGGAGGGATATGATCATGCCAAGGCCAACGGCCTGATCTTCATCCCGTATCCGCTCGCTTGGGCGCGCGCGTACCGCGAGAATGCCGAGCTCGTGCGGGAAGTCCTGCCGGGAACCGCCAATGACTGGCTCGCCTACATGCTCGCGAACATGCTCTACACCGTGGTCACCGACCGCTGCCAGCCGCCCCCCGACAAGCGTAAGCCCGGAGGGGGGAACGGGCCCCATCCGCACGGCTATCACGAGGCGTGCGCCCGCGTCGGGTACGAGACGGTCGTACAGTTGGCGAACCTGTCGCAACCCGTGAACACCCTGCTTTTGCGCAGCGAGACCTACCGGATCGACCGGCAGACCCCCGGTTTCGCGGGTGTCCGGTTGCTCAACCGTCCCTCCGGCGGGGTCCGCGTCTTTTGCGCCACCGACATTCCCGGTGTCGCCGAATTGTCGCGCGAGACCCTGGAGTTCACCCCGGAAAATTACGACATCGAGCAGACTGTGCGGGTCACGCCCGCGACCGACCGTCCCACGCAGTTCTTTCATTTCATGGCCAGCGCGCAATCCGAAGACCGGGCGATCGACGGCGCGAATGACCTGCGGCCCTTCCTCCTGAATTACGATGCGTCGGAGAAGGGGAGCGTCGTGTTTGATCGCGAACACCTCTCGCCCCAGACCGGATTCGATGCGGTGTTGCGGCCCGGGCAGCGGCCTTGTGATCTGGTGTGCGCCCGTGTGGAGCAGCACGGCCAGGTTACGGCGGAGATCTGCTTCAGCCAGGATTACTTCTCGGGCATGCCGGTCCGGATCATGCCCTCCGCCGCGGAGTACCAGCGCGGGTTCGCGCAGGTCACGGTGCGCACCCTTTCCGCGGACGAACGGTTCAACAACCGGACTTTCCGCCACACCTTCCGCGTTTCAAGCGGCGGTGGCCCCGTGCCGCAGATCCGCGTCACCGCGCCCGCGGCGGACAGTGTCCTGGACGGCCCGGCCTTTGTGACGGCCCGCGCCGAGGCGGAGCTGTCCGGCGGGGTGAGCTCTGTGGCGCTGTATCTCGGGCCCAAACTGTTGGGGAGTTCGCCCACACCGGTCTGCGCGGTGGCGGTGGAGCAAGGGCCGCCCCAGTCCCGTCTCGGACCGGGAGTGTACACCTTGCGCGCCGTGGCGACCCGCAACGACGGCCTGGTGGTCGCCTCGCCGCCGGTCTCGTTCCGCGTGCGGGACACGTCGAACGCCGCGCGCCAACCCGAACGGGTTCCGGTCCGGGTTGCCGCGGGCGGCGCGGCGGAGAGGGGAGCCGGTTCATGAGGTGGGTGGTTTACAACCTGTTGTTCGCGGTCGCGTATGCGGCGATGACGCCGCTCTTCCTCCTCCGGATGAGGCGGCGCGGCGGATACCGCGAGCGGATGGGCGACCGGTTCGGGTTTTATCCCGGCGGCATCGTGCGGCGGCTCCGCGACATGCGCGGCGCGGTGTGGATCCATGCCGTGAGCGTGGGGGAGGTGTATGTGGCCGGGCAAGTGATGCGGGCGTTGCGCGAGCGGATCCCGTCGCTGCGCTTCGTGTTCAGCACCACCAGCTCCACCGGGTGGCGTGAGGCGGAGAAACAGCTCGGCGCGGCGGACGTGCTGATCTACAACCCGCTGGATTTTCCTGCGTGCGTCCGGCGGGCCATACGTCAGGTCCGGCCCGCGGCCCTGATCCTGACGGAGTCGGAGATCTGGCCCAACCTGATCCGCGCCTGCCACGGCTGCGGCGTGCCGCTCTATCTGGTCAACGCGCGTGTATCGGACCGTTCGGCGCCGGGTTACCGGCGTCTGCGCTTCTGGTTCGGACCGGTGCTGCGCCGGTTCACCGCGATCCTGGCCCAGTCGGAAGAGGACCGGCGGCGGCTGGTCGCCGCGGGCGCGGACCCCGCGCGCATCGAGGTCACCGGCAGTTTCAAGTTCGATGTGGCGAACCGCGATCCGGAAGCGGAAAGGGCGGTCGCCGCATATCTGGATCGCTGGGATGCGGGGGCCGGGCGCGCCGTGCTGCTGGGCGGGTCGACCTGGCCCGGCGAGGATGCCGTGCTGATCGCGCTCTACGCCCGGCTGCGGCGCGCTTTCCCGGCGTTGCGGCTGGTACTGGTGCCGCGGCACTTCGAAAAGGCGGACGCGGTGGAGGCCGCGATCCGGCGGGCCGGGTTCGCCTGCGCGCGGAAGAGCCGGACGCCGCCGGAAGGGACGCCGCCGCCGGAGGGCGGCGCGACGGTCGTGCTGGGCGACACCACCGGCGAACTGATGGGCTTTTACGGGAACGCGGCGCTGGTGTTTGTGGGCAAGAGCCTCTGCGAACACGGCGCGCAAAACATGATCGAGCCCTGCCTCTGCGGGGCCGCCACCCTGATCGGACCGCACACGGAAAATTTCCGTCCGGTGATGTCCGACCTGCTGGAGGCCGGGGCGCTGATCCAGGTGCCGGACGCGGAGGCGCTGGAACGCGAGATCGCCCGGTTGCTGGCGGATGGCGCGGCGCGGCGCGCGCTCGGGGAGCGCGCGTCCGCGGCGGTCCTGCGCCGCAAGGGGGTGGTCGGACGGTGCGCCGACACGCTGGCCGCGGAACTGCGGAAAACCGGGTGCGCCCGGTAGCGGCCCGGCGCAAAGGGAAGAACAGGAGAGACGGGATGGGCGAGACGCTGTCGGTGCAGGGGATTGTCGGATTGGCCAGCGCGTATTACGGTTCGGCGGTATTGTTCGCGGCGGTCGAGTTGGATCTGTTCACGCGGATCGCCGCAGCGGGCGGATCGGCGGAGGCCGGCCCGTTGGCGGAGGATCTGGGCGCGGACTTGCGCGGTCTGCGCCTGTTGCTGGATGCCTGCGTGGCAACCGGTCTGCTGACGAAGACCGGGGAGCGGTATGCCGCGACGCCGGCCACCGCGGCGGCGCTGGTGGCGGGCGCGCCGCAGGATCTGACGCGCGCGGTGCGGTACAACCGCGACGTGTATCCGGCATGGGGGCGGCTCACGGAGCTGGTCCGGACCGGCAGTCCGGTTGAGGCGCCGGAGCGTCATCTCGGCGCGGATGCCGGGCGCACCCGGCGGTTCGCGCTCTCGATGCACGGCCGCGCGCTGGGGATCGGGCGCGGCGTGGTGCCGCTGATCGACCTGGGCGGGTGCCGCACGCTGCTGGATCTGGCGGGCGGTCCGGGCACCTATGCGGTGCTTCTGGCGCAGGCCCATCCCGGACTGCGGTGCGTGACGGTGGATCTGCCGGAAATCTCCGCCGTGGCCGCCGAGCTGGTGCGGGAGGCCGGGATGGCGGATCGCGTCGCCTGCCGGCCCGGCGATTACCATACGGACCGGTACGAGCCGGAGGCCTATGACGCGGTGACGATTTTCGGCGCCCTGCATCAGGAATCGCCGGAGCGGATCCCGGACATTCTGCGGCGCGCGGCCGCTGCCTTGCGCCCCGGCGGCCGGATCCACATTCTGGACATGATGACCGACGCGACCCACACTTGGCCGGCCTTCTCCGCGCTGTTCGCGGTGAACATGGCTCTCACGACGCGCGACGGCTGGGTCTTCTCGGACGGGGAGCTGCACGGTTGGCTGCGGGAGGCGGGGTTTGAGGCGTGCGAGACGCTGCCCGTGCCGCCGCCGATGCCGCATTGGCTGGTCAGCGCGCGCAAACCCGGTTACGGACGGCAGTAGACCCCTTCGAAGATCGTCCGCCCGTTCTGGCGCACGATGCAGTAGGGGCCTTTCTCGATGAACTCCAGCCGCTTGTCCTCCGACACATACCGCACGCCCGAGGCGGAGATCGCCTGATAGAGCGTCACCCGGCTGCCGTCCGCCGGGAGACGCAGCCGCACCTTGCCTTCAAACGTGCAGACCAGCCCATTGGGCAGGGTCTCGGTGCGCTTCTCCTCGCCGTACTCGACGCGCAGGATTTGGGAGTCCATGTCGATGAACCGCGCCTTGCGCGTGGTGTCAAAACGCAGCGAGGCGCAGCCGCACAGCAACGTCAGCGCCAGCAGCCGCGCGAGCGGGGCCGCCGCATGATGGCGGAGGTCAGAGGGGCAAGGGGTTGACATGCGGGCAGTATACCCCGCCGCGGGCCGGCGCCGCAAGCGTATGCGGTTCCCGGTCATGACGATGGCTGGGCGCCGTGCTTCTGCCGCCAGGCCGTGGGCGTGATGCCGGTTTCGCGTTTAAAGTGCATGGCGAAGTGCTGGGGAGAGGCGAAATTCAAATCCGCGGCGATCCGGCTGATACTCTGGCGTGTGGATTGAAGAAGCCCTTGTGCGCGCCGGATGCGGCACCCCAGCAGAAACGAGTGCGGCGGCAGGCCGGTGGCCTGCTTGAAAAGGCGCGCCAGCATACATGGCGACAGCGCGCTCTGCCGCAGCAGATCGTCCATCGGGTAATCGCGCTCCGGGTGCTTGCGCATGGCCTGGATCAGGGGGGCGATCCGCGAGGAGTCCGGATGGTGTGGCTTCACCTCTGCCGCCTCGATGAGGGCCAGGAGCAGCTCCAGGCTGGTTGAACGCATGGACAGCCGGCGCCGGGCACTGTTTGCCGCCAACGTGTCGTAGAGGAGAAACAAGCGCACAAAGGCATGCCGCACACGGTCTGTGCCATCGAAGAGCCGGTTGGGGAAATGACGTAAGGCGCGTTCCAGCCAAGCCGATTCGGCGGAGGGCAGTCCCAGCAGGTTCTTGCCTTTCGCCGGGAAACGGAAGAAAAGCCAATACATCATCAGACCTTTCGGATTGGCTCTGAGACGGTGCGGTTCGTTGGGCTGGGATATGAAAATCATGCCGGGCAGGAACGGATAGGGTACGCCCGCGCTTTCGAAAACGAGCGAGCCGCGCTGACAG
>JAVEYH010000083.1:0-15755 GCA_034003585.1 Kiritimatiellia bacterium
GCGGCATGGGTCTTTTTGCGGATGCGCTCATGCCCTGGTTCCCGCGTTAGGGTGCGATTCAACTTTGTTGAATCCGCACCCCAAGGAGGAGGGAGGATTTAGGAAGGAGGAGTTGTGCAGCAATTCTAATTTTGCAAAGAGGCACAGTCGAAATCGCTGTCGCTATCGGGATCGTTATCGAATCCCGGCACATTTCATCGATTTCGGTCCCGATAGTGATTCCGGGGGAAACCCCATATTCCTCCTTGCGCGGTAACGAGAAAAAAGCGGGTGGTCAGTCGGCCCGGAAGCTGGTATCCTATTTTTTTTCGGCAGGACGACAGGAGGCATGCGGGAACATGAGCGAGAAGACGCAGGTTTCGGATGGGAAGCGGGCGGCCACGGATCCGTTGGCGGGGCAGGCGGCGGACGCCCGGTACAAGGCCTTCAACGCCTCGGCGGACCCTTGGAAGGTCATCGGCACGCTGCAGTACGGCGGGGACCGTACTCTGGCCTCCACGGTGGAACGGGTGATTCTGGACGCGGACGCGTCGCAGTACCCGGGGTTTGAGAAGCGGCTGCTGGCCCTTGCCGCGGAGCCGGCCTGCACCGAGGCGGGGTACGGGTTCATCTGCCGGATGCTGGCGCTGATCGCCTCGCCCGCGAGCGTGGCGGCGTTGAAGGGCCGGTTGGCCGACGGCAACGAGGTGAAGGCGTACCTGACCCGCATGGTGATCGAGCAGGTGCCGGGGGACGAGGCCCTGGCGGCGCTGCGTGAGGCGGCGGGCCGGGCCAAAGGGCGTGAGGCGGAGGGTCTGGCCGGTGCCGTGAAGGCACGGGAGTGCGGCCGGTAGGGGTGAACACGTTTTGCTGAGGATCCGAGACATGAAGATGACACGGCGCGAGATGATGAAACAGGCGGGTGCGGCGGCGGTGGCGGGGTTCCCGTCGATCATTCCGGCGAAGGTGCTGGGCCAGCAGGCGCCCTCCAAGGTGTTGACCCTGGCGTGCGTGGGGGTGGGCGGGATGGGGCTTTCGCACATCACCCAGTTGAAAGCGCACCGGGGGCAGGTCCGCATCGTGGCGGTCGCGGATGTGGACACCTATCACCAGCGGCGGGCTGCGCGGCAGATTGACGAGATGAACGGGGACCGGTCATGCCGCATGCACACCGATTTCCGCGAGGTGACGCGCGCCCCGGACATTGACCTGGTCACGATCGCCACGCCGGACAACTGGCACGCGCTCACGGCGATCGACGCGATCCGGCACGGCAAGGACGTGTTTGTGGAGAAGCCGCTGACCCTGACCGTGCGGGAGGGTCAGGCGCTGGTGGCCGAGTTGCGCAAGCACAAGCGCATCGGCCAGACCGGCACCATGCAGCGCTCCTCCGAGGCGTTTCATCATGCGGCCGAGCTGATCCGGAACGGCCGGCTGGGCAAAATCCGCCGCATCGAAGTGCTGATCCCGGCCAACAACCGGTATGTGGGGGCGACGTGGAAGCCCGAGCCGGTGCCCGAGGGGTTGGATTACGACTTCTGGCTGGGGCCCGCCCCGTTCGCGCCGTACACGGCGCAGCGCACGCACTACCAGTTCCGTTACATCCTCGACTATGCGGGGGGGCAGACCACCAACTGGGGCGCGCACTACCTCGATATCGCGCAGTGGGCGCTGGGCATGGACGAATCCGGTCCGGTGGAGGCGGACGGGCACGGCGTGTTCCCTTCCAGCGGCCTGTTCACGGCGCCGACGCGCGTGGATGTGCGCTACACCTACGCGAACGGCGTGACGATGCGTATGCGGACGCGCACCGACGGCGTGTACGACGGGAACATCATCTTCCACGGCGACCAGGGCACGCTCGACGTGTCGCGCAGCAAGCTGAAGTCTGACCCCGAGGGCATCCTCAAGGAACAGATCGGGGCGGGTGAGACGCGCCTCTACAAGAGCCGCGACCATTTCGGCAACTGGATCGCGTGCGTCAAGTCGCGCGGGCTGCCGGTGTCGGATCTGGCGATCGGCCACAAGACCACGAATCTCTGCAACATCGGTAACATCGTGATGCGGCTCCAGCGCCGCCTCGACTGGGATCCGGTGCGGGAGACCTTCGCGGGGGACGACATGGCCAACCGCATGCTGACGCGGCCGATGCGGGGGCCGTGGTCCCTGGCGTAGCGGGGGGCGGCCCGAAGCGGAAAAATCCGGCGCGAGACCCTCGCGCGCCCCTGCCGCCGCCGACCGCAAAATCGTCAAAAATCGCACTTGCGCGCCGGTCGCCTCCTGTGGTACATTCACTTTCCATTTATTTCCAATCCGGGAAGGAATCGAATCCGATGCCGACGATCAACCAATTGGTGCGCAAGGGCAGAGAGCCGTTGCGCAAGAAAAGCAAGTCGCCCGCGCTGAAGGCCTGCCCGCAGCGCCGCGGGGTCTGCCTCGTGGTGAAGACGCAGACGCCCAAGAAGCCGAACTCGGCGTTACGGAAGGTCGCGCGTGTCCGTCTGACCACCGGCTATGAGGTTTCCGCCTACATTCCGGGTGAGGGGCACAATCTCCAGGAGCACAGCGTGGTGCTGGTGCGCGGCGGCCGCGTCAAGGACTTGCCCGGTGTGCGGTATCATATCGTGCGCGGGTGTCTGGACAGTCTGGGCGTTGCCGGGCGCAACCGCAGCCGTTCGAAATACGGCATGAAGCGTCAGAAGAAGGCGGAGAAATAACCCATGGCAAGACGGCGCAGAGCAGTGAAGCGGGTGCAGCCCGCCGACCCGAAATTCAACAGCGAGCTGGTGGCCCGCGTGATCCGGGCGCTCATGAAGAGCGGCAAGAAGACCACGGCGGAGCGCATCGTGTACGGCGCGATTGAAGAGCTGAAGGAGAAGACCGGCAAGGATCCGGTCGAGGTGATGGACATCGCCATCGCGAACATGAAGCCGAAGGTGGAGGTCAAATCCCGCCGCGTGGGCGGCACGACCTATCCGGTGCCGGTGGAGATCCGCCCGGCGCGCCAGCTTTCGCTGGCGCTGCGCTGGATGTCGATGTACGCCAGCTCGCGGCGCGGCACGCCGATGCCGAAGGCGGTGGCGGCGGAGCTGATCGAGGCTTATAACAATCAAGGGAACGTGATCAAGAAACGCGACGACACGCACAAGATGGCGCAGGCCAACAAGGCCTTCGCGCATTACGCCTGGTGATCGCAGGGGAGGCCCGGCGGGCCTCCCGCGTTTTGGGATAAGCCGGCGGCACGCCGGGACCATCCGTTGTTCTTTGACAAGTCAGGGTGAAGGGTGAGCGTCTTGGAAAGCAAGGCAGAGAAACGTCATGTAACCGCAACCGGCCAGAGTCCGGCAAGCGGCGGCGTTTCGCTTTGCGGTATCCGCAACATCGGCATCGTGGCCCACATCGACGCGGGCAAAACCACGACGACCGAGCGGATCCTGTTTTACGCGGGGCGCACGCACCGTCTCGGCAATGTGGACGAAGGCAACACTGTCACCGACTGGATGGTTCAGGAGCGCGAGCGCGGGATCACGATCACGAGCGCCGCAATCTCCTGTTCCTGGCGGGACGTGGCGATCAATCTGATCGACACGCCCGGACATGTGGACTTTACGATCGAGGTGGAACGCTCATTGCGCGTGTTGGACGGCGCGGTGGGCGTTTTTTGCGCGGTGGGCGGGGTGCAGCCGCAGTCGGAGACGGTCTGGCGCCAGGCGGACCGGTACCGGGTGCCGCGCATCGCCTTCGTGAACAAGATGGACCGCATGGGCGCGGATTTCGCGGCGTGCGTGGAGGAGATCCGCACGCGGCTCCACGCGAATCCGGTCTGTCTCCAACTGCCGATCGGCCGGGCGGAGAGTTTCCGCGGCGTGATCGACCTGATTGCGATGCGGGCGCTGACGTATGACGAGGGCACCGAAGGGCGCGAGGTGCGGGAGTCGGAGATCCCCGAGGCGCTGCGGGCCGAGGCGGCGGCGGCGCGGGCGCGGCTGTGCGAGAAGGCGGCCGAGGCGGACGAGACGATTGTCGAGGCCTATTTCGCGCAGCCGGAGCTGGACGCGGAGACGTTGCGCGCGGCCATCCGCCGCGCGGTGATCGCGGGACGGATGGTGCCGGTGCTGTGCGGCAGCTCCCTGCGGAACAAAGGCGTGCAGCAACTGCTGGATGCGGTGGTGTGGTACCTGCCCTCGCCGTTGGACCGGCCGGCGGTGGAGGCTACGGACCTCAAGACCGAAACGAAGGTGACGCGCGAACAGAGCGTTTCCGCGCCGCTCACCGCGCTGGTCTTCAAGATCGCGACGGATCCCTATGTGGGACGGCTGTTTTTCGTGCGGGTCTACGCGGGCGCGGTGAAGCGGGGCCAGAACGTGTACAACCCCCGCAGCCGCAAACGCGAGCGGGTCATGAAGATCGTGCGGCTGTTCGCGGACGACCAGACCGAGGTCGAGACGCTGGACGCGGGCGAGATCGGCGCGATTGTGGGGCTCAAGGAGGCGACCACCGGCGACACCCTGTGCGCCGAGAACCAGCCGGTCTATTTGGAGCGCATCACCGTCCCCGAACCGGTGATGTTCATGGCGATCGAGCCCAAGTCCCGGGCCGACAAGGACAAGCTGACCGAATCCATGGCGCTGCTCGCCGCGGAGGATCCCACCTGTCAGGTGCGCGTGGATGCGGAGACGGGACAGACGATTTTGAGCGGCATGGGCGAGCTGCACCTGGAGATTCTGGTGGACCGGCTGCGCCGCGAGTTCAAGAGTGAGGCCAATACGGGACGCCCCATGGTTTCGTATTACGAGACCGTGACCGCCACGGGCCGGAGCATTTACCGTTTTGACCGCGAGCTGGGCGGGAAACGGCACACGGCGCAGGTGACGGTGGAGGTGGCGCCGCGGAAACGGGGCGGCGGCCATGCGGTGGAGATCGCCGCGGCGGTGCGGAAGCGTTTCCCGGACGAGAAACTGGCCGACTGCGTGGAGCAAGGATTGACGGACGGCATCCTGACCGGAGTGCTGGCGCGATACCCGATGACGGACGTGCTGGCGCAGGTGACGGATGTCGTGTTCACGGATGAGGAGACGGCGACAGACGTGGCTTTCAGGACCGCGGCCGTGATGGGGTTCCGGGAGGCGGCTTTGGCCGCAACACCGGAATTGCTGGAGCCGATCATGTCCCTCGACATCGTGACGCCTGCCGAGTATGTCGGCGACATCATGGGGGACATTAACGGCCGCCGCGGTTCGGTGCGCGACATGACGACGCGTGGAGACATGCAGATCGTGCGCGCGCAGGTGCCGTTGGCAGAACTATTCGGGTACTCCACCGCAATCCGGTCGCTTTCGCGCGGCCGCGCCAGCTATACGATGGAACCTGGCGAATTTGCGGTCGTGCCGCGGACGGTAAGAGAACAACTACTGAACAGGTAACGTTAGAATGCAAAGTCAGCGTATACGCATTCGTTTGCAAGCGTACGATCACAGGGTGCTGGATCAGGCGGTGAGTGACATCATCGACACGGCCCGCGGCACCGGGGCTCAGGTCGTGGGACCCATTCCTCTGCCGACGAGGATTGAGCGTTTCACGGTCAACCGCAGCCCCCACGTGGACAAGAAGTCCATGGACCAGTTTGAGATGCGCACACACAAACGGCTGCTGGACATCGTGGGGCCGACGGCGAAAACCGTCGATGAACTCAAGAAGTTGAATCTGCCGGCCGGCGTGGACATCACAATTCGAATCTAAGGACGGTGACACCATGGAAGGCTTACTTGGCAGAAAAATCGGGATGACGCAGGTCTTTGATGACCAGGGGCGTCGGATTGCGGTGACGGTGCTCGAGGCGGGGCCCTGTCCGGTGGTGCAGGTGAAAACGCCTGACACGGACGGGTACCGCGCGGCACAACTCGGTTTCGGGGAGCAGAAACCCTCGCGCCTGTCCAAGGCGCAGGTGAAGCACTTCGAGAAGGCGGGCGTGAAGCCGTGCCGTCTGACCCGCGAATTCGCACTGGACGACGGCGAGGAGGTCAAACCGGGCGAGGCGGTCACGGTCGCGATGTTTGACGGCGTGAAATACGTCGACGTGAGCGGCGTGACCAAAGGGCGCGGTTTTGCGGGCGTGATCCGCCGGTACCGCATCGGCGGCGGCCCGCACACGCACGGCGGCCATTCGAAACACCGGATCGGGTCGATCGGCGCGCGGGATCTGCCCGGCTGGGTGGAGAAGGGCAAGCGCATGCCCGGTCAGATGGGCAATGTGAACCGCAAGGCGCGGAACCTGACGGTGGTTCAGGTGCGCGGTGAGGACAACCTGCTGCTGGTGGCCGGTTCGGTGCCGGGGCCGAAAGGCGGCGTGGTCATGATCAGGAAAGCCCTGAAAAAATAGGGGTTGGAGAACCGATGAGTACGATCAAGGTTTTTAATCCGGCCGGGGACGCCGCAGGCGAAATGACCGTTGCGGACGATCTGCTGGTTCGGGACAAGGGCGCGCAGGCGGTCAAGGACGTGGTGGTGGCGATACGCAACAGCGCCCGCGCCGGCACGGCCTCCACCCTGCGGAAGGGCGAGGTTGCGGGCAGCAACAAAAAACCGTGGCGCCAGAAGGGGACGGGGCGCGCCCGCGCCGGGTACCGCCAGAGTCCGGTCTGGCGCGGCGGCGGCGTGGCGTTCGGCCCGCATCCGCGCGATTACGCGCAGAAGGTCAACCGCAAGGTGCAGCAGCTCGCGTTCACGCGCGCGCTCAGCGACGCGATTGCGGAGGGGCGGGTCGCGGTGATCGAAAAATTCGATCTGACCGGCCCCAAGACCAAGCAGATGACCGCGATGCTGAAGAAACTGGGCTCGGACCGTTCGGCGCTGATCGTGCTGGACGCGTATGACGAGAATGTGGTCCTGTCGGCGCGCAATTTGCAGAAGGTTGAGGTTGTCACCGCAGCGGAAGTTACGGTATATTCACTCCTTTTGTACCGCAAGCTGATCGCCACGCAGGCGGGGTTCGCGGCGCTGACGGCGCGCATGCGGCCGGCGAAGAAAGAGGTGGGCGAATGAAGCACGCTGGCATCATCCGCAGGGTTCAGATCACGGAAAAGGGCACACGGCTCGCCTGCGACAACCGGTATCTGGTCGAGGTCGCCCCGAAGGCGAACAAGATCGAGATCAAGGCGGCGGTCGAGAAGCAGTTCGGCGTGCATGTTCTGTCGGTCAACACCCAGAATTACAAAGGCACGCTGCGCACCCTGAAGAATCGGCGCGTGGTCCGCGATTCAGGCTGGAAACGCGCGATCGTCACGGTGAAGCCGGGCGAACGCATCGAGACCATTTAAGGCAGCGGAGAGGATAACAGGCCATGGGGCTCAAGACATTCAAACCGAGAAGCGCCGGACTGCGACACCGCGTGTCGCCGACGTTCGACGAGATTACCGAGGTCAAGCCTCTCCGGAGACTGACCGAAGCGCGCACGAGCAAGGCCGGGCGCAACAATCAGGGGCGGATCACCACGCGCCATCGCGGCGGCGGCGTGAAACGCCGGTACCGGATCGTGGATTTCCGGCGTGACAAGGTCGGGATCCCGGCGCGCGTGGAGGCGATCGCCTACGATCCGAACCGTTCCGCGAATCTCGCGTTGCTGAAGTATGTGGACGGCGAGAAGCGTTACATCCTGGCTCCGGCGGGGCTCAAGGTGAACGATGCGGTGATGGCGGGACCGGAAGCCGAACCGAACGTGGGGAACGCCATGCCGCTGGGGCAGGTTCCGCTCGGGCTGACGGTGCACAACATCGAGATGGTTCCCGGGCAGGGCGGCAAACTGGCGCGTTCCGCGGGGAACGGGTGCCAGGTGATGGCCCGCGACGCCGGCTTCGTGACGTTGCGCATGCCCTCCGGCGAGATCCGCCTGATCAACGCGCGCTGCATGGCGACGATCGGACAGGTCGGCAATGCGGAGTGGGGCAGCATCAAGCTGGGGAAGGCCGGCCGCAAACGCTGGATGGGCATCCGTCCGACGGTGCGCGGTGTGGCGATGAACCCGGTTGACCATCCGATGGGCGGCGGCGAAGGCCGGACGTCCGGCGGCAGTCACCCGCGGTCGCCTTGGGGCAAACTGGCCAAGGGCGGGAAGACGCGCAACCGCCGCAAGACCAGCAGCAGGTTCATTGTGAAGCGGAGAAAGTAACGCATGGCACGGTCGATCAAAAAAGGGCCTTACGTCGAGAAGAGCCTTCTCGCGAAAGTCGAGAAAATGAACGCGTCCGGCAGGAAGCAGCCGATCAGAACCTGGTCGCGCCGCTCGATGATCCTGCCGGATTTCGTTGGGCACACGTTTGCCATTCACAACGGCAGGCAGCATGTACCGATCTTCATCACCGAAAACATGGTGGGGCATCGTCTGGGTGAATTCGCGCCGACGCGCACGTTCAAGCAGCACGGGGTCCATACGGACAAAGCGGTCGCCAAATAACGGAGTCGAGAAGCATGGAAGTGACTGCCATTACCCGTAACGTCAGGATGTCGGCCCAGAAAGGCCGGCCGCTGGCCCGCAAGTGCCAGGGGCTGCCGGTGGCCGCCGCCCTGAACGTTGTCGAATTCAGTCCGCGCAAGGCCGCGACGATCCTGAGCAAGACGCTCAAGTCGGCGGTGGCGAACGCGCGGAACAACGCGAATCTGGATGTTGAGACGCTCAAGGTGAGCTTGTGCGTGTTTGACGAGGGTTCGCGTCTGCGCCGGTTCTGGCCGCGTGCCCGTGGGAGCGCGAGCCCGATTGCCAAGAGGCTGTGTCATTGCAAGGTGGTCCTGACCGACGGTCAGTGAGAGCCGGCGGCTTTTCAAAAGGAGCAAGACGTTGGGACAGAAAGTAAATCCGGTTGGTTTCAGGCTCGCGGTTGACAAGCAGTGGCGCAGCCGCTGGTTCGCCAACAAAAAGCAGTTCGGCGAACTGCTGGCCGAAGACCTGATGATCCGCGAATTGGTGAAGAAACGCCTCGAGAGCGCAGCGATCACGAAGATCCTGATCGAGCGTTACGCGAACCGCGTGCGGATCAACCTGTTCACCGCCCGTCCGGGCGTGGTGATCGGGCGCAAGGGGCAGGATGTCGACAAAATCCGCCAGGACCTCTCGAAAAAGACCGGCAAGGAGATCTACCTCGAGATCCATGAGGTGCGCGATCCCGATGCCAACGCCCAATTGGTGGCGGAGAGCATCGCGCAGCAGGTCGAACGCCGCGTCGCGCTCAAGCGCGCGATGAAGCGCGCCGAGAAGGTCGCCATGGACATGGGCGTCGACGGGATCAAAATCCGGTGCAGCGGCCGGATCAACGGCGCCGAGATCTCCCGCGTGGAGTGGAGCAAACAGGGCAAGGTCCCGTTGCACACGCTGCGCGCCAACATTGATTACGGGTTCGCCGAGGCGCACACGACCGCAGGGCTGATCGGCGTCAAGGTCTGGATTTGCAAGAAGGACGATTTCCAGCCGGTCCGCACCGGCGGACAGAGGAGGAGAAAAGATGCCTCTCATGCCTAAGCGGGTGAAGCACCGCAAGCAATCGAAGGGCAATCGCGCCGGTCACGCGACTTCGGGCGCGCAGCTCGCCTACGGCGAGTTCGGCCTCAAGGCGCTGGAGCGCGGCTGGCTCACCAACACGCAGATTGAGGCGTGCCGTGTGGTCATCAACCGCGAAATGAAACGCAAGGGCAAGCTGTGGATCCGCGTGTTCCCCGACAAGCCGGTGACGCGCAAGCCGATCGAAGTGCGCATGGGCGGCGGCAAAGGCAATCCGGAGCTGTGGGTCGCCGTGATCCTGCCCGGCAAGATGCTGTTCGAGATCGGCGGCGTGCCGGATTCCGTGGCGCGGGAGTGCCTGCGTCTGGCGGACACCAAAATCGGCATCCGCTCGACGCTCGTCACACGCCACGCAACGGGAGTCTGAACGGAATCATGAAAGCAAGAGATCTGAGAGAACTTGGGGCGGCGGAACTCGACCAGAAGATCCGTGAGCTGTCGCAGGAGCTGAACGACCTGCGGATCAAACACCAGTCGGGCGCCGGTGTCGAAAAACCGGTCCGGATGCGTCTGATGCGCCGCGACATCGCGCGCATGAAGACGGTACAAACCCAGCGGGAGGCTAAGTAAATGGCCGGGACAACCGAAGCAATCCAAACGCGCGGAAGCCGCAAGGTCCGCAAGGGCAAGGTGATCAGCAAGAGCGGACGGAAGTCGGTGATCGTGCAGAGCGAACGCCGCGAACGGCATCCGATCTACGGCAAAGTCATCCGCCGGTTCAAGAAGTACCACGCCCACGACGAGTCGGATACGGTTCAGGTCGGCGACAGCGTCACCATCATGGAGACGCGTCCGCTGAGCGCGACCAAGCGCTGGCGGATCGTGCGGCCGGAGGGGAAATGAGATGATTCAGGAACAGACGGTATTGGTGGTGGCGGACAACACCGGCGCGAAACGCGCCATGTGCTTCCGCGTCCTGGGTCAGCGGAAACGGTACGCCCATCTGGGCGATGTGATCCGCGTGGCGATCAAGGAGGCGACCCCCACGGGCGCGGTCAAAAAGGGACAGGTCTGCACGGCGGTGATTGTGCGCACGGGTCAGCCGATCCGCCGCAATGACGGCTCGTATGTCCGGTTCGACCAGAACGCGTGCGTGATCGTGGACAACAAGATGAACCCGGTCGGGTCACGCATCTTCGGGCCTGTGGCGCGCGAGTTGCGCGACAGGAACTACATGAAAATCATTTCGCTGGCGCCGGAAGTGGTCTGAGCCCGCGAGCGGCCGTAACGCCGATGGCCCGCCTGCGGGGCGGTTCCCGTTCAGGGCCAAAACGGTTACGGGTGAGGAAACAGCATGAGTGTTGCGAGAATCAGGAAAGAGGATACGGTGATCGCCATTGCGGGCGATTTCGCCGGCAAGACAGGCAAGGTGCTGCGCGTGATGCCCGACAAGGGCAAAGCCGTGGTGCAGGGCCTGAACATGGTGAAAAAGGCCATCCGCCGTTCCCAGACCGCGCCGGAAGGCGGGATTGTGGAGCGCGAGGCCCCGATCGACCTGTCGAATCTGATGCCCTATGATCCGGACGCGAAGAAAGGCGTCCGCATCCGCAGGGTGAAAGAGGGCGACAGGGTGGTGCGCCAATCCAAGGCGACCGGGAAGAACCTGGACTGAGAGGGGGCCTACGGACATGGCAAAACTTAAAGAGACATTCGCGAAAGAAATGGCGCCCAAGCTTCAGGAGAAGCTGGGGCTCAAAAACAAAATGCTGGTGCCCCGCCTCCAGAAAGTCGTGCTCAACATGGCGTTCGGGATTGTGGAAAAGGACGTGCAGAAGACCATCGTCGACGACCTGGCCAAACTGTCCGGCCAGAAGCCGATGCTGTGCAAGGCGCGCAAAAGCATTTCCAACTTCAAGCTGCGCGAGGGCATGATCATTGGCGCCAAAGTCACCCTGCGGGGCGAACGCATGTTCGACTTCATGGAGCGTCTGGTGAACAGCGCGCTGCCCCGTATCCGCGACTTCCGCGGCGTGCCGAACCGCGGGTTCGACGGTCGCGGCAACTACACCCTGGGACTGAAAGAGCATACGATCTTCCCCGAGATGGTCGATTCCGGAACGCCGGGGACCGATGTGGGGATGGATATCACGTTCGTCACGTCGGCCAAGGACAACAAGGGCGCCCGTGAGCTGCTCGGGATATTAGGGATGCCGTTCGCCGGCAAATAAGGAGATTCCCCACAATGGCCAAAACCTGTCTGATGGAGAAAGCCAAGCGCAAGCCGAAGTTTTCGACGCGCAAATATTACCGCTGCTCCCGTTGCGGTCGTCCGCGCGCGTATATCCGTAAGTTCCAGCTCTGCCGTATCTGTTTCCGCGAGCTGGCGGTGACCGGAATGATCCCGGGTGTGACCAAGGCAAGCTGGTAGAGGAGAGAACCATGACGTCGGATCCGATTTCTGACATGCTGTTGCGAATCCGCAACGGGCTCAAAGCCAAACTGCCTTCCATCACGCTTCCGGGCTCCCGGATCAAGGGCGAAATCGCCCGGGTGATGAAGGAAGAGGGCTACATCGCTGACTTCACGCTGACGGCCGCCGTGCCGCGCGCGTTACGCATCGAACTGAAGTACAATGACGCCGCCGAACCGGCGATCCGCGGCCTGCGCCGCGAAAGCAAGCCGGGGCTCCGCAAATTCTGCGGCGTGCAGGATATCCCCCATGTGCTGGGCGGGATGGGCATTGCCATCCTGAGCACGTCGGGCGGCATTCTGAGCGGCAAGGAAGCCCGGAAGCGCAAGCTTGGCGGCGAACTGATCTGCACAATCTGGTAAGAGGGCTTCAACGATGTCGAGAATTGGTAACATGCCGATTGCGATCCCCGCGGGGGTCACGGTGACCGCCCAAGGCAATGCGGTGACGGTCAAGGGGAAGCTGGGCGAATTGAGCCGCGTCTTCCAGAGCGGGATTGATGTCCGCGTCGCGGACGGCCAGGTGGTCGTGGCGCGTGCGGATGATTCCCGCATGCAGAAAAGCTGCCACGGCCTGAGCCGGACCCTCGTCCGGAACATGATCGAGGGCGTGACGACCGGGTACAAGAAGGTGCTGACCATCGAGGGGACGGGGTTCAAAGCGGTCCTGCAGGGCAACAAACTCAGTCTTTCGCTGGGGTTCGCCTCGCCCAAGGATTACCTGATCCCGGACGGGATCCGCATCACGGTCGATGCGGCCGGCCTGAACGTGACGGTGGAGGGGATCAGCAAAGAACTCGTGGGCCAGGCGGCCGCGCGCATCCGCAGTTATTATCCGGCCGAACCCTACAAGGGCAAGGGGATCAAGTACGCGGGCGAGCAGATCCGCCGCAAACAGGGCAAGACTGTCGCGTAACGCCTGAACGGAGCTGAGGAAAGATGAGTTTTAACCGTAAAGAACAACGCGCCCGGCGCCACATGCGCCTGCGTCAGCGGATCCAAGGCACGGCCGAGCGTCCGCGCATGGCCATCTGCATCTCGAACAAGCACATGTATGTGCAGTTCATTGATGACACGGCCATGAACACGTTGGCTTCGACCTCCACCCTGAAGGAGGCCAAGCCGTGTAATCTGGAAACCGCGCGGCAGGTCGGCGAGCAGGCCGCCACCGTGGCGAAGGAAAAGGGGATCTCGATCGTGGTCGTGGACCGCGGCGGGTTCAAATTCCATGGGCGCGTCAAACAGATCGTGGATGCCGCGACCGCCGCCGGACTGAAAATTTCTGACCGCGCCACGAAAGTGGCAGAGGAGGCGAAGTGAGCGCAGAGGCGAAATACTCCCGCAATGAGGGATCGAGTGAGTTCGACGAACGGGTCGTGTTCGTCAACCGGTGTTCGAAGGTCGTGAAGGGCGGCCGCCGTTTCAGTTTCAGCGCGGTGGTGGTCGTGGGCGACCGCGGGGGCCGGGTGGGCTTCGGCTTCGGCAAGGCCAACGAGGTGGCCGAGGCCATCCGCAAGGGCGGCGATTCGGCCAAGAAGGAAATGATGCGCGTCAAGCTCGACGGCAAGACGATCCCGCATGCGGTGACCGGAATCTGTGACGGCGGCCGTGTGCTGCTGAAGCCCGCGCCCAAAGGAACGGGTCTGATCGTCGGCGGCGGCATGCGCCCGGTGCTCGAGGCGGCCGGCGTGCATGACGCCATCGGCAAATCGCTGGGCAGCAAGAACCGGCTGAATGTGGTTAAGGCGACGGTGGACGCGCTGAACCAGTTGCGTTCGTCGGAGGAGATCGCGGCCGCAAGAGCGTGAAACGAGTGAAGCGGGAAGGGCGAAGCATGAACCGTTTCCCGCCTTCACGATTCGTGTTTACCGTAAAGGAGTTTACGCAATGGATCTGTCATCACTGAAAAACACCCCCGGGGCGCGGAAACCGCGCAAACGCGTGGGACGCGGCGCGGGTTCGGGCATGGGCAAAACCTCCACCCGCGGCCACAAGGGCCAGCAGGCCCGCAAGGGTCACAAAGTCAAGCTCGGGTTCGAAGGCGGCCAGATGCCGCTGATCCGCCGCCTGCCCAAAC
The DNA here is from genome assembly GCA_034003585.1 of Kiritimatiellia bacterium. Lineage (GTDB taxonomy): Bacteria > Verrucomicrobiota > Kiritimatiellia > RFP12 > UBA1067 > JAPXSY01. The sequence goes on from JAVEYH010000083.1 coordinate 14,013, forward strand.
GGGGCTTCAAGAATCCGAACCGCGTGGAGTATTTCGCGCTGAACGTCTGTGAACTCGAGCGGTTCGAGAACGGGACGGAAGTCACGCCCGAACTCCTGCACGCGAACGGGCTCTTCGCCAACAAGTATGACGGCGTCAAACTGCTCGGCACCGGCGAACTGACCAAGAAACTGACGGTCAAGGTCCACGGCGCCAGCGCGTCGGCCAAAGCCAAGGTCGAGGCGGCGGGCGGCAGCGTTGAAATCGTTTAGGAAGGGCGAACCTGATTATGGCCATGCTTGCCACGTTTGCGAACACCTTTAAAATTCCGGAACTCCGGAAGCGCATCCTGCTGACGGTCGGCCTGGTTTTCGTCAGCCGCCTGATCTCCATGATCCCGACGCCGGGCGTGGATTGGCAGACGCTGCAGGCTGAACTCGCGCGCATCCGCGAGACCGCCGGCGCGGGCGGCGGTCTCATGGACTGGTTTAACGTGTTCAGCGGCGGCGCCCTCAACCAGTGCGCCGTCGGCTTCCTGAGCATCTGGCCCTACATCAGCGCCTCGATCATCATCCAGTTGCTGACCGCCGTGCTCCCCATGCTGGAGAAGCTGCGCCAGGAGGGGGAGTCGGGCAGGATGAAGCTGGCCCAGTATACGCGGTACCTGACCATCGGCATCTGCGTGTTCCAGTCCTTCGCCCTCGCGACCGCCCTGCAGAATCCGGCCTCGTTCGGACTCGGCGCGGTGCAGATCGTGACGCGCCCCGGTCTGGGTTTCAACATCATGACCGTGATCGCCATGACCACCGCCTCCCTGTTTGTCATGTGGCTGGCGGATCAGATCACCCAGCGCGGGATCGGCAACGGCACCTCGCTGATCATCATGATCAACATCACCTCGCGGTTGCCGGTGGCGATCATTGAGGCGTGGACGCGCTATTTCGGGCTGGGCGGCATTTCCGCCACCAAAAGCCCGATCGAGCTGCTGCTCCTCCTGTTCTTCGGCTTCCTGATCACCATGGGGACCGTGATGCTGACGCAGGGCCTGCGCAAGGTGCCGATCCACTCCACCCGCCGTTCCGCAGGCGGGGGGAACACCTATGGCATGCAGCAGACGTATATGCCGCTGCGCGTCAACTATACGGGCGTCATGCCGATCATCTTCGCCGGTCCGCTGATCCAGTTCCCGGCGGTGCTGCTCAGCAAGATCCCGGCCGAAATCACCTGGCTCTCGGGCCTCAAATGGTTGGGCGGGCAGTTGGTCGATATGACCAGCCCCATCCATCTCTCGGCTTACGCCCTGCTGATCATGTTCTTCTCGTTCTTCTGGGTCGCCACGCAGTTCAACGCGATGCAGATCTCGGACAACCTGAAGCGAGACGGGTCGTACGTGCCGGGCATCCGTCCCGGACGCGCGACCGCCGAGTATCTGGACGCGCTGATGACCCGCGTGACGCTGATCGGCGGGATCGGTCTGCTGATCATCGCCCTGGTGCCCCAGTTGCTGCGGGGACTCATGGAGCTGCCGTGGGAAATGGCCTCCTTTTTCGGCGGGACCAGTCTGCTGATCATCGTCGGTGTGGCGCTGGACACCCTGCGCCAGATGGAGTCGCATCTCCTGATGCGCAATTACGACGGGTTCCTGAAGCATGGACGCCTGCGCAGCCGTCGCTGAGCTTGGCACGGTTGGTTGGGGAGGCCCGTGGACCTTGCAGGTCTGCGGGCCTTTTGTCTTTTTCCGGGGGGTGCGTTAAATCCGGTCGT
>JAVEYH010000084.1:0-15749 GCA_034003585.1 Kiritimatiellia bacterium
GCGGAAAGTTGTCCTTGCCGGTGACAGGCAACGTCTGTAAATTAGTCACTTTCCTTACAAGCGTGAGTTGTCTTTATGATGAAAAACCGGCTTCCGGGCTCCGGCCCGCACATTGCTTTTTTCCGGCGGATCGACTGGACCGCTTTCTGGACCGCCACGGTGATCTCCCTTCTCGTCTATTTTTTTACGCTGGGACCGTCCGTCACCCTGGAGGATTCAGGCGAGCTGGCGGTGGCCGGGGATCATCTCGGTGTGCCGCATCCGCCCGGTTATCCCATCTGGACGATGTGCGCCTATCTGTTCGCGCGGGTCTTCAGTTGGGTCACGTTCCGCGGACAGCCGACACCGGCCTGGAGCATTTCGCTCATGTCTGCGGTGTTCGCCGCGCTGGCGGCGGGCATCACGGCGATGCTGATCACGCGTTCGGCTTCCGACATGATGCGGGACGCGCACGAGGGCGAGGAGGAGTTCAGGCAGCCGGAGAGTGATTTGCTCTGCTGGGCCGGCGGGGTGGGCGGCAGCCTGGTGTTCGCGTTCAGTCCGGTGATGTGGTCACAGGCCACGATCGTGGAGGTGTACACCCTCAACGCCTTTTTCCTCATGTGGATCTTTCTGCTGACCTACCGCTGGATGCGGTGCCCGGCGGATAAAACCCTGTGGCTGACGGCGTTCGTGTTCGGGCTGGGGCTGACGAATTATCAGGTGCTGCTGCTGGCGGCCCTGCCGCTGGTGGTGATGATCTTCCTGCGCGACATTGCGCTGTTCCGCGATTTTCTGCTGGTGGGCATCCCCATGCTGTTGACCTCCCATCTGTTGCAGATCGGCGCGATGGTGCCGGCCGCGCCCGGCATGGGCGGCCCCGCGTTCGCCAAAGCCGCGCCGCTGTCGAAGGTCTCCGTGCCCTCGATGGGCCTGCTGGTCGCGGGGTGTGTCTGCGTGCTGCTTGGCCTGGCGGTGAGTCTCGGTTTGTCCTGGTGCCGCAACGCGGGGAGCGAGTCCGGGACCGGCAGGGGGAGGCGGCTGAATGCGCTGGCCCTTCAGGGCGCGTGGGTCACCGCGGGGGTGACGATCCTGGGCGCGCTGCTGATTTTCTTCTCCACGGCGGTCACAAGGATCGCGGGGGTTGCGGAAACCGATGCGCCGCTGTTCGACCCCGGCGTGTACACCAGTGTGGCTGCGCTGGCCGTGCTGGTGCTCGCCTTCAGCCTGGGCGGCGCGTACGCCTTTCAGAAACGGCTGGCCGAGCGGGAGACCCTGCCGTGGCTGATCGCCGCGGGCGCGTCGCTCTTGCTGCTGTTTTTCCGGCTCTCCGCCGTCCGGGGCGCGGGGATGCCCGCCGGATATATGGGGCAACCGTATGACTGGTCTCTGCCGACCCTGGTGCTGACGGGCGGAGTGGCCGTCCTGTTCCTGCTGGCGGCCACGGTGCCGCGCGGCATCTTCTACGCCCTGCCGGTGGCGGCGGTGCAACTGGCCGCGTTCGCATTGTTGCGCAAGGGCGGCATGAACGGGCTGACCCATCCGTCCTCCTGGTGGTTCTGGTGGCCGGTGTTCTGGAATTTCGTGGTGATCGGGCTGGCCTGGCGGCTGCTTCCCAACGGGCGGACGGTGGCCGTGACCACGCTGTTCGCGGAGCTGGGTGTCTCCTTCTACATCTACATGCCGATCGTTTCGGATCTGCGCAACCCGCCGATGAACTGGGGATACCCGCGAACCTGGGAGGGGTTCAAACACGCCATCACCCGCGGTCAGTACGAGAAACTCGCGCCGTCGGATGTGTTCACCAAAAAGTTCCTGTTCCAGCTCGGCACCTACTTCACCGATTTGCGCGTGCAGTTCACGTTGATCGCCGCCACGCTGGGCTTTCTGCCCTTTACGCTGTGGAGTTTCCGGGTCGGGAACCGGCGCATCCGCGCGGGGTATGTCGCCAGCGGCCTGTATCTGCTGACCTGCGTGCTGGTGCTGATCTCCGAGTTTGCCGGCGGCGAGCCGCTCTGGCGTCTCGACAAGCTGCTGATCGGAATGATTCTGCTTCTGCTGGTGGTGGGGGGGACGACCGTGGTGCTGGCGCAGGTGGAGGCGTTTGTGAGGCGCACCTGGCAGGCGCGCAACCTCTCCGAGGGGCTGACCGTGGGCATCTCGCTGTGCGGGGTGCTGGCGGTGATCGCGCTCTTTCTCGCCAAAGGGCTGACCCATGCGCTTTCCGGCGCGGGCGATCCCGGTTTCGGGGTCAGGCTGGCTTCGCTGGCGCTGGCGCTGGTGATCCTCGCCGCCTGCGGTGCGGGCTGGTATTTTTTCCGTTCCGTTGCGGAACGGCGGTTTGATTTCCGCTCCGACACGGATCAGGTGACCCAGCAATGGATGATCGCGACCGCGGCGGGCTTTTTGGTCATGAGCGTGCTGCTGGTGGTGCTGGCGAACATCAAAGGCGATTTGCAGGACGCCTTCATCCAGAAGGTGAAGTTCATCAGTTCGCACGGGTTGTTCGCGATTTGGATCGGATACGGCCTGGCGTTCGGGCTGACCTTCGCCAACCGCATCCTGAAGCGGCTGGTGCGGCGCGGCTGGTTCGGCGCCGGCCTGCTGAAGCCGTTGCGCGCCGGCCTGGTGTGCGCCGGCGTGCTCCTGGCCGCGATCCCGGTCTACGAGAATTACACCAACGCGCATCTGGTTTTCTCCATGAGCGGCGCGGAGCAGAACGGGCACGACTTCGGCTGGCAGTTCGGCAACTACCAGTTGCGCGGCGCGGAGGCGGTCACCGAGGAGCTGGAGGCGGAGGAGGAGCCGCTGCCGGATCCGCTGTTTCCGCCCGCGATGGAGCCCGGCGCGATCTTTTTCGGCGGCACGGACCCCGGGCGGTTTGTGCCGACATACATGATCTATTCGGCCCGGGTGCGTCCGGATGTGTTTCTGATCACGCAGAACGCCTTGGCCGACAACACCTACATGTCGACCATGCGCGATTTGTACGGGAACCAGATCTGGATCCCCACGCCGGACGACAGCGCGCGCGCCTTCCAAGTTTACGTGGACGAGGTGCAGGCCGGCAAACGCCCCAAGAATGCGGCCCTGACGATTGAGAACGGCCGTGTGCAGGTGAGCGGCGCCTTGGGTGTGATGGAGATCAACGGCATCCTGTGCGACATGATCTTCGCGAAAAACAAGGCGCGCCACGCGTTTTATGTGGAAGAGAGTTATGTGATCAACTGGATGTTCCCGTTCATGACGCCTCACGGCCTGATCCTGAAGATTAACCCGGAGCGTCAGGCCATTCCGGCGGAGACGGTGCGGGCCGACCTGGATTTCTGGGACTGGTACGTGCGGAGACTGTTGCGTAATCCGCTGTTCCGGCGCGATCTGCCCGGACAGAAATCGTTCTCCAAACTGCGCAGCGCCATCGCGGGCCTGTACGCGGCGCGCGGCCTGCGCACCGAGGCGGAGCAGGCCTTCCAGGAGGCGCGCACGCTTTATCCGGTCAGTCCCGAGGCCAATTTCCGGTTGGTGCAGGAGGTGCTGCTGCCCCAGGCGCGGTACGCGGAGGCGATCCGGATTCTGGAGGAGTACAACCGGCGTGATCCCAACAACGAGCGCGGCTACGGGTTTGTGGATTTCATCCGGCGGATCCGGGACACCGAGGCGAAAGTGCGCGCCCTGACCGCCAAGATGCAGCAGTCCCGGGCGCTGGAACCAAACGAGGTGTTTGAACTGGCGCTCGCGTACCGGGACCTCGGGCAAAACGATGCGGCCGCGAATTATCTGGAGCAGCTCGCGGCTTTTTCCAATCTGCCGGTGGCGCGGGTGTTTGAGATCGGTTCGCTGCTCAGCGGCCTGAAACGGGGGGAAAGCGCCTGCAAGGCCATGGATACCGTGATGGCGCGCATGCCGGAAAACATGCCGCCCGAGCAGTTGCTGGAGGTGGTCCGGGTGTACGGGGAGGCGGGGAACGCGGACAAAATGGCCGCGCCGCTCTCGCGTTATCTCCAGTTGCGGCCGAACGACTGGCAGGCGTGGCTGGACATGGCGACGCTTTGCGCCATGAAGCGTCAGCAGCAGCCGATGCAGTTCGCGCTGCGGAAGGCGATCGATTTGGGGAAGATGCAGGCCGTGCAGCGTATCCAGGAGAACACGATTCTGCGGCAGGTGGCCGGACCGATGCTGCAGCAGATGATGCAACAGGGGCCCGCGGGATTGCCGCCGTTCGGTCCGGTCCGGGGGCGGTGAGGTGTCCGGGATGCGTTCAGGAAAAGGGTGGGAGTGGATGCTGTGCGCCGGGGTTCTGGCGGGTGCCCTGGCGTTGCGCCTGCCCCGGCTGGCGCAACGCCCGATGCACGGGGACGAGGCGAATCAGGCGGTGCGAACGGGTCTGCTGCTGGAGGAGGGGGTCTATCACTATGACCCCACGGACCACCACGGTCCGTCGCTCTATTTCGCGGCCTGGCCCTTCTGCCGTGCGTCCTCACGGACCTTCGCGGGCACCACGGAGTGGCCGTACCGGCTCGTGCCCGTGACGTTCAGCCTGCTGACGCTGCTCATCATGCTGGCCATGGGGGTGTCGTCGCGGCAAGGCCTGTTTGCGAACCGGAGCGCGCGTTTCGCCGCGCTGCTCGGCATGGCGGTGTCGCCCGCGATGGTCTACTACAGCCGGTTCTTCATTCAGGAAACGATGCTGGTCACCTTTCTCGCGGGCATGCTGTTGTGCGCGGTACGCTACGCGGGGCTGCGCGCCGGCGAGGCGGCGGGCGAACGGCGCGACGGGCGGCGGGCGGTGCGGGCCGCGGCAGGGTTCGGCGCCTTCGCGGGGCTGGCGGTGGCGACCAAGGAGACGGCGGTGCTTTCGTTTGCCGCGGCCGCCGCGGCCGCCGTGGCGGCCTGCGGGGTTGACCGCTTGCGCCGCGCCTGGCGCACGCGCGACGCGGCCGTGGCCGCCGGCGTCGCGATCGGGGTGGCGGCTTTGCTTTTCTCCTCCTTTTTCACCTATCCGCGCGGGGTGGTGGACGCGCTCTTCTCCACGGTGCAGGCGTACGTGACGCGCGCCACCGCGGTGCCGGAGCATCAGCATCCCTGGAATTTCTACCTGAAGATTCTCTTCTGGTTCCGGTACGGGCGGGGACCGCTCTGGAGTGAGGCCGCCCTGTTGGCGCCCGCGCTGCCCGCGGCGGCAATGGCTTTTTTCCGGTTCCCGGAAGCGCGCGGAGAGGAGGCGGCGCGTGTGCGCTGGGTGCGGTTCCTCGCGGTCTACACCCTTGTGCTGACGCTCCTGTACAGCGCGATCCCGTACAAGACCCCCTGGTGCGCGCTCTCGTTTCTGCACGGGGTGATTCTGCTGGCGGGCATGGGCGTGGGGCAGGCGGTGGCGTGGCTGTCCCGTCAGAAAGCGCGGGGGGTCCGCCGCGCGGGTGTTGCCGCGGTGTGGGCGCTGGTCGCGCTCCTGGCCGGCCGGCATGCGGCACAGGCCTGCCGGGCCTGTTTCCGGCTGCCCGCGGATCCGCGCAATCCCTATGTCTACGCCCATACGGGCACGGACGCGCTGAATCTGGTGGCGGCGATCCATGAGGCGGCGCGGGCGGCGCAGGGATACGACACGCCGATTGCCGTGGCGGTACCCGCACCCGACACCTGGCCGTTGCCCTGGTATCTCCGCGCCTACAAGCGCGTGGGGTACTGGACGCGCGTCGAGCAGATTCCGGATGCGTTCCGGCCGGTGGTGGTGGTGGCGGCGGCAGACCAGGGGGATGTCGCGGACGCGCGTTTCGGCGCCGGGCGCCGCGCGTCGTTTTACGGGATCCGGCCGGGTGTGCTGCTGAACCTGTTCGCGCCCGCGCCCCCCCGTCCCTGATGCGGCGCGCGGCGCCTTGGCGCGATCAGGGGGCGTCCGGCGCAAGCAGCGTGGTTTCGATGATCGACGCCGCATCGGCCACCAAACGCGCGCACGGGCGCGCGGCGTAATACGCGGCGGTGCGTTCGGAAGGGACCGCCGAGGTTTCGGGACGCTTCGTCCCCAGCAGTTCGCGGCAGATGATGGAGCCGTGACGCGCCTGAAACGCGGCGGCCATCTGTCGCACCACCTCGTAGGTTTTGCGTTTGGCCTCCGCATCGCCGGGCGTTCCGCTCCCGTATTTCAGTCCGGCCAGGAGCGCCATGGCGGAAACCGCTCCGCAGACATTGCGCAGGCGTCCCACGCCGGCCCCCAATCCGCAGGACAGGCGCATGGCGCAGGCTTCATTGATACCGAACAGATCGCTGTAGGCGGCGAACACCGCCTGCGAACAGGCGCATCCGGCATGAAACAGTTCGAGTGCCCGGTCGACTCGCGCAGGGGGTGGGGGCATGTCCATTCTCCGGTTCGGTGAAACGATCTTACCGCGCCGCGGCTTTCCGCAACCAGCCCCCGTCGAGGGCCTGATCGATTTTCGGGGAAACGCCGTGTCCCATGCCCGGACCGTGGACCATGGCTTTGTCCGTCACGCGCAGCGTGCCGGTGCAGGTTGCGTCGCGGTCCGCGCGGACTTCCGGGGTTTGCGCCCGCAGGAGCAGGGGCGAGAGCAGGACAACAAGCGCGAGGGCGCGAGCGTTCATGTCCGGGCATTCCTTCCGGATGGGGGGGGCGTCAGGGTGTAAGGCCGCGCCGATCGCGCAGGAGGCGGTGAACTGATCGTGCCGCGTGCGCAGCAGCGCGATCCCTTCCCGGCGCGCGGCCGCAAGCATGTCGTCCGGGATGTCACGGTGATGTGCCACCAGGATGGCGACGACCTCGGCGAGCGTGCAGACCGCCACCGTATTGGTGTGGTTCTGCACGGTGATCAGGATCGCGCCGTCCGGGCAGTGCGCCATGACATCGCTGAGCAGGTCCGACGCGTACCCGCACGTCACGTCCGGCACGCGGTCGGGAAGCCAGACCGGCTCAAGGCCGCAGCGTCCGATCAGCGTTTGCAGATTCATGCGGGCGTCTCTCCGATGTAAATGACCGATTTCACCGTGGTGCCCGAACCTTTTTTGGAGGTGATCTCGAATTCATCGGACACGCGTTTCACATTCACGAGTCCCATTCCCGCGCCGAACCCGAGGGAGCGGATCCACTCGTTGGCCGTCGAGGTGCCGTCGCGGCAGGCCCACGCCACATCCTCGATGCCCGGTCCGGCGTCGCGGGCGGTCAGCTCCGCGCGCCCGTTGGCGACCTGCCACGAAAGCACCCCGCCGTCGGAGTGGACGCACAGGTTGATCTCCAGCTCATAGGCGGCCACCGCGACGCGCCGGATCAGCTTGGGCGGCAGGTTCTTTTCCCGCAGAAGCTGCCGGATCTGGGTCGCGGCTTTGCCGGCGTTCTCGAAATCAAACTTGCAGATCGGAAACTCCCGTAACACGTAGATGCCGCCGGGGCCGTCCGTCTGAGCCTTGTGCGATGCGGCATTTTCGATCCGGTGCAACTCGCGGGTCAGCTCGACCAGCAGGGCGCGGTTGATGTCGCGCTGGCAGATGATTCCCACGAGCCGCTGGTCCCGGTTCAGGACCGGGAACCGGCCGTAATGGTAGCGGTCGAAATACCGCAGGGCGAAGGAGATCGGCATGTCATCCTCCAGCACCACGAGTTTGGTGGTCATGTGGCGGCTGCACGCGTCACCGATGTAGCCGCCGCCCAAGGCCCGGATAATGTCATCGATGCTGATCAGGCCGAAAAACCGCCCGTTCTCCTCGACCGGCACCCCGCTGATCTTTTTTTTCCGCATCAGTTCCTGGACGTGCCGCAAGGTGGCCGTGCGCGGGACGGTCGCCAGCTTGCCGGTCATCACATCCCGGACCTTGAGGCGCTGGATGAGTTCGAGCAGCACCAGCGGCTCATGATCCCCCGGCAGCGGCGCCCGGTCGGGTGCCTGCGGCGCTACGGGTTTGGGGGACGCCGCGCTCATGCGGGACGGCGTGCGGCATGGACCGCGACGCAGGCTTCATATTTGGTGAGGGGCGAGATGGCGAGCGCCATTCCCAAGTCGTGGGCGACGTTCACCATCGAGGTCGGAAGCGGCTTGCCGTTCACCACCACGACCCCCACGGCCCCGACGATTTGCGCGGTGCGCAACACCTGATCACTCGCGAGCGAGGTTAACAGCAGCATGTCCTCCTCATCCACCAGCAGCACATCGCTCATCAGATCCGAGGCCACCACGTGCCGGATCGTTTTCCCCATGCCCTCGCCCTTGACGAGCACCTCCGCCTTCAACACCTCAACCACCTCGATCATCGTCATCTTCAAGCCTCGTTTCCGCTACAGACCGCACCCCGTCCGCGTAACCGGAACAGCGCGCTGAAAAAGATTTACAGCTTAGCGGAACGGAGCGGGTTTGAACATCCTGAAAAGAAGCCGGTGCGGCGGGGGATTGCGCATTGACATCGCTTGCCCGGATACGGTAAGATTTCTTAACTTTTTGAGCCGAAAAGGGTGGGGGGGGCTTACCCCGCTCTTTTTTGTTGGTTGAACCTTGAAAGCGGAAGGCGGTGCGGCGATGAACAATGAGTTGCTTTCGATTATCAGTTATCTGGAGCGGGACCGCGGGGTCAACCGGGAAATCATCATCCAAGCCATCGAATCCGCGATCCAGCAGGCCGCCCGCAAGAGCTCGGACTCGCCGCATGAATTGCGTGTGGAGGTCGACCGGAAAACCCTGGCCATCAAAGCCTTTGACACGCTCATCGTTTCGGATGACGAGACCGGGGCGGGGTTCATCCCTCTGAAGCGGGCGCAGGCGCTCCGCGCGGACGCCAAGGTTGGCGAGACCGTGGAGGTCGCCGTGCCGCCGGCCAAGCTGGGACGGATCGCCGCGCAAACCGCACGGCAGATGATCCTGCAGAAGATCCGCGAAGCCGAGCGCAAGAATGTGTACGACGAATACAAGGATCGGATCGGGGACATTGTCAGCGGCACGGTCCGGCAGATTTCCCACCGCGACCTGATTGTCGAGCTGGGCAAGACGGAAGCGATCCTGCCGGCCAAAGAGCGTCTTCCGACGGAAGAGTACAACGTCGGCGACCGGATCCGCGCGTACGTGTACCGTGTGCAGACCGGGGTCAACGGGCCGGCGGTGGTGCTGTCGCGCGCCTGTTCGGATTTCGTGAAAACGCTTTTCCGGCTCGAGGTCGCGGAGATCGCCGACGGGATCGTCGAGGTGATGGGCGTGGCGCGCGACCCCGGCTACCGCTCCAAGATCGCCGTGAAAACGCTGGACGACAAGGTGGACCCCGTCGGCGCATGCGTCGGGCTGCGGGGTGTGCGCGTGCGGAACATCGTGCGGGAGCTGAACGGGGAGAAGATCGATATCGTCCGGTGGAGCGAGGACATCAAGCAGTATGTCACGCAGGCGCTGGCGCCGGCCCGGCTGGAGGGGGTCACGATCGACGCCAACGAGTTGCGCACCGTGCACGTGATGGTGGCGCCGGATCAGCTTTCCCTGGCGATCGGCAAGCGCGGACAGAATGTGCGGTTGACCTCCAAGCTCACCGGGTGGCGGGTCAACATCATGAAGAGCGGGGAGGAAATCACGTTTGAAGAGCAACGTGAAACCGCGATCGCGTCGCTGGCGGAGGTGCTGGACATCACGCCGGAGATCGCGGCCACGCTGGTGGCGAACGGGTTCCTCAACACCGACGGGATCATCGAGGCCGAGGTCCCCTATCTGCAGGAAGTGACCGGTCTCGATGAGGAAACGGTGCGGAAAATCTGGTCGGCGGCCCAAGCGGCCAGCGGCGGTGCGGAAGGGGAAGAGTAAGGGGTGACGATGAGAGTATGTGAATTGGCGAAAAGCGTGCGGACTTCGAGTGTCGAGGTGCTGAAGCAGGCGGATGCGTTGGGCATCGAGGTCTATTCGCCCCTGTCCGCGCTGGAGGACCAGGAGGCGTCACGCCTTCAGGCGTATTTTACGGGTTTGGGCGCCGAGGTGATGGAGCGTGCGGGTGCCGAACGCGCCGAACGCGCCCACGCCAAACAGGAGCGGGCGCGGTCGCGTCGCGCGGCGCAGAATCAGGCGGACCGGGCGGTATTGGAGGCGAACCGCGCGCGCGCCCTGGAGATGGACGTGCTGGTCCGGGGCGGGGTGCTGCCCGAACCGGCGGTTCCGGTTTCCGCCGCCGAACCGGTGATGGCGGCTGCGGCCGCGGAGGCCGGGACAATCCCGCCTTCCGACGCCGCCGCGGCGCCGGTGCCGCCGCAGGGGAAGGACCTCTCCGCCGCGGCGACCGCTGCCAAGCCGGCCGCGCAGAAAGCGAAGCCCGCGCGGTATGCGGCAACGGAAGAGGAGTTGGAGCCTGAGGAGAAATTGGCCGCGCCCTTCATGCAGCGGATCGGGAAGGAGCCGGCACGCGAGATACCGAAGGCCCCCCGCATGACGCCCGGGGCGAAAACGCGCGACAAAGAGGTCGGACGGACTCCGCAGCGTCCGGTTTCCGGCACACCGGCCGCCGCGCGTCCCGACAGCCGCCCGTCGCGTTTCGCGCCGGTGTCGCAGCGTGCGGAGCCGGCGACCCCGCCCGACCGCATCATTCTGTTGCGCGGCGCGGTGGTGGTGAAGGAGCTGGCGGAAAAACTCGGGATCCGGGCCAACCGGCTGATCGCGGATCTGATGCAGCTCAACATCCTCGCGTCCATCAATCAGCGCGTGGAGATCGATGTGGCGCAGAAGATCGCCGAGAAATACGGCTTCAAGATTGAAATTGAAAAGGCCAAGCGCTCAACGGAACGCAGGCCCGTGCTGCGCAGCGAGGATGCGGATGACATCATCCCGGATGACAAGCCCGAGGAGTTGTTGCCGCGGCCGCCGGTGGTCACCTTCCTCGGCCATGTCGACCACGGCAAGACATCGCTGATGGACCGGATCCGCAACACGCGCGTCGCCAGCGGCGAGGCGGGGGGGATCACCCAGCACATCGGCGCCTATACGGTGGAAATCAACGGCCGCAAAATCACCTTTCTGGATACGCCCGGTCATGCCGCCTTTTCCGCGATGCGCGCCCGCGGCGCCAGTCTGACGGATATCGCGGTGATCATCATCGCGGCGGATGACGGCATCATGCCGCAGACCCGTGAGGCGATCAAACATGCGCAGCAGGCGGGGGTGCAGATCATGATCGCGATCAACAAGTGCGACCTGCCCAGCGCCAAGCCCGACCGGGTGCGCCAGATGCTGCAGGGCGAGGGCCTGACGCCGGAAGAGTGGGGCGGAGACGTCATCAGCGCGGAAGTCTCGGCTGTGACGGGCAAGGGTGTGGACCATCTGCTCGAAATGATCCTTCTGCAGGCGGACATGCTCGAATTGAGCGCCAATCCGGCGCGCCGCGCGGACGGGTTCGTGGTGGAGGCCCAGCTCGAACAGGGGCTCGGACCGACCGCCACCCTGCTGGTTGCGGGCGGCACGCTGAATGTGGGGGACACGATTTTGTGCGGGGAGCATTTCGGCAAGATCCGCGGGTTGATCGATGACCGCGGACGCCGCGTGAAGTCGGCGGGCCCCGCCACGGCGGTCAAGTGCATGGGGCTCTCCGGCGTGCCGGAGGCCGGGGCGGCGTTCCGCGTGATGCTGAATGAGAAGCGCGCCCGCGAACTGGCGGAGAAATTCGCCCAAGAGCGGAAAGAGATCGAGCTGGCCAGCGCCAAAGCCACTTCCCTGGATGCGCTGATGAGTCAGATGCGGGAGAACCAGCGCCGCGAACTGGCGCTGATCGTGAAGGCGGACACCCAGGGTTCCTCCGAAGCGGTTTGCGAGGCGCTGCGCGAGATCAAGAGCGAAAAGGTCACGCTGAACATCATTCACGAGGCTATCGGGAACGTGTCCGCCACGGATGTGAACAAGGCCGCGGCCGGCCAGGCGCTGATCGTGGGGTTCAGTGTCGGGTGCGATGCCGGGGTGCAGCAACTCGCCCGTCACGACGGGGTGCGCATCAACACCTTCCGGATCATCTACGAACTGCTCGATTTCGTGAAACAGCGCATGCTCGACCTGCTGTCGCCCGAGTTCAAGGAGGTCGTCCGGGGGCATGCCGAGATCCGCGCCATTTTCGATATCGGCAAGACCGGGAGGGTGGCGGGATGCCAAATGCTCGACGGCATGCTGCGCGCGGATGCGCGGTGCCGGATCTTCCGCAAGAAAGAGCAGGTCTGGGACGGCCGTTTCGCCGCTATCAAACACTTCCAGAACGAGGTCTCCGAAGTCACCGGCTCGCAGGAGTGCGGCATTTTCTTCAACGGGTTCGAGGCGTTCCAGGAGGGCGACACGGTCGAGTGTTATGTCCTGGAAGAGTTGCCGCGCAGCCTGTGAGGCGCGCTGCGGCGGAAGGAGGAGGCGATGGCCGTTGACCGGTTAGAGCGGGTGAACGCCCTGTTGCGGCGTGAGATCGGTGAAGCGCTGTACAAAGTGTTTGCCGGCGACCCGCTGGATCTGGCCGCGGTCACGGTGACGCAGGTGCGCATCGCGCGCAATTTCCGTAACGCGACCGTGCAGGTCTCGATTTTCGGGCATGAGGGCGAGCGCGGGACGTTCATCCGGAAACTCGCCGGGAAAGCCAAGGAGCTGCAGGCTCTGATCAACCGCGATCTGAATCTGAAGTACACGCCCCGGCTCCGCTTCGAATTGGACGGTTCGGTGGAAAAGGGCGATCACGTTCTGGACGTGCTCAGCCGGTTGGAGGGCCCGGAAACGCAAGGCGAAACGGACCCCGCCCCCGGCGCGACGCCCGGCTGAGCCGAGAGGATAATCCGTTGAGATGACACGCTATTCGAACGCGCCTTCCTCCCCGACCCCGTTTGACGGTCTTCTGCTGGTTGATAAGCCGTCGGGGTACACCTCGCATGATCTGGTACACCTCATCCGGAAAACCTTCCGTGTGGAGAAGGTGGGGCATGGGGGTACGCTGGACCCCCAGGCCACGGGTCTGCTGCTGATTCTGCTGGGCAAGGGCACGAAATGCTCGGATCAGGTCATGGCCGGGGACAAGGCCTATTCCGCCGCGGTGCGGTTGGGCCGGACGACCTCCACGCAGGACAGCGAAGGCGAGACGCTCGCGGAGAAACCCTGGGATACGGTGACGCGCGAAGCGTTCGAGGCGAAACTGACCGAATTCACGGGGGATTTGTTCCAGACGCCGCCCATGGTTTCGGCGATCAAAGTGAATGGCGTGCCGCTCTACAAATTGGCGCGCAAAGGGCAGGAGGTCGAACGCAAACCCCGCTTTGTGCATGTCTACCGTTTCGCCCTGACGGAATGGGCCCCGCCGCTGGCGCATGTGGACGTGGTCTGTACCAAAGGCACCTATGTGCGCACGCTGGCCCATGATGTGGGGCAGGCGTTGGGCTGCGGCGCGTGTCTCGACGCGCTGCGACGTACCGCCTCCGGCCCCTTCCGGGTGGAGGATGCGCTGCCGCTGGATGCGGTGCTGCGGCTCACGCCGGCGCTTCTCGCCGAACGGGTGATCCCCCTGCACCGCCTCGCCGGGAGGCGCGCATGAGGATTTTGCGCCAGGCCGCTTCCTTCCGACGGATTCCGGGCCCGGTTTTTCTGGCCGCCGGATTTTTCGACGGGGTACACAAGGGGCATCAGCTTGTGCTGGACAGCACCGTGGAACGGGCCCGCGAAGTCGGCGGGCAGGCGTGGGTCCTGACTTTCGACCGTCATCCGCTGGCGGTGCTCGCGCCCTCGAAATGCCCGCCGCTGCTGTGCACGCTGGAGGAGCGTCTGCACCGGTTGGAACAGTCCGGCGTGGACGGGGTGCTGCTGCTGCCGTTCACCCGAAAACTCGCGGTCCGGGAGCCGGAAACCTTTATCCGCTGGTTGTGCGGCGCGCCGCCGCGGACCGGCGGCGCAGGCCAGGGCGGGCCCCTGCCAGGCACACGGCTGCGGGAGATCCGCTGCGGCGACAACTGGCGTTTCGGCCGACGCGCCGCGGGCACGCCGGAGGAGCTCGCCCGGTACGGCGGGATCTACGGGTACCGTGTGGTGATCGTGCCGTATGCCCGCTATCAGGGAGTGGAGATTTCCAGTACGCGGATCCGGTACGCCGTGCGGGAAGGGCGTTTGGAGGACGCGGCGGCGATGCTGGGTCGCCCCTATTCGATCCGGGATGTGGTGGTGCGCGGACGCGGGCTCGGCCAGGACCTGTGCGTGGCGACGGCCAACCTGCATCCGCGTTCGGACGTCCTGCCGCCCAACGGAGTCTATGCCGTGCGCGTGCTGACGTGCGGCGCCGCTTACAACGGCGTGGCGAATCTGGGGCTGCACCCGACCTTCACAGACGTGCGGCCCGAACGCCCGGTGCTGGAAACGCACCTGCTCGGTTTCGGGGGAAATCTGTACGGCCAGACGATCGAGGTCGTGTTTCTGGGGCGGTTGCGCGAGGAGTGCGTGTTCGATTCGGCCGAAGCCCTCGCGGGCCAGATTGCGGAGGATATCCGCAACGCCGCCCGATTTTTCCCGGAACCGTGAGCGGACCTACCGCCGGCCGTAGTGCGCGACCGCCCCGAGTTCCTCCTCGATCCGCAACAGGCGGTTGTACTTGGCCACGCGCTCGGAACGCGACAGCGAACCGGTCTTGATCTGGCCGCAGCCGGTGGCGACCGCCAGATCGGCGATGAAGGTGTCTTCGGTCTCGCCGGAACGGTGGGACACCACGGCGGCATAGCCCGCCTCCTGCGCCATCCGGATGGCGTCGAGCGTTTCGGTCAGCGTGCCGATCTGATTGAGTTTGATCAGCACCGCGTTGGCGGCCCGTTCCGCGATGCCCCGCCGGAGGAACGCGACATTCGTGACAAACAGGTCGTCGCCTACCAACTGACAGACGTTCCCGAGCCGGGAGGTGAGTTGCGTCCAACCGGGCCAATCCCGTTCGGACAGGCCGTCTTCGATCGAGTCGATCGGATAGCGCCCGGCCAGTTCGGCGAGGTAGTCGATCTGTGCGGCGCTGTCGCGCACCGCGGCCGGCTGTACGGCACCGCGGGCCGCCGTTTCAAAAAGACCGTAATCGTAGCGTCCTTCCGCATAAAATTCCGAAGCCGCGCAGTCAAGCGCCAGCGAGATCTGCCCGTCCTGTTCCGCACGGCCGGTCCGGTATCCCGCGGCCGCGATGGCCCGCAACAGCGTCTCCAACACCTCCTCGGCACTGGCGAAAACCGGGGCGAACCCGCCCTCATCGCCGACAGCGGTGGAAAGCCCCCGCGCCTTCAGGATGCCGCGCAACGCATGGAACACCTCGGCCCCCGCGCGCAGCGCCTCCCGGAAACTTGCGAACCCGTGCGGTCGGATCATGAACTCCTGAAAGGCGACCGGCGCGTCGGAATGGGCTCCGCCGTTGACGATGTTCATCATGGGCACCGGCAGGATGCGGGGCGGGGTATCGGCCAGGTACCGGAAAAGCGGCTGCCGCGCGGCGCGGGCCGCGGCGCGGGCCGCGGCGAGCGAGACGGCCAGCAGGGCGTTGGCCCCGAGGCGGGATTTCGAAGGCGTGCCGTCGAGTTCGATCAGGCGGCGGTCCAGGGCCGCCTGCTCCGCCGCATCCGTCCCGATGACGGCGGGCGCGATGACGGTCTCGATATTCCGGACCGCGGTGAGCGTGCCCTTGCCGCCAAAGCGCGCGGGGTCGTTGTCGCGCAGTTCGAGCGCCTCGTGTTCCCCGGTTGACGCGCCGGAAGGCACCGACGCCCGTGCCGTGACTCCGGATTCGAGGCACATCACGGCTTCCACGGTGGGCATTCCGCGCGAATCCAGAATTTCCCGTGCGTG
>JAVEYH010000085.1:0-15522 GCA_034003585.1 Kiritimatiellia bacterium
TCCGTGTCCCACGAAACCGTCGCCTTGGGCGAAGACGCCTGTTTCCTGATGTGCAACACCCACGCGAAACACGCGCTGACGGATGGGGCCTACAACCGGTTGCGCGAGGCCTGCGAAACCGCGACCGCGCATTTCGCCCGGGTGCTGCGACACCCGGTGCGCGCGCTCCGCGACGTCTCCCTGGCCGAATGGGCGATTTACCGCAAAGGGCTGCCGGAGGACGTGGCCGACCGCGCGGCGCATCCGATCGGCGAGAACGAGCGCGTGCTCGCGGGCGCCGCCCGGCTGGCCTGCGGCGATCTGGCGGGGTTCGGCGCGCTAATGTACGATTCGCACGCCAGCTCCCGTGTCCTGTTCAACAACTCCTGCGACGAGCTGGATGCGGTGGTCGACGCTGCCCGCTCCCTGCCGGACGTGTTGGGCGCGCGGCTCTCCGGCGGCGGGTTCGGCGGTTCGGTTGTGGCGCTCACGCATCCCGACCGAGCGGAGTCCGCGGCCTCCAAACTGGCGGAGGCGTATGCCGCGCGGTTCGGCGCGCCGTGCGACGTGCGCGTGATCCGGCCTTCCGACGGCGCGCGTGTGGTGCGCGGCGGGTGACCCGCTGCCCCGCAACGCCGTTCAGGTGAAGGTCCCCTTGGGCGAGGCGTCGTTCTCGTCCCACCAGCCGGGCTTCCTGGAACTGATGCGCGCGATGTCCTTGGAGGTCATCTGGATGCCTTTTGCCGACACACTTTTCACCAGCACCTCGGACGGGTTGAACATCTGCTGGTGAATGCGTTGCGATTTGGCGGGCTTGTACTTCACATAAATCGCGTCCGGCACCCCCTCCTCAAAAAGCAAAACCCGGCTGCCCTCCGGCGCCAGACGGTACTCCTTGTTCTGGATCGCGCCGCCGAAGGCGAAGCGTTTCACGTACGTGAACCCGTAATGCGGTTCGGTATAGACGCAGGTGAACGTCTTCTCGCGGTCATAAATCTGACAGTAACTGCCGCCCTTTTTGTCCACAAAGAACTTGTCCGGCGGCGGCATCATTTTGTAGCGGCCGTCCGGCCAGACCAGGATGATCTTATCGAGTGACGAACATTGGAACAGCTCGTCGCCGCCGCGGATCTCCGTGCCGATATACCCGTTCTCGCGATCGATTTTCAGCGACAGCTCGGTGGCGGTGAGCGCCCGCACCTCGATTTGGACGAACGGGGATGCGGCGATCACGGTCCGGCGCGGGTATTTCGCCTTGTACGTTTTGATCAGTTTCTTGAGATAGCGCACCGCGTACCCGCGCAAGCCCTTGATGTTTTCCGCGACCTCCCCCTCTTCGCGCAGCACGGCGTCGATCTCCTGGCGGTTCTTGTCCAGATCATACCGCGAAATCCGCCGGATGCGGATTTGCAGAAGGCTCTCCACATCCCCGATCGTCACCTCGCGGCGCAACCGTTTCCGGAAGGGCCGGAAACCGTCCAGCACCGCCTGCTGCACCGCCTCATAGGTGGTCTGCTCCTCGATGCGTTTGTAAATCCGCTCTTCGATGAAAATCTGTTCCAGCGTCTTGCTGTGGAACAGGGCGTCGAGCTCATCCCGGCGGATCTCCAGTTCGCGGTTGAGCAGCTCCAGCAGCTGTTGGGTGCAAAACCGGAGGATTTCGCTCACCGTCATCTCACACGGCCGGTTCCGGCACAAAACCACCGGCCGGCTGCTGACCGAAGACTCGCAGGCGGTGAAGGCGAACAGCGCCTTGACGGTCTGCTCCTGTGTGGCGCCGGGGTTGAGCGTCAGTTCGATCTCCACTTTTTCGGCCGTGAAATCGCTGATCTGCTTGACCGCCACCTTCTTCTTTTTGATCGCGTCTTCGATGTTCGCGATCAGCGATTCGGTGGTCTGCCCAGACGGCAACGCGGTGATGATGAGTTTATTATGCTGCCGGGGTTCGATCACGGCCCGGACTTTGACGCGGCCGACGCCGTCCGCGTATTCGGAGACGTCCATGACTCCGCCGGTCTGGAAATCCGGCAGCACCTGAAACGGCTTTTTCTGGATCACCGCGACCTGCGCCTCGAGCAGCTCGATGAAGTTATGCGGCAGGATCGCGGTGGAAAGCCCCACGGCGATGCCCTCCGCGCCGAGCATCAGCAGCAGCGGCAGCTTGGACGGCAGGAGCACCGGCTCCTGATTGCGGCCGTCGTAACTCGGGATGAAGGCGGTCAGTTTGGGGTTGAACAGCTCCTGGCGCGCGAGATCGGTCAGCCGGCACTCGATGTAGCGCGAGGCGGCCGCCGGGTCGCCGGTGAAGAGGTTGCCGTAATTCCCCTGGCCCTCGATCAGATAGCGTTTGTTGGTCAGGTTGACGATCGCATCCGCGATCGACGCGTCGCCGTGCGGGTGGTACTGCATGGTGTGGCCGACCACGTTGGCGACTTTGATGAAGCGTCCGTCGTCCTTCTCCCAAAGCGAGTGCAGGATGCGGCGCTGGACCGGTTTGAGGCCGTCCTCCACAGTCGGGATGGCGCGGTTGCAGATGGTGTAGGACGCGAACTGCAGAAAATTGCCGTCCATGAGGTCGCGCAACGGGCCGTTGCCGCCGTGCGCGCCGGCCGCCGCCTGCCGCGCCGCGGCCGAGAGCGCACCGTCCGGCGCGTCCGCGCCGCCGCCGGCCTCCGCCGCGGCACCCTCCCCGTCCGACGCCGCGGCCGGGACCCCCTCGAACAGCGACAGGTCGTCAAACAGGCTCGGCGGCTCTTCCGCGCTTCCGCCGGCCCGGTTTTTTTTCGGTCTTTTGGATCCCTTGCTCACGACAGCGCTTCCTCGGTGATCACCAGATTGCCCATGATGTATTCGCGCCGCTCCTGGGTGTTGCGGCCCATGTAAAACTCGATCGTGTCCCGGATCTCCCGGTCCCGCGTGCTGTCCACCGGCGTGAGGCGCATGCTTTTGCCGATGAACCCCTTGAATTCGGACGGCGAGATCTCGCCGAGGCCCTTGAACCGGGTGATCTCGGGATGTTTCCCGCACGCCTCGACCGCGGCGGCACGCTCCTCCTCGCTGTAACAGTAGAAGGTCTCTTTCTTGTTCCGGACGCGGAAGAGCGGGGTTTCCAGAATATAGAGGTGCCCCTCGCGGATGACGCGGTCGAAAAAGCGCAGAAAGAGGGTGATCATCAGATTGCGGATGTGGAGCCCGTCCACATCCGCATCGGTCGCGAGGATCACCTTCTGGTACCGCAGCCGGTCCACCGTCTCCTCGATATCGAGGCTCTGCATCAGATTGTAGATCTCCACATTCTTGTAGAGCTCGTCGCGTTTCTTGTCGCAGACGTTGAGGGGTTTGCCCTTGAGGGTGAAGATCGCCTGCGTGTTGACGTCGCGGCAACTGACGATCGACCCGGCCGCCGACTGGCCCTCGGTGATGAAGATCATGGTGTCGAGGCCGGTGCCCTTGTGCGCGTTGAGATGGTGTTTGCAGTCCTTGAGCTGCGGCACGCGCACGGACACGGCGCGGGACCGCTCGCGGGCCAGTTTCTTGACCGCGTTCAGTTCGGCGCGCAGGGTGCTGGTCTCGTCGATCTTGCCGATCAGCTTGGCCGCCTCCGCCGGTTCGCGGTGCAGCATCTCCTCGACCACGCGCTTCACCTCCGCCACCAGGTCCGAGCGGATCTCCTGGTTGCCGAGCTTGTTTTTGGTCTGTGACTCGAAGATCGGATCCTTCAGCCGGATCGCGATGGCGCCGATGATGCCCTCGCGCACATCGTCGCCGTCGTACTTCTTCTTGCTGAACTCGTTGACGGCCTTGAGCAGTCCCTCCTTGAACGCCGACAGGTGCGTGCCGCCGTCATGGGTATACTGGCCGTTGACGAAGGAGTAGTACTCCTCGCTGAAGCGGTTGGTGTGCGTGAAAACCAGTTCCAGCGTCTTGGCGCGGTAATGAAACGGCTGGTACAGCTTCTCGAACTGGGCCTCATCATGAATCAGGTCCAGCAGCCCGTTCTCGGAGAGGATCTTGGCGCCGTTGACCTCCAGGGTCAGGCCCGCGTTGAGGTACGCGTACATCCGCATGCGGCGCAGCACATGCTCCTCGCGGAACTGGAATTTCTTGAAAATCTCCGGGTCCGGCGTGAAACGCACCAGCGTGCCGTTCCGTTGCGGTTCCGCGCACCGCCCGCGCTTTTTCGAAACCAGCTCGCCGCGCCGGAACAGGGCTTCGGAAAACTCCCCGTCCCGGAAAGAACGCACCTCAAATGCGGCGGAAAGCGCATTGACCGCCTTGGTGCCGACGCCGTTCATGCCGACCGAAAACTGGAAGACGTCATCGCTGAACTTGCCGCCGGTGTTGATTTGGGAGACGCAATCCACCACCTTGCCGAGCGGGATCCCGCGCCCGAAATCACGGACCGTCACCTCGCCGGTGTTGTACCCGATGGCGATCTCGATCCGTTTGCCGTAGCCCATGATGAACTCGTCCACGGCGTTGTCGAGGACTTCCTTGAGCAGGATGTAGATCCCGTCCTCGTATTGGCTGCCGTCGCTGGTCCGGCCGATATACATGCCGGTGCGTTTGCGGATGTGCTCAATGGCCGAAAGCGTCAGAATATGCTTATCGTCGTACGTGTTGGCTGACATGGGGAACTGAAATAACGGTACGTGAAAAAAATCGGATCCGAACCTCCGCACCGCGCCGGCCCGCCGTCGCCCGCGCGGAGTGTTTGCGGCGCCGCACCGCCCTTATTGCGGGGTTGCGGGGGCGGCGTCTTTGCGGCGGATGGAGGTCACCACAACCGGATCGAGCGGCACGCTCTGGTGCTGGCCGGACGATCCGACCCGCACCTTGGCGATCCGGTCGACCACCTCCATCCCCCCGATCACCCGCCCGAAGACGCAATACCCCCACCCCGGATCGCTCTTTTCCTTGAAATCGAGGTGGGCGCCATTGTCAACGAGGTTGATGAAAAACTGGCTGGTCGCGCTGTCGACGATCCGGGTCCGGGCCATGGCCAGCGTGCCGCGCTCGTTCCGCAGCCCGTTATCCGCCTCGTTCCGGATCGGCGCGCGGGTCTTTTTCTGCGCCATCTCGCGCGTGAACCCGCCGCCCTGGATCATGAATCCGTCTATGACCCGGTGGAACACGGTCCCGTCGTAGAACCGGGCGTCGATGTACGCGAGCAGGTTGCTCACGGTCACCGGGGCCTGATCCGGGTACAACTCGGCCGTGATCACGCCCAGACTGGTTTCCATCACAATTTGCACGTTTTTGGACTCCTTGGACACCGGTGCGGGAGTGACCGCATTTCCGCAGGCGGGGTCCGTGAACCCCATCCCCGCGACAGCAAGCAGGACAAGTGAAATCCCCTTCATACCCTTACCCCCCCAAAAAACCTGAGAAGGAGCGTACCGCGACGCACCGGAAAAAGCCAGTCTCTTTTCACCTGGGCGCGATTCTGTTTTGTGGCAACGGGATCGCACCCTGCGGAAGGCGGCTACCGGCCCTGGGCCAGACGCAGCGCCAACCGTTCAGGCAGGCCGGCCTTCAGGTTCTTCTCCATCGCGGCTTCGATGTCATACGGCACCCGGACGAACTCGAACTCCTTTGTTTTGGCGCAATACAGCACATACGCGCTGCGCGGGTCCGCATCCCGCGGCTGGCCCACGCTGCCCACGTTGACAAAGAATTTCTGGCCGAACGCCAACTTCACCTTACAGGGCTCGACCCGCATCACCTCGCGCTGCTTCTCGTAAATCATCGGCACGTGGGTGTGCCCGTGGAAACAGAGCGCGGTCATCTGGTAACTGAAGTTCGCCTCCGCCGCCAGCGTGTCGAAGACGTAGCCCCACCGCTCCGGCATGTCCAAGGTGCTGTGTACCAGCGTGAACCCGCCGCACGCCTTCTGATAGGGCAGGTCCCGCAGCCATTTGCCGTCCTCTTCCGAGAGCTGCCGGCGCGTCCAGGCGATCACGCTCGCGGCCAGAGGCTGAAAATCATCGAGGCTCTCATCGTACGAGCAATAGTGGTCGTGGTTGCCCCGGACCGTGACGCAGCCGAGCTCGCGGATCATCCGGATGCACTCCGACGGGCTGGCGTTATACCCCACCACGTCCCCGACGCACACGAAGTCGGTGACCCCTTTCTCCCTGGCATCCCCCACCACCGCGGTCAGCGCCTCCAGGTTCGCGTGGATATCGCCCAATATGGCGTATTTTCTGTCCATGCGTTCGCTTCGCTCAGGTGATCTTCATCGCGGCCGCGGCCAGCGGCAGATCTTCCGCCGTGGTGATCTTGATGTTCGGATAACGCCATTCGACCAACCGGACCGGTTCGCCCAGCAGCTCCACGGCGCTGGCCTCGTCCGTCACCGTCACCTTCCGCTCCTCCGCCGCCCGGCAGGCCCGCTGCAACAGGGCCGCCGTGAACGCCTGCGGCGTCTGCACCGCCCACAGCTTGGCACGATCCACCGTGTGATCCACCGTTGAGCCGCGCTCGACATACTTGATCGTGTCCCAGATCCGCGCGGCCGCGACCCCGCACCCGTTGCGTTTGGCGCACTTGACGGTCTCGGAGATCAACTCGGCCGTGACGCAGGGCCGCGCACCGTCATGCACGATCACCACGCGGGTTTCGGGATCCATCTCCCGCATGCCGTTCTGCACCGAATCCTGACGCCGGCTTCCCCCGGCCACAATCGACCGGATCTTGGAAATGCCGAACATCTGCGCCACGCTCTTCGCGGCCAGCACCTGGTCCTTCCGCACGACCAGCACAATCTGGTCGATATCGGTGCATTGCTCAAAGGCCAGCAACGACCAGGCCAACACCGGTTTCGCCCCCAGATTCAGAAACGCCTTGTCGGTGTTGGAACCCATCCGCTCGCTTTTTCCCGCAGCCACTATGATCGCCGTGTTCATATTCTCCTTAAACGCCTCACACCCTCAACCGGTCCGTCCGCGCGACTCCGCACGCCGTCCCGCAGCGCCCGGATCCCGGGCGTTATGCTGCAATCCATGCGATTATGATACCAGCAGGGGTGGTGGGCGTCAAGCGGACGATCCGTCTGTGGGACAATTCACATTTCGCACCGAGGCACAGTCGAAATCGCTATCGCTATCGGGATCGCTATCGAATTCTGGCGCATTTCATCGATTTCGGGAATAAAGGCCATAACGAGAAATGCAGTCCGTCAATGGGGTATCCCTTCCTGTCACCGTTTCGCCCGAGACGGCTTGCGGTGACGTCGGAACCGGTGCTATGCTGAAAACACAAGAACACCTGAACCCTGACGGAGAGAATCATGAAACAGCCCCCCGCCCAGCCCCTCGCCGGGAAAACCGCCCTGATCACAGGCGCGAGTTCCGGAATCGGCCGCGCCATCGCCCAAACCCTCGCACGCCGCGGCGCCGCGGTGGTGATCCACGCGCGCCGCCGCGAACGGCTGGAGGATTTGGCCGCGTCGCTCGCCGCGGAGGGCGGGCGCGCGCTCGTGGTGGCGGGCGATGCGGGCGAGGCGGCCGAGATCGACCGTCTGATGGATGCGGCGCGAGACTGGGAGGCGGGCGGCCGCAAGCTCGATATCGTCGTGGCCAACGCGGGCCGCGGCCTGGCCGGCGGCGTGCTGGACAGTGACCCGTCGCAGTGGCGCGGGCTGTATCAAACCAACGTGCTGGGCACCGCGTATCTCCTGCGGCGCGCAGGACTCCTTTTCGCTGCGCAGGGCCGCGGCGACATCGTGGCGGTCGGCTCGGTGGTGGGCCGCAACATCTCGCCCTTCAGCGGTTTTTACGGGTCCAGCAAATTCGCGCTCGGCGCGCTGGCGGAGGCGCTGCGGCGGGAGGTCTGCGCCCGGGGCGTGCGCGTCTGCACCGTCCTGCCCGGCATTGTGGAGAGCGGGTTCCAGCAGGTCGCGGGGTACACGCCCGAGAATTTCGGCCGCAGCATCGCCCGGTTCGGACGCGTGCTCGACCCGCAGGCCATCGCCGACGGCGTGGCCTGGGTCCTCACCCAACCGCCCCACGTCAACGTCAGCGACATCACGATCCGCCCCACCGGACAGGACTACCCCTGACCGCGCCTCCGCACGGCCGGCCGCGCGCCGGCGCGAACCCCGGGTGGAGCCCGCCCACACCCCGGGTGCCGTAACGCACCGGTCTGGTCCACGTCAGCGCCTGGAGGCTAAAACCGCCTTCGCATGCGCCGCGAGCACGCCGCGCGGGTCGCGGGCATAGGCTTCGAGCGTTTTCCGGGCGAGTCCCTCGTGATCGCCACAGGCCCAAAGCGCCCGGGCAAAGGCGAGTTCCTTGATGCAATGGCCCATTTCGGGCCCCAGCCCATACCCGCCCAGCGGCGGGAGATCGGTCGCTTTCTCCACCGCATGGCTCCCGAAAGCCTTCAATTTTTCGGCAAGGGCGGGCGCGGCCCCAGGATCGCCAAGCGCCTCAAGGGCCAGCGTCGGACCGCGCACGGCAAGCACCGGGACGCCGGGGTTGACGCCGGAGAGGGTTTGCAGCAGCGGCGTTAAGGCCCCTTTCGATTTTGTGCGGCCAAGGGCGATCATATAGCCGACCTTGGAATGCCCGCCCCCGCCGAACGCGCCTGCGCGGTCAAAGGCGATGATCTTCCGCTTGCCGGAGACGATCTCGGCAAGGACTTCGGCGCCCGTCGCGTCCCCCAGAAACCCGAGCATCACGGCGTAATTCTGCTTTTCCACGTCCGTGCCCGCGGCCGAGAACGCCTCCCGGAGGAGCGGCAGGGCGCGGACGCGGTTCTCGGGGCGGTACACGACATGCGTTCCCGTAAAGTCGCGCCCCATGGTCTTGACCGCCGCCGCAAGCACGGCGTCGGAGGTCACGTCCACGTCCTTTTCCCAGGAAAGGGTCTCGGGCCGGAGAATCTTGAGTTCCACCAGCCTTTTGCGCAGCGCCGCGAAATCCATGCTGCGGAATTCGCCGCCATGGCGGGCCGCCATCGCCGCCGCCGTGCCCACGGCGTATCCCATGTTCATGAGATCGGCCTGCATGCGGATCATCGGCAGGACATCCCGCGCGCAGCCGGTGCCGATCCCCACCACGGCGATGCCGGAAAGCCCCTTTGGCAGCAGGGAGCGCAGCGGAACGTTCACATCGAACTTCGCGCTGAGGCCTGTTTCGCGCTTCAGCTTCACCAGGGTGGCGCTGGGTTCGGAAAGGAACCGGAAATCGTCGGTCAGGTACCCGTGCGAATCCTGCCGGCTCCGGCTCTGCACCACCACGTCCGGGAACGGACGGCGCGCCGTCACGTCCTGCGCGTTGACGGCATAGTCCGGCACGATGCGGCGGCGTTCGCGGGAATCCGGCATCTTGGCGAGGTCCCACGCGTTCGGCGCGCCCGCGCGCGCCCTGAGCCCGAACAGCCAGAGGTCGTACGCGCTCGAATCGTTCACGTAGCCGAAATCGGAGTTGATGGTGCCGCGCCCGAGACGGTGCGGGGCCTGCCCCGCGCTCTGGAGAGCGAACTCCGCCGCCGAGAGGAATTCGGTCTTTGCCCCCGCCGCCGCCGCGAGGTCCGCATTGCCTGTCGCGTCCACGAAACACTTCGCGCACACGGCACCGCAGCCGAGCGTCGTGGCCACTTCGGCGCCAACCACCTTCCCGTTCTCGACGACCGCGCCCGTCCCCATGGCGCCCAGCCAAACCGTGACCCCCGCCTCGCGGCACTTTCTGCGCCAGGTCTCGGCCCGGCGGTACAGGCTATGCTTCCCTCCGATTTCGCGGTTCGCCTTCTTGAACTCCTCGGTGAACCCGCAGTGGTTGCCGTCATAGTAGCCCAGAATCATGCCGTCGGTGCCGACGCCGCCCAGCACCTGCAGATACTCGACCAGCAGAACCTTCGCTCCCGCGCGCGCCGCGGCGATGGCCGCGGGCGACCCCGATGTCCCGCCGCCCACCACGACCACGTCGAACTCCCCCCAGAACGGGAGCCGCGACAACGGGCTGAAGGCGGCCGGTCCCACGGCGGGAGCGTTCGCGGCGGCACGGCCGAGGGCCTCCCCCTCGCGAATGCGCGTCTCAAGCTCCTTCCACGCGGCGGTGCGCCACACCAGAAGGTCGGCATCGTCCAACATGCCGTCCACCCAGGTTTTTTCGCGCGCCTCCCATTCCGCCGCCGCGAAGCTCGGATACGTGCCGTCCTTCATCGGCAGTTGTAGCGTGCAGCGGTACATCCGTCCCGTGATGTCCGGATGGGAGATCCGGAACGCGTCGCCAAACGGCTCGACTTTCATGCCCGGCGCGGAGGGCGCCTTCCCCTCCGCGATCACCACGCGCGAGAACTCGGCCCCGCCCCCGGCCACGGGGAGCCCTTTTCCGAAATCAGCCAGCGCGCCGTACCGCGTGGCGTCGACCGTGCGCTTCGCGCGGATGACGTGGCGGCCCGAACGGTTCACGATCCCGACGCCGGCGATTTCACCCCGGTCCGTCCGGAAAACGTCCCGCACCGCCGTGCCGGTGAGGAATCCGACGCCGGCGTCGACAAGTTCGCGGTCGAGAATCCGCTTAACCTTGAGCGGCGACGGCGGTTCGGAGATTTTCTCGGCGTCGGCCAGGTGAAACCAGATCCGCGCCACATACTGCTGTTGGGCGTCGGGCGCCTTGGCCACCTTGATTTCCACCTCGCGGAGTTCCGCATCCAGTACCGCCTGCCAGGAGATCGCGTCAACGCCGAGGGAAGGGGAGTCGCCGACGACGTCGCCCGCCTTGCCCTTGCGCGTCAGCCCGATCGTCCGGCCCTTGAGCGGGCCGTCCAGCACACGGCAGGTCACCGCGCCCGTCGCCGCACCGCCCTCTCTGGGACTCTTCGCTTTTTTCCGGCCCTTCTTCTCGAAGACCAGAACTTCGATGCGCGCGATTTTCGACGTTTTCCGCAGTTCGCACGCGTAAGAGACGTCGCCCTCGTAGTAGACGCCGTCCGTGGGGCCGGCCGGCATCCCGGGTTCCGAAAGGCGTTCCCACCAGTCGTTGTGGAACCCCCAGCGCGGATGCGGAGAGCGGCGGTCCGGCGTGTAGTCGAAGGCCGCCAGCCCCGCCGTTCCCGACCAGAGCTTCCGCACCAGCGGCAGCGTGGGTTTTTCACCGGGCGGCAGGCCGAGCTCCAGCGTGCCGGCCATGTCCTCGCCCAGATACGGAAACGGCGTCACCAGATAGACGTTCTTCGCGCCGGCCTGTTTCGCCGCCGTCGCCGCGGCGACGCCCTTCACGGTCCCCCCCACCACCAGAACGTCCACTTCGTCCGGCGTCGCCGCGGGATCGTCCGCGGCGCACACGCCGCAGCATGCACGGAACACCCAAACGGCAGCCCACGCCCAACCTGTTCTCATCCCCTCCCCCTTCTTCCATGCCCGGAAAGGTCCGGACCGCAACTCCGGCCGCCCCTTTTTTGCCCGCACAGCCTCTACTGCAGCGAGAGCACCGTACCCCGATCGAAACCGATCACGCCGGGCCCGGAAAAAACCGTCGGATGCGTTGCCGCGCCGTGTTTGCCGGAATCCTGCAGCACGGAGTCCACCCACAACTCCCTGACGCGGATCGCGCCGTCGTAAGAGAGGGAAAGCGGCTGCCACGAATCGGCCGCGAAAACCAGGCCGGCGCCCTGCTGCGCCACCTGCTCCGCGCTCAGCGCGTACCGCATCAGCCGCAACCTGTCGATCAGCACGCCCCATCCCGTCAGTTGCCGCGAGTTGAGCCCTTCGAACCGCAGCGCATGCGTGCCGGCCGTCAGCCGCGGCAACAGCACCTCACGCTGCACATACGCCTGATTCATCACCCAAAGGACCTCGACCTCAACCCCGTCGAGCAGCACGCGGAAGTCATACGGGCCCCTGAGGTATTTGCTGTCGAACGTCGCGTTGTTCATCTCAAAACGCAAGCCGTAACGCCCGTCGGCCGGCACGGTGATTTGTGTCTCCATGGACGCCACGCCCATCAGCACCGCCGTCTGGCTCCCCTCCGGCGCATAGTATCGGGACAAGGTCGCCCCCCCCGATATCGCACTGCCGTTACTCTGGTACCCGGCATAATGATCGGCGTCCGTGTACGAGAACGTCCACCCGTTCACCGTCCCCCCCTTCACGATCAAGGCGGGATCCAGCAGCGGATCGCTCTCGAACCCCGCGAACGGGATCGCCCCGGTGACCTCCACCGGCGCGGCGCCGATCACGCTGCCCGGCGGCCGGAAAATCAGCAGCTCACCGAAGATCTGGTTCTCGAAGTCCTTGTCCGGCTCGTCATCGCACATCTCGCAGGAAAGACGCAGATACCGGGCATAGGGCTTGTTGGTGAACACCGCATTGTAGTGGTTGTCGCCCTTCACGGTCAGATCCGCCACCTGCGTCCACGCCTGACTGTCTACGCTCGCCTCAATCAGGACACGCTTCGTTCCGTACCACTTATCCGTGCTGCCGTACTTGACCGGCCCCCACAAATGCAATCGCGCGCCCGCGACACACTGGGGCGCGCCCAGATCCGCCAGGATTCCGGTGTCGCCGATCACCCGGATGGCATTCTCCACCACATGGTCCCACGTCCGGTCCGTCAGGCGCGGCGGCTGGTCCGTCCTTTCCCCGTACCCCGCCACCTGCGGGGCGGAGATCGCATACGTGAAAAAAAGCGGCTCGCCCATAACCGGCTGCACCGTCGGCCCGATCACCTGGATCTCGCCCAAAAGCTGCCGGGGCACATCCGCCCTCTCCCCTTTGAGGCAGACAAAGGCCCAGTAGCGCGCCACCGTATTGGTCAACAGGAAATCGAACCGCACCGAATTCATGGGCAACGTCTCATACCCCTCCTGCTCGCCCGCGTATTGCCAGCTCACCCCGTCGAGGCTGTTGCTCAGGATGACGCGCGCGGTGACGTACCCGTTCGAAGCGTTTGACCGGAAAGCGTAGAGGTGGGCGCGGGAGACCGTCTGTTCCGAGCCCAGGTCCACCGTGACCGTCACATTGCTCGCGATCGCGTATCCCGGTGCGTCCGGATCCACCGCCGCCATGGTGCTGGGCCCGTATTGCACACTCTGGTTGGAGGCATTCGTCCACCACCCGTCATACAGCTTGCTCATGCCTCCGTCCGAATGCGCGGCGGGGTTGTACGGCACCGAAGTGGTGTAGGAAAACGTGCGGAGCGCTTGCGCGTCCTCGGCCTCGCCGCGGACCGCGATCTCGGCCAGGATTTGTCCGGCCGCCCCGGTCTGCCGCGCGCAGGTCACACGCAGATACCGGACACGGGCGAAAAACGCGGTGCCCCGGAAAACACCGCCCCCCTCCGCCGCCAACCTCCCCAGGGCGATCCACGACACCCCGTCCGTGCCCGCTTCGAGCGTGACGCCGGCCGTTGCCCACACGCCTTCCGCTTCCGTTTCGAACGTCCGCGCCTCCACATCCGACAAGAGAACGCGGCACCCCAGGTCAAGCGTCACCGCCACATCCCCGGCGTAACGGACCCCATGCGCCGCACTGTCCGTCCACAACCCGTCGTTCAGCCGGCGTGCCGAGGGGTCCGGTGTGGCGGCCTCCGGCACCAGACTCGCCGTGTAGGCGAACGACAAGAAATTGGTTTGGGCGGCACACGCCACACCCGCCGACAGAAGAAAACCGCACACGCACCCCAGACCTCTCGTCTTTGTCATGGTGGAAACCCTCTCGTTTTTAACCCTTTCACCCGATTCGATCGCTGCCGTCCAGCCTTGCCGGACAGCCGTCCCCAGTCCGGGACGGAACCGGATCACACAATTTTTCCTTAACCCCGGATTCTGGCAAAGACATCCGAATGAAGTCAACCTCGATTCCGAAACGGGCGCATCCCCGTTTCCCTGACTTGGGTCACGCGGCGGATGCCGTCCAAGGACGATCCCGATAGCGATACGGGTACGGCCATCCCGGCAAACGAGGGCATGGAGCACGCGCCGGGGCATCGATATCGAAATCGCTATCGGGATCGGGATCGGAAGAGACAGGCCCGCCGCCGGGGGACCGGGCGAAAACGAGGGATAACAGGAACGTTCAACGCGCAAGTTATGGACAAGGAGGATTCGCCAGAAACCAGTAACCAGAAACCCCCTCAGCGGTCAGGGGAACGGTGATGCGTTTTTCCAGAATCACTCGTCGAACGGCCCCTGGCCTTCGACGCCGTAGAGCGATTCGGCTTACCAGTTGACTCTCTCTTCGATCACTTCGAGACAGTCGGACGATGTCTCGAACGGCCTGCTCGAAGGGGACCTTGTCGGCAGCATGGCGCTGGGCTTCGTCGTACGCGCGGATATCGTCCAGTTCCTCCAGCTCGCTGACAATCTGTTCCCATTCATCCGTCGTCACCAGAACCGCTTTGCGTTTCTGGTGCTTGTCGACAACGTATTCTGGATTCACAGTTATCATGTCATCACCACGGAGATAGTATCGCCGACCTGCGCATCTGAATCAACCCCTATTTCCTGGAGCGTTGCCCCAGGCTGGGCGTACGGCGAGCTTGCGCTCGGCGAATGCCCCCATTTTTGGGCAGGCATTCCTGCCTGCCCCACCTTTGAGGCGTACGCGCTTCTCCATCACTTCGCGGCAGTCGGCGGGGGACTCACGCACAATCCTTTGCGCGCTACAGGGGCACGCAGGCGGCGGCATCAGTAATTCGTGTGCCAGACGCCATAATCATCCAGCAGGGTGAACGCCTCGCTCGATTCATCTTTGCAGCAAATCCATGACAACCCAATCTTGAAGACCTTTCTATCCGAGACCCGTTTGACTTTGGCTATCACATCTTCGTGCCCGTCTGGCGGCTCTAGGGATAGCAACTCGAAGGTGTCGGTATGGGCGGGTTTTTTCAGCTTCAATCTCTCGTACTCCCGTTTGTCCCACCCGCCAAATAGATAGGGTTCCTCCCACGGAAAATCCTCGGTTCCGGTGACGAGCAATGGCAACGGCAGGCGCGCAGCCAGATACTGCCGGTAGCGCTCCGCGTTCTTCTTGCTACGCTCGACATCGTTGCCGAGGATCGCATGAAGACGCGCCTCGTCTTCATCCAGCCATTGATCGCTGTCCACAGTTGCTTCTCCCATTCAATACCTCGTTCTTCAAAACTCGTCGAACGGCCCTTGGCCTTCGACGCCGTAGAGCTTTTCGGCTTCCCAGTTGACGCTCTTTTCGATCACTTCCAGACAGTCGGACGATGTCTCGAGCAGGTGCCCCTGCGCGCTGGGACGGAGATAGTCCGGAGCACTCGCGCGCAGGGCTTCGCCCAACTGGCGGACACGGGAAACCAGCTCGTTCGCCGGCGACGTCCCCTCGAATTCGTGCCGCTTGGCGGACATGGCCAGGGTGGCCAGTTCGGCCAGGGCTTTTTGCTGGGCCTTGCTTGGCATTAAGACCGGCATCATTCGTAAATCGGAAATCTCGAATGCCGCCGTGTTTTTCTGAAACTTCTTCAGGTAGAAACTGAAAATGTCCGATTTGTAAATGGCCAAGAGGGTTCGCGGCGGGACGGGTGGGTGAATGGAGGTCAAGCGCGAGGCGCTTGCGTCGATAATGCAGGA
>JAVEYH010000086.1:0-15326 GCA_034003585.1 Kiritimatiellia bacterium
ATCCCGGTGCCGAAAACGGAAGGAGAGAGTTATGGCGCGCGTGTATAATTTCAGTGCGGGTCCGGCCGTCATGCCGCTGGAGGTCCTGCAGGAGGCCCAAGCCGATCTGGTCGATTACAAGGGCTCCGGCATGTCGATCATGGAAATGTCCCATCGGGGCAAAGAGTACGATGCCGTCCACAACGAGGCGGCCGCCAACATCCGTGAACTGATGGGGCTGAACGACGGCTACGAGGTCCTGTTCCTTCAGGGCGGCGCCAGCCTGCAGTTCGCCATGCTGCCGATGAATTTTCTGGGCGAGGGACGCACCGCCGATTACGTGAACGCCGGCTCGTGGGGCGCCGCGGCAGTCAAGCAGGCCCGCCTGATCGGCAATGTGAACCTTGCGGCCGACTGTCAGAAGGACATCCCCACCCGGATGCCAGACACGGGCGAGATGAAGTGGACCCCCGGCGCGGCCTACAGCCACATCACAACGAACGAGACCATCTCCGGAGCGCAGTTCAAGGCCATGCCGGAAACCGGATCGCCGCTCGTTGCGGACATGTCTTCCGACATCCTCTCCCGCCCGCTCGATTACAACCGGTTCGCGATGATCTATGCCGGCGCCCAGAAAAACCTCGGCCCTTCCGGCGTCACCCTGGTCGTGATCCGCAAGGAGTTCGCGGAGCAGGGCAGCATCTCGCTGCCGACCCTGCTGCGTTACCAGACGCACATCGAGAACCATTCGCTGTACAACACCCCGCCGTGTTTCAGTGTCTACATGCTCTGCCTGGTCACCCGCTGGATCAAAAAACAGGGGCTGGAGAACCTCTTCCAAGTGAACCGCGACAAGGCGCAGCGGCTCTACGATGTGATCGACGCCTCCGGTTTCTACCGCGGCACCGCGAAACGCGAGTACCGGTCGGACATGAACGTCACCTTCCGCCTGCCCACCGAGGAGCTGGAGACGCTTTTCATCAAGCAGGCGTCGGAAGCCGGCATGAAACAACTCAAAGGCCACCGTTCCGTCGGCGGGATCCGCGCCTCGATCTACAACGCTTTCCCGGTTGCCGGCGTCGAGACGCTGGTCGCGTTCATGCGGGATTTCGAGAAGCGCAACGGCTGAGGTCCGGATACCCTGCCCCAAGCCAAGGCGGAGCGAACGCTCCGCCTGCTTTTCGGTTTTTGCACTTTTTTTGGCCATGCTTCTCCCGTACCTCATGTTGATCCCGCTCTCCGCCGCGCTCGCCGCGCGGTCGGATGACGCGTATCCGAAACCGGGATGGCAAGAAAAGCCGGATCCGCTGGCCAGCCCGTATGCGGTGCCGGGCGGCATGCTGCGCTTTGCCGCCTTCCAGCCCCCCAAGAGCCTCAACGCCTACATCGATTCCAACACCTACACCCGGCAGATTTTCGGCCTGATGTATGAGACGCTGCTGGCGACCGATCCGGTCACCACCGAATTCACCCCGTGGCTGGCCTGCCGCTGGATTCTTTCCGACGACAAACTGTGTTACACCTTCGAACTGGATCCCGCGGCCCGGTGGAGTGACGGCGCGCCGGTCACCGCGGAAGACGTGAAGTGGACCTTTGACCAGATCATGGACCCCCGCCACGCCACCGGGGCATCCAAGGTGGCGCTCGGTGTCTTCGATTCGCCGGAGCTTTTGGGGCCGCGCACCGTGCGGTTCCGCGCGCGCGAAAGCCACTGGCGCAATCTGCTGGCCCTCGGTTCGTTCGAGATCCTGCCGCGGCACGCCCTGTCGGGACAGGATTTCAACCGCATCGACTTCGACCGTCCCGTGGTCTCCGGACCGTACGTGCTGGACGCCGTGCGGGAGCAGATCGAGATCCGCATGCGGCGACGACGCGACTGGTGGGCGGACGCGCGGCCCGCCGCCCGCCACACGATGAATTTCGACTCGCTCGTTTTCCGCTACTACTCGGACACCGGGAATGCCTTTGAAGCCTTCAAAAAGGGCTTGGTGGATGTGTACGCCATCTATGCGGCGCGCATCTGGGCCAACGAGACGATCGGCGGGAAATTTGACAAGAATTGGATTGTCAAGTGCCGCGTGCGCAACCACAACCCGATCGGATTCCAGGGGTTCGCCATGAACATGCGTCGCCCGCCTTTCGATGATCTGCGCGTGCGCCAGGCGCTCGCCCATCTGGTGGACCGCGAGACCATGAACCGCACCATGATGTTCAACGCCTACTTTCTGCACCGCTCGTACTTCGAGGACCTGTACGACGGCGCCCACCCCTGCGCCAACCCCGCCTTCACGTTTGACCTGCCCCGCGCCAAGGCGCTGTTGCGTGAAGCGGGGTACCGGCCCAACCCGAAGACAGGCGTTCTGGAAAAGGCCGGGCAGCCGCTGCGTTTCACCTTCCTCACGCGTGACGGCGGCTCCGATAAATTCCTGGCCGTCTGCGCCACAGCTTTCCGGGAGGCCGGCATCGAGATGAAAATCGAACGCAAGGATTTCGCCTCCTGGATGCGGGACATGGATGAGTACCGGTTCGACATCACCTGGGCCGCCTGGGGGGGCTCTCTCTTCCGCGATCCGGAGAGCATGTGGCACTCCAAAGAGGCGGACCGGCCTTCCGGCAACAACCTGACCGGGTTCAAGGACCCGCGGGTCGACGCCCTCATCGAACAACAGAAAACCCTCTTCAGCATCACCGCGCGCAATGCCATCAACCGCGAGATTGACGCGCGCGTGGCCGCGGCGGTCCCGTATGTCCTGCTTTGGAACATCAACTCCACGCGCCTGCTGTATTGGAACCGGTTCGGCATGCCGGACACCGTGCTCGCGAAATTCGGCGATGAACGCTCGCTGCTGGGATACTGGTGGGATGACGCGGACTCCGCTGCCGAGCTGAAAGCCGCCATGCGCGCGAATGATGTGTTGCCCCGGCGGCCGGAGTCGGTCGACTTCGACGCGCTCTTCCCGTCGCCCCCCTGACCCGTTTTGCCCCA
This sequence comes from Kiritimatiellia bacterium, assembly GCA_034003585.1. GTDB lineage: Bacteria > Verrucomicrobiota > Kiritimatiellia > RFP12 > UBA1067 > JAPXSY01. The sequence continues at coordinate 2,966 of JAVEYH010000086.1, forward strand.
AGGAACCGATAACTTCAACCCAGGAAAGACCCGTATGTTCCCTCTTCCGCTTGACCGTCCCCTCGTCGTTTTCGATATCGAAGCCACCGGAATCAGCCCCCGATCCGACCGGATCATCGAATTGGCCGCCATTCGTCTGGACCCCGACGGCACGGAGACCGAAGGATACTGGCTGCTGAACCCCGGCATTCCGATTCCGGTCGAGACCACGGCGATTCACGGGATCACCGACGAGCACGTCAAAGACCAGCCGGGATTCCAGGACAAGGCGCTGGAAATCCTCACCTTTTTCGGGGATTCCGATTTGGCGGGGTTTAACGCCGGCCGGTTCGACATCCCCATGCTTTCCGAAGAGTTCGCCCGGGTCGGCATCCCGTTCGATGCCCTCTCCCGGCGCCTCCTGGACGCGCAGCGCATTTTCCACACCAAGGAGCCGCGCGACCTCTCGGCGGCCCTGGCCTTTTACTGCGGACGCACGCATGCTGACGCGCACGGCGCAGAAGCGGATGTGCGCGCTACGCTCGACGTCCTGCGCGGGCAGTTCGCCCGCTATGACGATCTGCCGCGTGAGATGGGAGCGCTCGACCGCCTCCTGAATCCGATCGACCCCTTCAATGCGGACCGCTCCGGACGCCTGCGCTGGGTCGAGGATGAGGTGGTCATCCATTTCGGCAAGAAGAAAGGGGCCAAACTGCGGGATCTGGCCAAAGAGGACCCGGGTTTTCTCAAGTGGATCATCAAAAACGACTTTCCGCAGGACACGCGCGCCCTGTGCGAAAACGCACTCAAGGGCATCTTTCCCCCGCCGCCGCGCCTGAAATCCGCGCCGGTCCGGTAATGTCCCCGGCGCGGGCCCGAAGCTGCAGGCTGAATCTCCGGCTTGCCCAACCGGGCGGGAACGAATACACTGGACTCATACTCACTCAAGGAGAACTCGGATGAAACGTATCGTGCAGTGCCCGAAATGCGAAGCCAAACTCGCAATCTTTGACCTCGGAAAACCGATCAGCCAGAAATGCCCCAAATGCGGAAACGCCTTTGTCGTGGATTCGGATGCCGGCAAAACGAAGATGCCGAAGACGCCCCCTGCCCCATCCTCCGCAGCCGCTGAAGGTGCCCCGGCTCCCGATCCCGCAACCACCCCATCCGTAGCCCCGGCCGCGGTTCCGGCCGCACCCGCACCCGCCGCCGCACCCATTGCGGAACCGTCCATCAAACCGGCTGACGCCCCGGCCGCGGTCCAGACTCCCGCCCCGGCCGCGGTTCCGGCCGCATCCGCACCTGCCGCCGTACCTGCCGCCGCACCCGTACCTGCCGCCGTACCTGCCGCCGCACCCGCGGAACCGGCCGCCAAGCCGGCTGACGCCCAGGCCACGGTTGCGTCCGCACCCACCGCCGCACCTGCGGAACCCGCCGCCAAACCGGCTGACGCCCCGGCCGCTTCTCCGGGCGCGAACCGGAAGGAGATCACTCTCAAGAAGCCCGCTCCGCGCGCCGCCGCCAAACCAGCGTCCGCGACCGCGCCGGAACCTCACACGCCCGAAATTCCGCACTGCGGGGTCTCTTTCCTGCATGTGGTCGCGATCATCGGGTTGCTGATCCTCTCGATCATCCTGCAGGTGATGAATAAAAAAGCGTCGCAGCGCTCGGCGTATGACCTTGCCGAGCGCCTCAACCGGATCGAGGCCAAATTATTGCAGGTGCCGCATCCTTAATGCGATACCGGGGGTCAAACCGGCTGCGGACGGACACGGTTCGTGCCGCGCGCCGGCCAAACAACGGACAGGGGGGGACACGTGGACACGAATACAATTGAAGCCAAACTGAAAGAGATGATTGTCGGACGGCTGTTCCTCAGCGTCGCCGCGGAAGAGATCGACACGAACGCCTCGCTGATCGACGCCTACGGGGTTGACTCCGTCTGCCTGCTCGAGCTCGTGGTCGGGCTGGAAGAGGCGTTCGGCATCGTGATCGAGGACAGCGACTTCGACATCCGCAACTTCATCTCGGTGGCGGCGCTGCGCGATTTCGTGCGGGCCCGGCTGTAAAACGCAGTCCGTCCCCCCAAACGCGCAGCGTGCGGCCGGGGCAGAACCCCGCCCGCAGTCACCCGTACGTGAACAGGTCGGGCGGGGTGTACGCCCGGCCCGTTGCCCGGTTGAGCGCCGCGGTCACAATCCGGCGCGTGTTCGGCGTCAGCCAACGCCCTTTGCAGGCGCGCGCGACCATTTTATGCGTCATCGGCACCTCCGACGCCGTCACCAGATCATGCGGTGCGAGCCCGGCTTCCGACAGGATCCGGGCCAGAGGCTGCTCGCCCCACTCACGCTGTTGCGCCGTATCAGGCATGCGAACGGCTCCTTCCGTATGGCTCATCCCAGCACTCCGGCCAACGCATCCGCAGGCCGCCACTCCGGCAGTTCGGCGTCCGCCAACAGCGGCTGCACCGCGTCTTTCGCCGAGAGCACCGGCTCCTGTACGGGCCAGTCGACGCCCACATCCGGATCATCCCAACGGATGCCCCGGTCATCGCGCGGATCGTAGAACTCCGAACATTTGTAGGCGATCTCGGCACTCTCCGAAAGCACACAGAACCCGTGCGCAAAACCCGCCGGGATGAAGAGCTGATGCTGATTCTCCTCCGTGAGCACCGAGGCCGACCAGCGCCCGAAGGTCGGCGACCCCCGGCGGACATCCACCGCCACATCGAAGATCTCGCCCCGCAGGCACGAGACCAGTTTCGCCTGCGGTTTATGCAGTTGATAGTGCAAACCCCGCAGCACGCCGCGCGACGAACGGGAACGGTTGTCCTGCACGAACACGGTGCGGACACCGCCCTCCCGGTACCGGGCCGCGTGATAGGTTTCGAGGAAGAATCCGCGCGCGTCGCGGAACACCTGCGGGACACACAGGATCACCCCGTCCAGTCCGGTCGGCTCGAAGCGTACTGGCATCACGGCCTCCCCCGCACCGCGCGGTACCGGGCGATCAGCGCGTTCGTCGACGCGTCGTGGCGCAGCACGGGGGCTTCGCTCGCGGCCAGTTCGAGCAGCACCTTGGAAGCCAGGACCTTGCCCAACTCCACGCCCCACTGGTCAAACGAGAAAATGTTCCAGATGATACCCTGCGTGAAGACCTTGTGCTCATAGAGCGCGATCAGCGCGCCGAACGTCTCGGGCGTCAGCGCGTCGGCCAGCAGGGTGTTGGTCGGATGGTTGCCCGCAAAGGTTTTGTGCGGAACCAGCGCTTCCGGCACCCCCTCGGCGCGGCACGCGTCCGCGGTTTTGCCGAACGCCAGCGCCTCAGTCTGCGCGAAGAAATTCGCCATCAGTTTGTCATGGTGGTCGCCCAACGGATTGTGCGAGCTGCAGAATCCGATGAAATCGCAGGGGATCAGGCGCGTGCCCTGATGGATGAGCTGATAAAAGGCGTGCTGTCCGTTGGTGCCGGGCTCGCCCCAGACGATCGGGCCGGTCGCGTACCCGACCCGGCGTCCCTGGCGGTCCACCGATTTGCCGTTGCTCTCCATATCGAGTTGCTGCAGATAGGCCGCCAGCCGGGCGAGGTACTGGTCATACGGCAGCACGGCGTAACTCTCCGCGCCATACCCGTTCGCGTAGAGCACTCCCAACAGGCCCAGAATCACCGGCATGTTCCGGCTGAAGGGCGCCGTCGCGAAATGCCGGTCCATCGCGTGATACCCCTTGAGCATCTTCCGGAAGAGACGGGGACCGATCGCGATCATGAGCGGCAGTCCGACCGCCGAGGGCAGCGAGTAGCGTCCGCCGACCCACTCCCAGAACCCGAACATGTTCGCCGGATCGATACCGAACCGGGCCACCCGTTCCGCATTCGTGGAAACCGCGACAAAGTGTTTGGCCACCGCGGTTTCGCTGCCGAGCCGTTCCACCAGCCATGCCCGCGCGCTCATCGCGTTGGTCATGGTTTCCTGCGTCGTGAACGTTTTCGACGCCACGATAAACAAGGTCTGCTCGGCTTTGACCGAATGCAGCGTCTCCGCCAGATGGGTCGCGTCCACATTCGAGACAAAATGCATCTCCAGCGAACGCTTGGCAAAGGGCTTCAGCGCCTGACACGCCATGGCCGGCCCCAAATCCGAACCGCCGATCCCGATGTTGACGACATGCCGGATGCGTTTGCCGGTGTGGCCGAGCCATTTGCCCTTGCGCACGCGTTCCGCGAACGCCGACATGGCGTCCAGCACCGCCGTCACCCCGGGCATCACGTCCTGACCTTTGACATACACCGGACGATCAGGCTTGTTGCGCAGAGCCGTGTGCAAAACCGCGCGATTCTCTGTTTCGTTGATGGGCTCACCCGCGAACATGGCGCCGATCCATTTTCGCAGCTCGCTGGCTTCGGCCAGTTCCACCAGACGGCGCATCAGCGCCGGCGTGATGCGGTTCTTGGAATAGTCCAGCGTCCATCCGGCCGCGCTCACCGTGAACCGCTCCGCCCGCTTGGGATCTTTCGCGAACCAGTCCCGCAGATGCACCGCGCGCGTCGCCGCCACCTCGGTCTCCACCGCTTTCCATGCTGTTTCGTTCATGACCCCAGTTTACTATAGCGGTACCCTCTCCGCAATCCCGATGCGTGCCACAAGATATGGGCCGGGTGCGGGTCCGTTTTGCGGAAACGGACCCGCACCCAGGGAGGAGGGAGGAAGGATGAGTTTGAGAACGTGTCCCGTCCTGCTGTCGATCAACACGTTTTTTCCGATACCCAGCTTTGTTTAGCTTCCGACAATCATAAGCCCGTTCCCTAACAACGACACGGCTCACGGCCCGGACTGCGCGATCAAGTCCGGCACCTCTTCTCCCGGCGCGGTCCCGCCCGGAAAGAGCAGAACACGGGTTTCCACCCGGCCGTCCTGCGGCGCCGCGACATCAAAAGCGATCATGCGCGCCCCCGGATTGGCGGCATCCCACGGGTTCGGCGGTTCGGCGAGATCAATCACCCGCCATGTCACCTCCGCCGGATGCGTCGCCCGCACGGTCAGGCGTTTGCCCTGGTGCGTCAGCACCATGTCCCGTCCCGCTATGTGACAGCCCGCGGCCCGCGTCACCATGGCCCAACGGACCGCGGCCCCGGCCCGGACCCCCGTGAGGCGGTCCTGAATCACCCCGACGCGGGAGGGCAGCAACGCGCACGCGCGCCACACCCCGGCCGCCTGACCGGCGTAGACCGGACCCAGATCGAGCACCGCGTGGGGCCGCTCCGGATTGTCGCTGAAGCGCGCAACGCTGCCAAATCCGCTCACCGCGTGCGGTTGCCCATCGATCGTGATGAGGTTGTGGCTCGCGCTGTTCAGTCTGAACACCTTCCAGCGGTCGGATTCCTGTTTCGAATTCCACAGGTTCATCCCCAGCTTTTCGATCGAATAATACCCCTGCGCGCCCAGGTCCACCGCCCAGCGCACTCCGTCCGCCTCGTAAATGAACGATCCCGCATCCATGTGGCCGTGATTCTGTGAGGCGGGCCCGCCTTTCGTGGCCAGATATCCGGCATCGGGATCAGCCCACGACGTGCGCAGCACCACAACCGGAACATGCCCTCCGCCCGACCAGTGGAGCGGCATGCGGCTCACAAGCTGGCGGTCCTCGATCTCCCGCGCCCAGAGCAAGAGCAGCGCGGGCAGAGCGACCTGCCGCAACCCGGTCTTGCCCGGATCGTTGAGCCGGAACGCCTCCCGCAGGTCGGCAACCTCCCGCTTCAGCCAGTCGGGACGGCCACCGCGGCGCGCCAACCACCACAACGCGAGCAGATGTGACCGGCCGTCACCGCCGTCCGCATAGTTATAAAACCGCCCGCCGGGGCCTGTCACCAGATTGATGTACTCTCCGGTCCGGGGAAACCCCGGCAAATCATACAGGCCGAACTCCGTGCCCAAGGCCTGGGTCAGCAGATCCAGCATGATCACGTAATACGTCGTGCCGTAGCCCCAGTATGCCGGACCCTCCGGGTAACTTCCGTTCGGGGCGTAGGGCCGGATCGAGCGGGGAACCGACGTCACCGCTTTATGGATGACCGACAGCGCGAGTTCCGGCTCCTGATCGCGTATCGCGAGCGCGCCCGCGACCAGGCCGCCCCAGCACACCTGGGACCAGTTGTTGTTGCCTTCCGTCCAGAAATACGTCCGCGCCAAAGCCGGTTTCAGACCTTTCTCCCGGATCGCCCCGGCCACGGTCGCGCGCGTGTCCGGGTCCAGCGCGTCGTAAAGCCAGTCGTACCCCAGCGCCAGACCCAAGGTCATTTCCGCCGTGTCCAGAAAGTGCTTCGGGTTCCAATCGCTGAACGCGGCCGCGGCCAGCATCTCCCCTTTCGCCCGCTCCGCGTAAGCAGCCTTTCCGGTGAGGCGGTATGCGGTTGCCAGCAGTCCGACCCGTTTCTGCACCTGATGCTGCCCCCGCATCCGGAAGCCCTCTTCCGTGCGGACGGCCGGTTCTTGCGGCAACACCGCATCGGCTTCCCGGATGATCCAATCGCGGATCACCCCTGCGGCCGAAGGGGTTCCGTCCCCTTTGACGATCGATTCAAACGCGTCCGCCCGATTGATGAACAGCCGCGGGTGCGTGGCGGGCATCCGCTCCAGACGCGTCCGCACCTCCTCCCGGGTCACCTTCATCGGATCCTGCGCGGTCGCCCCCTGCGCCCAGCAGGCCCCACACGCCAAAAACAATGCCGCAACCAGCCTTCTCCCCATCTTTCCCTCCTTTGTTGGCAAGAATTCTACATCCCTCCGCGCTTCCATGCACGTAAAACTGTCGCGGCGCGGTTTGCTCGGGTGCGATTCCGTTTTGCGGGAACGGATCGGTCCTGTAAAACAACGTGTTTCTTGGGATTCCACGCCTTTCCGCCATGGACTGACCGTCAGAAAGCGGATGCCTGTTCCGGAAGAGACACCGGTTCATCAGCATGCCCAATCTTGAACCGCATCCGGGCATCTCCGCCACCCATTTTTGCACTTTGATCCGGTTCCGTAAGCGGGTACACTGTGACGTGTTTTGTGAAGGAGAATCGTGATGAAACCGCTGTTCCTTGTGTTGTCCGCACCGTCAGGCGGGGGCAAGACCACCTTATGCGACCTGCTGCTGCAACACTACCCGGAGTTGTGTTATTCCGTTTCCTGCACCACCCGCGAACCGCGCATCGGCGAGGAGGACGGGATTGATTACCATTTCCTTTCGGAGGATACGTTCAAGCGGCTGATCGCGGAAGACCGGTTCCTCGAGTACGCCACCGTGCATGACCATTATTACGGCACCCTGAAAGACCCGGTGTATGACACGCTCCGCGAAGGCCAGTGCATGCTTCTGGACATCGATGTCGCCGGCGCGCACCAGGTCCGCACGCGTGTGGCGGGCCTGCCCGCAGACAACCCGCTGCGGCAGGGGTACGTCGATATTTTCATCACCCCGCCCTCGCTGGAAGTACTGGCCGAACGGCTGCAAAGCCGCGCCACGGACCGGCCGGCGGTGATCGAGAAACGGATCCGCAACGCCCAAGCAGAAATGGCGCGCGCCAACGAGTACATGTATCAGGTGACCAACGATGATCTCGACACGGCGTTCCGGCGCGTGTGCGACATCATCAATGTCCGGGCGGGATTCATCTGACGCGTTTCGCGCCAACGGCGCGCGGGAAAGGAGAAGGGCATGGCAACCATACTGCTGGGGGTGACCGGTTCGATCGCCGCCTACAAGGCTTGCGAGCTGACCCGGCTGCTGGTGAAAGGCGGGCACGACGTGCACGCGGTGATGACGCAAGCCGCCATGCGGTTCGTCTCGCCGCTGACGTTCCGCACGCTGTCCCGCAATCCGGTGCCGATCGATCCGTTTGACGAACCGGAGGCGTGGATGCCCGGCCACATCTCCCTTGCGGAGCGCGCCGACATTTTGGTCATCGCGCCCTGCACCGCCAATGTGATCGCCAAACTCGCGGGCGGGCTGGCGGACGATCTGCTGACCGCCACCGCGCTCGCGTCGCGCGCGCCGCTGGTCATCGCGCCCGCCATGAATTCCGGCATGTGGGAACATCCGGCGACGCAGGCCAACCTGGCTCTGCTCGCGTCGCGCGGCGCGCGCCGGGTAGACCCCGAATCCGGGGATCTCGCCTGCGGCACGCGGGGACAGGGGCGCATGGCCGAACCCCAGGTGATCTTCAAAGCCGTTTCGGCGATGCTCCGATCCGATCCGGACCCGCTCAATTCTTGAAGAACAGCATGGTGCCGACGGGAATCCGGCTGTCGTCCACTTTGTTCCCCGGAACCAGCGCGCCGGAGATCAGGAAAAACGTGTCGGGGGAGCGCCAGCGGTTGCCGCAAATGTCCGTGGCTTTGCGGCCCGACGTGATCGGCCCGCCGATGGCGTATCCGGTCAGCACCCGGGTTCCGTACGGCATTTTCAGGACCGCCTCGGCGCGCAACTGGCTGCCGCGCGCATAGGCGCCGTTCGGATAGACGTACACCGTTGCCGCGCTCCGGGCCTCCTCGCCCGCGATATCCTGCGCCCCCCCGTTCACCCCGATCACCTGATACGTCTCCGTCCGGTTCTCCCGCACATCCGCCCTCACGGTGACCCGCGTACCTGCGGGGATCCGCTTGAAATCGGCGATCTGATTCCCGCGTTTGACCTTTCCGTCGGGATACCGGTATAGCGTGGTGGGGTCATTGTACGCATCGCGGGCGATGTCCCAGGCGCTGCGGCCCTTGGCGATCACATTCTCTTCTGCCGGCCGGATAACCGGGACGGAACCCGCCGTCCCCGCGGATCCTGAACCGTACAGGACATTCGCGAGATAGGCGTCCCCCACCACCAGCCGCCGCGCGCGCACATCCGGATCGCTTTTCGGGCGCGCGCGGAGATTGAGCCGCGCGCGGACCGCAGGCAGGGCAAAAAGCATCCCGCATCGTTTCCGCCCCCGGTGACTCCGCCGATGCCATTTGTTCGGCGCCCCGTACGCCACATGCGCATGCGAAATCACATTGTGGTCCGCGATCTTGTAGATGTGCTTCAGCTCGCCGATCAGCGCCGCCAGCGACCGGTATTGCGCCGCGGCCAGCGGCTTGTTGTGGTAGCCGCATATCTCGATCCCGACCGAAAATTCATCCGCGTTGGCGCGGCCGTTCCACATGCTTCGGCCCGCATGGTACGCCTCCCGCCGATGGTCGATGATCCGGTAAACCCGGCCCGCCTCGTCAATACAGTAGTGGCACTCGCCGAGATCGCTCAGTTTCCTCAGCGCGCTGCGCGAGGGCGCCTCCGTGGTGTGCAGCACAATCAGCGTGGTCCGTTTGCGCACCGCGCGCTCGCGGTTGCGCGCACTGTAGTAGCTGTTATCGAACCGGACCACAGCCCAGGCCTGCGCCCCCATCAGGCATAGCGCCGCAGCCATCACCACGAACCTTCTCCGTCTCAGCACGTCCCCCCCATTCCGCGTGCGTCCCGCATCCGCTGTCCGCACCCACCCTACTCCCAGTCGGGCCGTCCGGTCACAAGACTCTGCGCCGTCATTTCCGCCGGCACCGGCAGACCGAGCAGCGCCAGCACGGTCGGCGCCACATCGCACAATTTTCCGGCGGGCACAAGTTTGACACCCACCGCATCCCGCGCGACATAGAGACACTCCACCTCATTCAGGGTATGGCTGGTTTTCACCATCCCGGTCGCGTAATCCCGCATCTGTTCCGCATTGCCGTGATCCGCCGTGATCAGGACATGGGCGTCCAACTCGAACAGGCGCGGCAACAGCCGGCCGATGCACGCGTCCACCACCTCCACCGCCTGGCGCGCCGCCTCCAAATCCCCCGTATGGCCGACCATGTCGCCATTCGCGTAGTTCACCGCGATAAATGCGTAAGGATTTTCGCGCATCCGTTCCAGCAAGGCGTCGGTCACGTTCTGCGCCTCCATTTCGGGGTGGCTGGCGAAGGTGGCGGGGTCGAACCGGCTCGGCACATCCACCTGGTCCTCCCCCGCATACGGCTGCGTCGACTTGCCGTTGAAGAAACTGGTCACATGGCGGAATTTCTGCGTCTCGGCGATCCGGAGCTGCCGCAGTCCCGCCGCGGAGATCACCTCTCCCAACAGCTTATCCATGCCGCCGTCCCCGCCCATGGCGCCCAGCAGATACTCGCCGAACTCGTCCCAATACCGGGTGAAGCCCAGATAGGTGACGCGCGGCCGGGCTTTGCGCGTTCCGGTGTACCCGTCGCAGACGAACGCCTGCGTCAACTGGATCGCGCGGTCCTGACGGTAATTGAAGTGCATCACGGAATCGCCGTCCGCCATACCCCGGTACCCGCCGATCACATACGGCGGGATGTACTCATCCGTCATCGGGGTCTTGTCCGGTGTCCGGTCTTTGGCATAGGACTCCTCGACCGCCCCGGCGGCGGATGCTGCCGCGCGCCCCTCCGCCCCCACAAGACAGGCATAGGCAATATCGGTCAAGCCGTAATTCTTCGACCGGTCCATCGCGTAATACCGGCCCTGAAGCGTGCCGATCGCGCAGTTGCCGACCGCCTCCATCTCCTGTTCGAGGCGCGCGAGGTACTCGAGCGTGCTGCGCGGCGGCGTGTCGCGCCCGTCCAGAAACGGGTGAATGACGATCCGGCCTTCCGGGAACTCGCCGCGCGCACGGCGCATCAGCTTGAACAGATGCTCCTGATGGGCGTGGACCCCCTCATCCTGCAGCAGCCCCATGAAGTGCAGCGCGCTGCGGTTTTGCTTCCAGTTCGCGATCAGCCCCGCCCACTTCGGCGAGGCGAACAGCTCCCCGGTGGTCAGGCCGTCGTCAATGCGCTTCAGCTCCTGGATCACCACGCGGCCCGCGCCCATGTTGAGATGGCCGACCTCGCTGGATCCCTGATACCCCTCCGGCAGGCCCACCGCCTCGCCGCTGCATGCCAGCCGCGTCCAGGGATACCGCGCCTTGAGCCGGTCAATCACCGGCGTCTGCGCCGCAAACACGGCGTTGCCTTCCTCACGGGGGTTGATCCCCCATCCGTCACGGATAATCAGCACCACGGGTCTCATGTTCTTTTCCTCTTTCCCTGTTTGGTTCCGTCGCACGCTGCAACGCGTCACCCTAGCCGCAATCCCTGTTTCAGTTCACCCGCGCCGTGGGCATACGCCGGATCAATCTCGACCGGGACCGAATCCGGCACCGTCACGCCCGCCGCCGCGAGCCACCGCCGCCACTTGGCCTGCAAGGCCGTGCGGCACGTGGCGGGCGAATCCTCGCCAACCGCGTTCTTGACCGGCGAGAACTCCTCGTCCCGGTCGAACGCCAGATTGACAAGCCGCCTCGCGTCGGGCAGCACGTCGAAAATGAACTTTTCAAACTTGTATCCGTTCGGCGCGGCGGGCGTAACCGGACGCCCCGCCTCGTCCACGCAGGCGATCTTCTTATGGGCCAGGTGCAGCGGCAGCTCTTTCCGCGCCTCCCGCTTGAGGAACGCGAGCGAAAAGACGTGGATCGCGGGGCTGCCGTACCGGAACCGCGCCGCCTGCTTCGGCGTCATTTCGGAATACTCGATCATGCCGAACCGTCCGTTCTCGAGCACGGAGACCGCCCCCATCTTTTCCGTGGCGGAAGATTTGAGGCAGAGCTTGAGCGAAAGGTCGGCGCGGCAGAGAACGTGCAGCCCCACGAACGCGGGGTCGGCGATCTCCACGAGCGGATTGTCCACCTGAAAATAAAACACGCTGCGGATCCCGCGCGCGGCCATGTCCTGCAGGCACCCGTTGCGGTCCAGCGCGGTGAGCGTGCCGCCGTGACCGTCCGGACTCATGAAGATGCGTCCGGGCGTTTCCAGAATCAGACGCCCCGCCTCATCCAATGCCGGCCACAACCCCTGTTTAAAGAAAATCACGTCATCGGGATGAAGGCCGAAATAGTTGTGATCCTCGAAACAGGCGCGCGTCGCGGCGTCGTTCACCTCGCTGGTCATGATATAGAAGGGCACGGGCCTGCCGTACAGACGGGCGAGCCGCACGAGTTTGCGTGCATGGAAATAAAAGAGCGGCAAATCCGACACCGGGCCGATCCCGTAGGCGCCTTTCGGCCCCTCATACCCCAGGCGCGAACCCTGGCCGCCAGCCACCAGCAGCGCCGCCACGCTGCCCCGGCGCAACTGTTCCTGACCCTCCGCAAACGCTTCGGCACGCATCCGCCGGGTCCATTTCACGACCGGCGCGGGACGGGGGGCGCAGCTATGGGCGACGGTGCGGTTGGCCAGCATGTTCCGCATGCGCGTGACCTCACCGAAATCGACCGACGCGATCTGCGCCAGCAGCGCGCGGCGCGCCGCAGGATCCAAATTCCGCCAACAGCGCAG
>JAVEYH010000087.1:0-7327 GCA_034003585.1 Kiritimatiellia bacterium
AGCGTTTGTGGGCCCAGAGGTACTGTTCCGGGTAGCGCCGGATCACCTCGCCCAGGCGCGCGTTGATCTCCGCGGTGAGCGCGCGGACATCCGCCTCCCGGTCGCCGGTGGGTTGGAAGCGGATCGGGAGGCCGCTGACCATGCGGTAGCGGAAGAGCCCGTCGCGCACGAACCCGCCGACCAGGATCGGCGCGCCGGTCTGGAGGTGCAGGCGCGCGGGAGAGGTGTGGGTGGAGGCGGGACGGCCCAGGAAGTCAACCGTCACGCCCTGCCTGGGGTTCGCGTGCTGGTCCATCACGAGCGTCATGGCGGCGCCCTGGCGTTTCCAGGCGCGCAGCACGTCCGGCGAGAACCCCTTTTTTTTCGGGATGATGGTGATCTGTCCGCGGAAGTGGTGCCGCTTGAGGAACCGTTCGACGAACGGGTTGTTCAGGGTACGGGCCACGGCGATCATCGGGCGGGTGCCGGAGAGGAGGGGCACGGCCGATTCCCAGGCACCGAGGTGCCCCGTGAGGATGAGGATCGGGACGCCGGGCGATTCCAGCAGGAGGGAGAACGATTCGGCGGGGCCGTCGAAGGTGATGTGGTCGCGCCAGGTCCCGGGCGTGATGACGCTTCCGACCTTGAGGGCCTCGCACAGGTGGCCCGCAAGATGGCCGAAGGCCTGACGCGCGATCCGGTCGGCTTCGGCCGGATCCTCGGTGATACGCGCCTTCAGGATGTTCTCGACGGCCGTGCGCCGGCGCGCCGGGAACAGCGGGTAGGCGAGGGCGGTCAGGCGCGCGCCCAGGGTATAGGCCCGCGATGCGGGGACCAGGCCGTAGAGCATGCCCAGGAGGCGGAGGGCGAGATATTCGAGATAGGCGGCGATTTTCTGGAGCGGGATCATGCGGTACGGATTAGTTGGCGAGGTCACGGAGCAGTTGCTGTCTGAGGGGGTTGAGTTCCCGGAGGATGTGCCGGGGCAGGCGGGCTTCGTTCTCCAGCAGAGCGGAGATCGCCTCGGCGGCTTCACGGTGGTTGCGCTGCGCCATCCGGATGCGGATCAGCGTCAGGCGCGCGGAAAAGTCGGCGGGTTTAGCCCGGAGCACGGTGTCGAGGGCTTGGGAAGCCTCATCGGCGCGTCCGGTGGCCAGGAGCAGACGGGCCAGCGCGTGCCAGGCGGCGAGGCGCTGCGGCTCGTCGCCGAGCGCGCGCCGCAGGAACTTCTCGGCGAGGGCGTGGTCGCCTTTTTCCAGCAGGACCGTGCCGAGGCCCGCGAACGCCGGCGCGTTGCGCTCGGTCTCCAAACTCCGGCGGAAGAGATCTTCGGCGAGGTCCAGTTCGCCGCGGTCGAGCCGCACGCGTCCCCAGAGGTAGTTGGCGTAGGCGTGGTCGGGGTCCCGGCGCAGAACCGCGCAGGCGTCCTGTTCGCTGAAGGCGGGCACCTCCAGCACGTCGTCGAGCCGCAGGATCTCCTCGCGCAGGTCGTGGAGGTGGCGGTTCAGCTCCAGGGCGCGCAGGAAGTTCGCGCGCGCGGCGCGGTAGTGTTCGGGGCCGTTGTGCCGGAGCAGATGGCCGCGGATTTGGTACATGAGATAGTTCTCTTTTTTGCCGGAGGCGTTGCGCAGCACGGGAAAGACGCGCGTCTCGAGTTCGGGATACTCCCCCAGCCGCAGCAGGATCTCCGCCAGCAGACCCCACAATCCGATGTCGGCGGGGGCGGCGGCGAGCGCGGCGTTGAGGCGCTCGCGGGCCTGGGGCAGCTTGCCGTCGAGGATCAGGAGGGCCGCCTCGTGCCAGACCAGCTCGGCGGACGTGACGCCGTTTTCCTTGGCCAGATCCATCCAGAGCCCGGCCTCGGGAAGGTTGCGGCGCTCGATAGCCAGCCGCGCCTTGTTCACCAGCGCGAACCGGTCCCGGTCGTCGAGATCCAGAAGCAGATTGAGCTGGAGGTCGGCCGTGTCGAACTCGTAGGTCTCCAGATGCTTGGCGATCGTCTGGTAGAGTTCCCGCTTTTTGTCGCGCAAGGCCAGGAAGGGATCCGGCTGATCGGGCGAGAGGGTGTGCGACAACTGCTGCAGCAGTCCGGACTTCGTCCAATAGCTCTTGCGGACCTGCTCCAGAATGTCCGGGGAGATCAGGGTCCCGGTTTGGGTCTGGACCGAGGCGGGGGTGAGCAGGTGGGTGCGGACCTGCTGCCGCGGGATCTCGCGCAGACGCGTCTGCAGGGTGGGGAGCGCATCGGCGCGCAGGTTGTGGTGGAGCGCCAGGTGGTAGCGGTTCAGCAGCACGCTGAGGTTGTCGGGCATCAGCGTTTCGGTCTGCGCGAGCAGCTCCGCGGCCTCTTCCGGCCGCTTCTGTTCGGCGAAGAGGACCGCCAGCTCATTGCCGACGCAGGCCAGTTGCGCGGCGAGCGCCGCACGGATCGTGGCGAACAGGCGGATGCTGTCCGGGGTCGCGGGGAACAGGTGCGGTTGCAGGATCTCCGCGAAGGCCCGGTGCCGGTCGCGCAGCCGCGCGGGGTCCGCGGGCACGTCCCGCGGCAGACCGTTGAAAAAGACGCCGTTGGGCAGGGGGGTGAAGCCATTCTCGCGCCAGAAGACCGGAGTGCGGAACAGGGCGACGCGGGGGTAGGCGTTGGTTTCCCGGGTGAGCCATTCGCGCAGGAACGAGGCGGGCGAGAGGTCGGCCGCGTTCAGCAGCCGGGCCCGGATTCCGGCGAGGGAGGGGTCCTCGCGGATGGCGGCGCCGAGCTGTTTCGCGTTGGCGCCGTCCGGGGTCTCTTCCGTGTCGATGAACCGCAGCCGGTGCCCGTCCTGGAAGGCGCGCAGCATCAGGTGGTGCGTGAGGATGCGGCTGTTGACGATCCAGTCGCAGGAGCCCAGCGCGGCGTAGATGCGGTCGGTGACGGCATCGACGAAAGCGCCCTCGCGCGGATCGATGTCCGTGAAACTGCGGAACGGCACCAGGCACGCGAGCGCCAGCAGGGGCCAGCAGAGCCACCGCCCGATACGGCAGACGAGGGGATGGTCGCGGTATTCGTAATAATCGAGATCCTCGGACAACTGCTCTTCGAACATCTCGCGCATCAGATACCAGACGGCGATCAGCAGACCGGTCAGGAAGGCGACGAGCGTGGAGCTGAAGACCGGGATGCGGGAGGTCATGCGCGCGATCGCCCAGGGCGACACGCGCAGGTTGAGCAGGCTGGGGATGAGTGTGGCGGCCAGCGTGAGCTGCATCAGGAACAGCAGCGGCGTGCGCTTGCGGAAGGAAAAGGCGAAAATGAACAGCGCGATCGCGCAGGGCAAGAGCAACTGCATGAAGGTGTAGCTCCAGCCGAAGCTGGGCACCCAGCCGGCCAGCTCGTCCAGCATGGTCGCGGTCAAGACGTTCAGGATCGGGCGCGGCGCCGGGATGGGGATTGCGGCGCACAAGGCGCTGGCGCGCCACAGGAGTGTGCCTCCCGTGAGGAACCCGGTCAGACCGGTCAGCACCACAGCCAGCGTACGGTAGAAGGTGGCGTGCTCGTTCAGCAGGAGCGAACGCAGCAGGAATCCGCTTCCTACCGGGAGGAGCAGCAGGAAGAGCGGGGACTCCACGCAGCAGACCGCCAGCAGAAAAGCGGAGGCGAACAGAAAGAAGGGGTGGGCTTTCTGGTCATAGGCGATCAGCAGATTCAGGAGCAGAAAGAAGAGGGCGAGATCAAAGGCGAAGGGGTAGAGACGGGTCGCGGCGATCCAGAACGGCCCGCTGAAGGCGAAGACGATGGCGGCGCCCATGCCGCCGAGGGCCGCGGCGCGCGCGCTGCGCCAGTTGTGGGCCTGGACCGACGCGGGCAGGAGCGGCGTCCCGCTGGCGGGCAGCGGGAAGGGCGTGGGGTCGCGGTCCGGTTCCCCATCCTCCTCCGGCGAGGCGTCCGCGCCGGGAGGCAGGACCGCCATGCTGCCGCCGGGATTCTCCGCGGCCCAGATGAAAATCAGCCGCGCGGTCAGCAGATAAAAGAGGGTGGCGGCCAACGTGCCGCAGGCGGCGCAGAAGAGGTTGAGCCGCACGGGCAGGGTGGCGTAAGGCAACTGCGCGATCGGCCGGAGGACCAGACTGAACAGCGGATGCGCCAGATCGTTCTGCTGGCAGAGGCCGGCGGCCATCGCGGTCAGGAATGCCGGGGTCCCGGGGTAGAGGTGGCGGAAGAGCGTCACCGCATACACTGCGGCCGTCAGCAGCGTCACGACCGGCATGAAAAAGCGGATCAGCCGCCAGGGGGTTGTGAAAAACGCGCGTTTACGGGACGCCATGGTCTTGCCTCACCGGAGCGCTCTGCGGCGCCATGCGCGGTCACCGTACACGCCCGCGCGGGAGAAATCGAACGTACGGAAGCCGATCTTCTCCGCGGGCGATCCGCGCCGCAGGCGGAAGTCGCGTTCCGCGGCATTCGCGAACAGCGGGTCCGCCACCAGCCCGCCCGTGTCGCGTCCCATGGCCTGCCATTCGGCGAAGGTCATGCCTTTGAAATCGACCGGCCCGTCCGTCCGCCACCACAGGTTGCTCTGCCAATCCACCTTGGCCTGGACGGAACGGGTATAGCGGGTGTCGCTGAAGTTCGGGGCGTCTTCCCAGAGGATGATGTTGCGCTCGACGGTCAGCGAGCGGTGCGGCTCCACCCTTGTGACCGCCACCTGGCACTCGCGGCTGAAGGCGAGGATGTTGTTGCGCAGCACGTTGTCGCGGCCGTAATGCTGGTGGAACGAGCCGTCCTTGGTGTCGTACACGAGATTGTTTTCGAAGACGATGCCCTCCGAACCCTCGTCCGGATAGAGCCCCCATCCGCCGTACGTGTAGGAGTCCACACGAAAGATCACGTTGTTGCTGATGCAGGTGCCGAAACTGGTTCCCAGCGTGTAAATGCCGCCCATGTCGCCCAGCATGCGCTGCCCGATCGTGTGGATGCGGTTGAAGGCGATGGTGTTGCGCTGCGCCGCGCTGCCGCTGTATCCCCAGACCCAGCCCACGGAGACGCCGGTGTAGAAATGGTCGCTGATCTCGCAGTGGGTGACGCGGTTGTCGGGGCTGTGGCCGATCCAGACGGCGGTGGCGCTCGCGTGGAGGCGCCCGCCGTGCGTGATGATGCAGTTGTCGACCGTGTTGAACGCGGTGCTGAAGGAGGTGAGCGCCCGGACTGCGGCGTTGGTGCTCGCGCTCAGGCCCTTGGCGCCGGGATCACCGATGCGGATGCCGCCTCCGCCCAAATCGGTGAGCGCGCACTGCTCCACCCGGTTGCTGACGCAGCCCGCGCGGAACCAGAGGCCGTATTCGCCGGTGTGCGCGATGTCGCAGCGCCGGAAGGTGATCTGGTGCGCGCCGTCCGCCATGATCGCCGCCTCGGTGTGCGCGGCCGCCTGGCGGGGCTCGAACTGGGTGGGGCCGGGCGCGTCCAGAGGGCCGCGGATGTCGTCGGGCAGGAGCGCGCAGGCGATCTGGTCGGCGCGGCGCGGCGAGTCGGTGTGGAGGAAGCCGAGGTCTTCAAAGGTGAGGTGCCGCACAAAGGAGCCCGTGGCCGGGTCGCCCTGAAAGACGACCAGCGTCTTGACCCCGGGGATCGGCGCCACGACCTCGGCGCGTTCGGGCCGTTCGCCCGGCAGCGGCAGGTAGTGGAGTTTGCGGTTGACGCCGTCGTAGAACCACTCGCCCGGCGCGTCGAGCGCCGAACGGACGTTCTCGACGTAGTAGAGGGAGTTGGTCTGCCACTTGTTCCAATGCTTCCAGGGCGCGCCCTGGGTGAGGAGCATCGCCTGTCCGGCGTCAAAGCCGGCGACGATGCGGCGCGTGGTGTCCCATTTGTGGTGGACCACCACTTGGGCGAAGCGCAACTCCGGTTTGGGGGTGCGCGCCAGCGGGTCGAGATCGCCGGGGCGTCCGAGGACCGCAGCCCGGGCATAGACCCCGCGCGGGGAGGCGTTGGTCAGGATCGTCTGTTGCACGGCGGCGGGATGGAAGAACCCGCGGTTGGGATGCCGCGCGCGCGCGGCGCGCCGGCCGTTGACGTGCAACTGCTCGAAATAGAGGGGCGCGCCGCCGGCGTCGCGCGGGATCTCCGCCAGCCACCGGCCGTCCGGCTGCACCTGCCAGCCGGTAATCACTCGGCCGCCGCACAGGCGCGACCGGTCCGCGCCCCGGCCGCGGTAGGTGACCGGCGCGTCGGCGGTCCCGGAGTCCTCGGGGCCGAACACGATCGGCTCGCCCACCGTGTGGAACCCCTCGGCGAGATGCACGGTCCACGCCTCCGAACGGCCGGCCTTCCGCGCCGCGCGGATCGCGTCGCGCGCCTGCGTCAGCGAGAGGAACGGATGGCGGCGCGAACCGTCGGGCGGTTCAGCGGATTTCGCGGCGGCAGCGACGTACAGGTCGGCGGCGCCGAGTCCGGAGGCGAGCAGGCAGCAGAGCAGCAACGGTGTTTTCATAATGTGACGCGCATTCGGGTTGAAGGGTTAACGGAAGGAGGCGAGATCACATTTGTCCATGTCGTCGAACTCCTGATTCTCGCCGCCCATGGCCCAGACAAAGGCGTACCCGCCGGTACCCGCGCCGCAGTGGACCGACCAGGCGGGCGAGAGCACGGCCTGCTTCTCGCGCAGCAGCACGTGCCGCGTCTCGTCCGGCTCGCCGAGCAGATGCAGGACCGCACCGTTCGGCGGCAGGTCGAAATAGCAGTACACCTCGGTGCGGCGGCCATGCGTGTGGGGCGGGAAGGAATTCCACACGCTGCCCTCATGCAGTTCGGTGAACCCCATGACGAGCTGGCAGCTCCGGATGAATCCCGGCCGGATATACTGATGGAGGGTGCGGCGGTTCGACTCCGCAAGCGTGCCGAGTTCGATGCGGTTGGCATCCTTGAGCCCCGCTTTCACGGTCGGATAATCGGCATGCGCGGGATAGGAGACCAGATAGAAGTGCGCCGGTTTCTGGGGATTGGCGCTGGAGAAGAGGAGGCCGCGGCTGCCGCGCCGGATGTAGAGGCATTCGCGCCGCGCCAGGGCGTACTCGGTGCCGTCCACCACCACGGTGCCGGGCTCGCCGAGATTGAGGATCCCGACCTCGCGGCGCTCGCAGAAATAGGAGCAGGCCATCTCGCGGCCGCCCGTCAGCTCCAGCTCCTCGGTTTCGGGAACGATCCCGCCGACCACCGCGCGGTCCGCGTCCGTGTAGACCAGACTGACCTGGCCGGGCCGGAACAGATCCCCGATCACGAAGCGGCTGCGCAGCTCGTCCGTGGTCATGCGGCGATAGGATTGGCGGTCGGCCGTCTCGATGTTTCTCATGGCGTCTCCTGATCTACGTTTCCGAA
>JAVEYH010000087.1:7427-15273 GCA_034003585.1 Kiritimatiellia bacterium
CGGTAGTGCATCTCGCGGCGGTTGAGCATACAGGCGCCGCAATGGACGATGAGCGCGTAGGAGGAAAGGTCACGCGGATATTTCATGCCGCTCGTGTGCTCATAGACCAGGTTGCGGCCGGTGTGCCGGAGCAGCCACCGCGGGATCTTGACCGTGCCGATGTCGTCGCACTGCCGGTGGTGTGTGCACCCTTCGGCGACCAGCACGCGGTCACCGTCCTTCAGCGCCGCGACCGCTTGCGCGCCGCGCACCTGCTCCGCCAAATCGCCTTTGTAGCGCGAGAAGAGGATCGAGAAGGAGGTCAGCGGCACCTCGCGCGGGGTTTCGGCCGCCACTTTTTCAAAGGCCTGCGAATCGGTGATGACCAGCCGCGGGGGCCGGGCGAGCGCGGCGAGCGCGGCGCGCAGTTCGAATTCGCGTGTGACCAGCGCCAGCGCGCCAGCCTCCAGGATGTCGCGCACGGTCTGCTGCTGCGGCAGGATCAGGCGCCCCTTGGGCGCGGCGGAGTCGATCGGCGTGACCAGCACAACGAGGTCGTTTGGGCGCAGCAGGTCGCCGACCAGCCGTTCCGCCTCGTCCTCCGGTGCGGCCTTGACCAGCGCCAGCTTGAGATCCTCCATGCCCGCGCGCGTGACGGAGGAGACCGCGAGTACCGGCGTCTTGCACATCTCGGCGGCCTGGCGCAGCGCCTCGGGCGATGGCGGCAGGAGGTCCGCCTTGTTGAAGACCGTCAGCAGCGGGATGTTCTTGGCGCGCACCAGCGCGAGGATCTCGCGCTCGCAGTCGCCGATGCCGGAGTCCGCCTCCAGCACCAGGATCGCCACGTCGGTCTTGTTCAGCACGTCGCGCGTGCGCTCGACACGCAGCGCGCCCAGCGCGCCCTCGTCATCCAGTCCGGGCGTGTCAATGATCAGGATCGGCCCGAGCGGCAGGAGTTCCATCGCCTTGCGGACCGGATCGGTGGTGGTGCCTTTGACCGCCGAGACGATCGAGACCTCCTGGCCGGTGAGCGCGTTGATCAGGCTGGACTTGCCGACATTGCGCCGGCCGAAGAGCGCGATGTGCACGCGCTCGCCTTGGGGGGTATCGTTGAGGCTCATAGTAGGGGGAGGGGGTGTTGGACTGAAGGGTGCCAGTATAAAGGGGTCAGGACGGGAGCGTCAACGCAAGGATTGGGGGAGCAGGGAGTCGGCTGCTGACGATAGACCCGGCACGTAAAGGATAAGGGGCAGGAAACGTCGGGGTCGGCATCGCGCGCGGCCTTTTCTCCATGCGGGCGGGGACGCCCGCGCTCCCGACTCGGCCACGCGCAGACTGCGCGCCCCGTTCACGCTGCCCCCGCCGCCAGCCGATTACGGGGAAAAGGGGTCAGGGGGTGCGATTCCGATGCCCCGTTTTGTTTTGCTTCACTCCCCTTTTCAGATCGATCCACGAGCGGATGCGTGGTATCCTATGAAACAAGGGCTGACAACCGGATCCCGGCGGGCCCGTAACCGCGCCCGGTTGCTTGCCGGGAATGCGGAGAGCTGGGCGTAAGAGCCGGGTGCCGGATGCGGCGGGTTGCCGGGTGTGATCGGAAGGACACCGACGAAAAGAAGACAGGAGGGCGGGATGAAGCGGAGTTTTTCGGCCGGGATTCTCGGGTTTCTCATCGGATGGGGGGCGGCCTGCCTCCCGGTCAGGGCGAACCCTCCCGACGCGCCGCTCACCCCCAATGCGTTTGAGGGTTCGGACAGCGAGCGCATCGAGGCGGCGATCGCCCGCGCCGCGGCGACCGGCGCGCGCTCGATCGAGATTCCCCGCATGAACGCCCGGCGCGGCGAACCGCTCTGGCTGATCGAGCGGGCAATCCTTCTCCCCTCGGATTTCACGCTCGTGCTGCGTGATTGTCTCGTGCGCCTGGCGCCCGGCACGCGCGATAATCTCATCCGCAACGCGGGCACGGCCCGGGAGCCGATGACCCCCGACTCGAACATCCGGATCCTGGGTGTCGGCAATGCGGTGCTGAGCGGCGGGCTCCAGGCCCATTTCGATCCGCCGGGCGACCGGAGCGGCTGGCGCACGATCGGCGTGCTGCTGTGCGGGGTCGAGCAGTTCACCATCGAAGGGATCACCTTCGAGGAGACGCAGGCGTGGGCCGTCTCGGTGGAGAACGGCTGCGCTTACGGGCGCATCGCCAACCTCCACTTCCGGAACACGAACCGGTACCCCAACCAGGACGGCGTGGATATCCGCAAGGGTTGCCATGACATCACGATCGAGAACATCACCGGTGTGACCGGCGATGACGCGGTCGCCCTGACCGGCCTGCGCAGCGACAAACCGCCGCGCCCCGGCCGCAGCCCCATGCAGATCGGCGGTTCCGCGCCGCGCGAAAAAGACGACATCCATGACATCACCATCCGCAATGTGCGGGTCAAGATCGCGGGCGGCCACCACATTGTGCGCCTGCTGAACCAGGACGGCATCCGCCTGTACAATATCTTCATCCGCGACATCCTGGACACGTCAGGCCCCTCGGACCCGCGGGTCCGGGCCGGCGTGAAGATCGGCGACACGGGATATTGGAGCATGCGACGCTGCGAGAGCGGCGACACCTTTAATATCTTTGTGGATACCGTGCTGACGCGCGGCCGGAGCGGCGTGCTGATTCAGGGTCCCCTCCGGAACGCCGTATTGCGCGATATCGCCGGGTATGACGGCTGCACCAACCTCGTCGAGCGGAACGCGCCCACACAGAATGTGACGGTCGAGACCCTCGGTTTCTGACCTGTCGTTGTTCTTTGCCGTGATCGGTTCGTGAGGCACGGATTCCCGGGAATGCCGCGACATTTTTGTAGCTGACAATCCTTGCCGGAAACATAATTGTTTAACCGAAAAGTCAATAAAAACGCAATTTTTGCGTGTTTTCTCGCTTAGAAACGCTCTTTTACGGCTTCTGTGGATAATGGCACGCCGATTGCGTTATCTTCATGAAAGAAAGATATCTGTCTGACTACGGCAGAGGATATCGGACAAGAATGGAGATGAGCATGAGCTACGTGAAACAGGTTTTGGAGAGTGTCCGCAAGCGCAACGCGAACGAGCCGGAGTTCCTCCAGGCGGTGCAGGAGGTTCTGGAATCGTTGGAGCCGGTGGTCAAGGCCCGTCCGGTTCTGGAGAAAGAGCGTATCCTCGACCGGGTCGTCGAACCGGAGAGGATGATCGTATTCCGCGTGCCCTGGGAGGATGACAAAGGCGTGTTCCGGGTGAACCGCGGGTTCCGGATCGAGTTCAACAGCGCGATCGGCCCGTACAAGGGCGGGCTGCGTTTCCACCCCTCCGTGAACCAGAGCATCCTGAAGTTCCTGGGGTTCGAGCAGGTCTTCAAGAACGCCCTGACCACCCTTCCGATGGGCGGCGGCAAGGGCGGCTCGGACTTTGACCCCAAGGGCAAGTCTGACCGGGAGGTGATGCGGTTCTGCCAGTCCTTCATGAGCGAGCTGTTCCGCCACATCGGTCCGAACACGGACGTGCCGGCGGGCGACATCGGCGTGGGCGGCCGCGAGATCGGCTACCTGTTCGGCCAATACAAGCGTCTGCGCAACGAGTTCACCGGCGTGCTGACCGGCAAGGGCCTGTCCTGGGGCGGCTCCCTGATCCGGCCCGAGGCGACCGGATACGGCTGCGTGTTCTTCGCGGAGGAGATGCTCAAGCGCCGCGGCGAGTCTTTCGAAGGCAAGGTCTGCGCGGTGTCGGGCTCCGGCAATGTCGCGCAGTACACGGTGGAGAAGCTCAACCAGATGGGCGCCCGGTGCGTGACGCTCTC
This sequence comes from Kiritimatiellia bacterium, assembly GCA_034003585.1. Classification (GTDB taxonomy): domain Bacteria; phylum Verrucomicrobiota; class Kiritimatiellia; order RFP12; family UBA1067; genus JAPXSY01. The sequence goes on from JAVEYH010000087.1 coordinate 11,236, forward strand.
CGACTCGACCGGCACGATCTATGACCGCGACGGCATCAACGCTGAGAAGCTCGCGTTCGTGATGGAGCTGAAAAACGTCAAGCGCGGCCGCATCCGCGAGTACGCCGACCGCTTCGGTTGCGAGTACTTCGAGGGGAAGGGCCCGTGGGGCGTGGCGTGCGATTGCGCCTTCCCCTCCGCCACGCAGAACGAGATCAGCGGCGAGGATGCCGCCACTCTGATCCGGAACGGCTGCAGGCTGGTCGCCGAAGGCGCCAACATGCCGAGCATGCCGGAGGCGGTGGACCGCTTCCTGGCCGCCAAGCTGATGTACGCGCCGGGCAAGGCGTCGAACGCGGGCGGCGTGGCCACTTCCGGGCTGGAGATGAGCCAGAACTCCATGCGGTTCAACTGGACGCGCGAGGAGGTGGAAAACCGGCTGCGCATGATCATGGTGGACATCCACAACCAGTGCTGGGACCGGGCGGAGGAGTTCGGCCATGCGGGCAACTATGTGGTCGGCGCGAACATCGCGGGCTTCATGAAGGTCGCCACCGCGATGCTCGATCAGGGGCTGGTGTGATTCCTTCCCGCCCGCGCCGCGCGGGAAACGGCCGGAGTTCCGCCGTCCTGTCCGGCGCGGGCCTCAGAGCCCGTTGAGCTTCCTCAGGGCTTCGGCCGTCTCCCGCCAGCACCCGGGGTCGCCGCCGAGCGGGTCGGTGCGTACCGGCTCCCCGCCGGCGGCGATTAGGGCCTCCACCCTGTCCAGCGCCTCCGACAGCGCGGCGCGCGCGGCCGCGTCCCCGCCCGCGCGCAACCGGAAGGAGAGTTCCAGGCATTCGGAGAAGCGCGCGCCGAGCTCCAGACAGCGGGCGAACCAGCGGAGATCCTCGTGGCTGTTCAGCGCGGCGGCCCGCTGCGCGTGCGCGAGGGCCTGTCCGGTGACCGCCCGCCGCCGCCGCCAGTAGGCGCAGTCGTCCTCCCCGCCAGGCCGGACGGGCTTGCCGCCCTCTTTCAGCGCCGCCATCTCGCGGGTGATCGTCCACCACACGCGGCTGACCGGTCCCTCACCCGTCTCGCCCGCGGTCCGGTAGGCCGCGCACATCTCCCGTCCCGCCCCGTCTCCCCAGAGCCGGCGGCAGAGCCGTTCGAAAAACCCGTCCGGCGCGAAAAGCTCCGCCGGCCGGTAGCGTCCCGCGGCCAAGCGTCGGGCAAGCGCTTGGGCTGATGGCTCGTCCGGCACAGTCTCGCGGTATCCCGCCAGCGAGCCGGACCAGAGCTGTTCGGCGTTGAGAAGCTGGACCGGATCCTCGTGCACGCCGCCGTTGGAGAGGCAGACCGATTCCGCACCGCCGTAAAACGGGGCCATGAGCGCGGAGAGGTTGACCAGGTCATCGCTCAGATAATGGTCGCCTCCCAAAAAGGCGATGATATGGATGCCGTGCCCGCAGCCGGCCTGATCCAGACCCGCGCGGAGATGGGCGATCTTTTTGCCGCCGTCGGGTTTGTAAAACTGTTCGCGCAAGCCGAACTGCACACCGGAAACCGGTCCCAGCAGCCGGCTCAGGAGGAAGAAGTAATCCGCTTCCCGCTGCCAGAGCTCCGGCCCCCCTTTCTCGGTGTACTCCGTGTACAGGGGAGAGATGAAGATCACCGTGAGATCCCGCGCCGCACGGTAGCCGCTCTTTGTGGTCACGCCGTCCAGTTCGCGCCGGATGCGGCCGAACCACCCGGCCATGGCGCCGGCCAGCCGCGCGGGTCCGCCAGCCCGTCGGAGGGCCAGCGTTCCCGGCATGCCCCGCAGCGCATGCGCCACCCCGCCACGCTTTGCGAGAGGGTGCCCGAATCGATGTCATGGATGTACATGAACCCCGGTTCGACTTCGGCGGCGAACCGGCACATCTCCTCCAGCTTCGCCTGGGCGAGCCCCTCATTGCAGAGGCAGGTGCCATACCGCCGGCTGATCTCCAGGCCGCTCCGCATGCCGCGGCACGCATATTCCGGCCCGTCGGGATACGGGGTGCGGTTGAAAAAAGTCTGCCCAAAATAACGGGTGCGGTAGAGTTCCGAAGGCTGGTACGCGATCCCGTAGCCGCCCCCGTACCCGGCGAAGGTCAGCCGGATTCCCCGCTGCCGGGCGGCTGCGGCGCACTCCCGCATGAGTTGCGCGTACCCCTCGCTCCGTTGCGTATCCCAGCCGAACCCGTCAAACCAAACCTGATTGATCTTGTATGCGAAACACTGGTCGAGCTTGCGCCGGATCCGCGCGAGCGTGGCCGGATATCCGTCACCCCAGTCATAAGACCAGCGGTTGCACTCCACGTTGATCAGCCAGTCGGCGGCGCAGCGGAAACGGAAGTCGGGCCAGTCGGTGATCGTGACCCGGTCCACCGCCACGGCGCCCTCCTCCGTGCGGAGGAGCTGCAGCAGGGTCGCCGCCGCGCGCAGCAGGCCCTCCGGTGCGACGGCGAGGATCTCCACGCCCTGATCGGTGACCTCCAGGCAATAGGCCTCCGGGCGGGCGTCACGGCTCAGGGCGGCGGCGAACGGCGCCTGCGCATCCGTGCGCAGGCGTACGGCCAGCTCCCCCGCCGCAGGGGCGGCGTGCACCGGCACGCCGAGGCGCGCGGCGATCACCTCGGCCGCGTAGCCCGCCTCCGGCCCCGCGACAACGCGGCATCCCCGCCGCTCCGGCGGGCCGGCGCGGACCAGCAGCAGACGCCCCGGACGCGCCTCCATCCGTTTCGGCGAGGGCAGCAGGGCCGTTCCCGCAACAGGCGCGGCCGCGCCCGCGGGGGTACGCCATAGCGCCAGGGTGAGAAGCAATGCGACAACGTGAGCGCCGCGCCGCGGGTTGCGGGTCAACGTTGTCGAATCCGTTTCAAGCCTCATCCTTCCACCGTTCCAATCTTCGGCTGGGTTTCGTGTGCTACCGTGCTGAAGAGTATAGACAGATCGCCCCTCTTTTTTTACAAAATTTTTGTAAAAAAAGGTGACGTCTCGGCCCATAAGGGGTAAGAACATTCCTATGAGGCTAGAAGAGTCATCGGCGGCGGATGCACGGTTCCGGCGTCTTCTTGCGGAGGCGCAGGGGGATCTGTTCGCCTTTGTCTACATGCTGACCGGCAACCGCCACACCGCGGAAGACCTCGTGCAGGACACCAACGTGATGCTCCTGCGGCATGCCGCCGAGTATGATCCGCAAAAACGGTTTCTGCCATGGGCCAAGGCGTTCGCCCACAACCGGGTACGCACCTTCCTGAAAAAAGAGCTGCGCAGCCCGCTGGTGTTCAACAGCGAGCTGGCGGAGAGGCTGGCGGAGGAGATCTGGGGCGATTCGGGGGACGCGCCGGAAGGCGCGCTGTTCGCTTATCTTGACGATTGCATGGCCAGGCTGACCACGGAACAGCGCTCCCTGATCCGGGCGCGTTATTTCCGGATGGAGAGTGTCGCCGCACTGGCGGCCGGCTTGAAACGCTCGGAGATTTCGGTGTACGTGCTTCTCCACAGGATCCGCCGTCTGCTGGGACGGTGCATCGAGAAAAAGATGCGGGCCGCAGGAATCGGGGTGCGGGCATGATGGATCCCGACATCTATTTTGAAGACCTGCTGAGGAAGGTGCTGGATGAGGTCGCGACGGAAGACGAATTCGCAACCTTCCAGGAAATTCTGCTTCACGACGCGGAACTGCGGGCGCTGTATGTGCAGTGCGCCCGCGCACACGCGGCGCTGTGCTGCCGGAACCGGCGGGCCGCGGCGGTACCCGCGCGTGATCGCGCCCCGGTCATCCGTGAGCCGGCTCCGCAGCGGGGCCGTCCGCGCCGGGTCAGGCCGGGAGGCATCGCCGCGGCCGCGGCCCTGGCCGTGCTGGCCGGCGTGCTTTTCACACTTTCGCGCCGCGTTCCGTTCACGCCGGCTCCGGTCCCCGCGCCCCCGCCGGTCACCGCACTGCACCACTACGGCTCGGCGGGCCTGGAGCTGCCAAGGACCCTGCCCGGCACGGTGCGCCTGCTGGGCGGCATGGCGCGGGTGAGCCTGCCCTCGGGGGTGGAGCTGATC
>JAVEYH010000088.1:0-15104 GCA_034003585.1 Kiritimatiellia bacterium
GCCATCGAGGACTGGATGAACAACCTCCCGAGGGAATCCCTCGGGGGCAAGACCGCCGCAGAGGCCCAACAGGAGCAGATCAATAAACTCGCAGCCTAAAATCGTTCATTTGATCTTGCAAGTCAGCCAGGTGCGCAGGCACCGGGATTCGATAGCGATCCCGATAGCGATAGCGATTTCGACTGTGCCTCATTGGTTCATCAGCATGTCAGACACCTCAATCCCTTTGTCTTCAGGGTGTTACAACTCCTAAATCCTCCTTCGGGTGCGGATTCAACAAAGTTGAATCCGCACCCAGGATCACGACGGCCAGATCCATGACGTTGGTCCGGGTCGGTCCGGTGAACACATGTCCGCCGGCCACCTTAAAGAACGCGTACGAATCGAAGGCGCGCAAACACGCTTCGGCATCAACGCCGGCCCGTTCGGCCGCGGCGCACGTCTCCCCGTCCACCACCGCGCCGGCCATCTCCGTCGGCCCGTCCGTGCCGTCCGAACCGCCGGCCAGCAGGGTGATGCCCCTGCGCCCGCGCAAGAGCAGCGCGGCCTGGAGCGCCAGGTGCTGGTTGCGGCCGCCCGTGCCGGAGCCCGAGACCCGCAGCGTCGTCTCGCCGCCGAACAGCAGGCAGGTGGGCTTGGGGAAGCGCGTATCGGACTGCGCCTCGCACGCGGTTCGGACGATCTCCGCGGCCGCCGTCTCGGTCGGCCCTTCCAGCCGGTCCGTCACAATCCTCACCGACAGCCCCTGCGCCCGCGCATACCGGGCCGCGTGTTCCAGCGCGATCCGGTTGCCGCCGAGGATATGGTTCGCCGTCCGCGCCAGCGCGGGATCGCCCGCTTTCGGCGTCTCGGGCAGAAGGCCCGCCGCACCGTTGTTCAACACCCGCAAAAGCGCCGGGGGCGTTTGCGCCTCAAGCCGGTATTTCCAGAGAACGGCCAGCGCGTCCCCGAAGGTCGTGGGGTCGGCCACGGTCGGGCCGGAGGCGATCACATCCAGCGGGTCGCCGACCACGTCCGAAAGGATCAGGCTCACCACCCGCGCGGGATCGGCGAGCCGGGCCAACTGCCCGCCCTTCACCCGGCTGAGGTGCTTGCGGACCGCGTTGATCTCGCCGATGTCCGCCCCGGAAGTCACCAGGGCCGCAGACAGGCTCGACAGATCCTCCAACGCGCAGCCTTCCGGCGCGTCGGCCAACAGCGCGGACCCGCCGCCCGACCAGACGCACAACACGAGGTCGGCCTCGCCGGCGCCCTCGCAAAGCCGCATGATCTGTCGCGTGGCGTCCACGCCGGCCTGATCCGGATAGGGGTGCGCCGCCTCCAGCACCTTGATGCGGCGGCAGGACGCCGCGTGTCCGTACTTGACCGTCACCGCGCCGCCGGCCACACGCCCGCCCAGCACCTCCTCCAGCGTCTGCGCCATGAGCCCGGAGGCTTTGCCCGCGCCGACGACCAGAATGCGGCGGCACTTCTCCAGGTCGACCGCCTGCGCGCCGATCCGCAATGTCCCGCGGTCGACCCGGACCTGCTCACGGATCAGCCGGTCCGGGGCCACGCCCGAGACACCGGCCTGAAAGCACGCCGGCGCGAGTGTTCTTCCGTCAACAGCCATCGCCGCACCTTTTCCCTTTCCTTGTGGTATCATGAACCGGAAAAGGCCTGGCCGTCAAGCCGCAGGCCATCGGGTTGCGACAGGGAAAGCGCGAAAGGAGCGCGTGTTCCGCGCGTGGCAGAGCCGGGAGCGCGGCCGCCCCAAAAAACCCTCCCCAACCACCGGGCGTTTCGTGTATGCTGGCTCCCGTCAACAAGGACTGGAAACGCGTATGAAGAATCTGATCGTACTGACGGCGGTGGCCGCGGGGTTGTGCTGTGCGGGCTGTTTCAAGCACCGTGAGGCGCCACACCGACCCGTCACCGCCGCGAGCCTGGAGGAGGCCGGGCAGAAACGGGCGGAGGTCGAATGCCTCAACCTCGCGGGCCGGGAAATCGCAGCGCTGCCCCGCGAGTTGGCCGCGATGCCGAAACTCTCCGCGCTCTGGCTGCGCGGAGCCAAGGGCCTCACCGGATTCGGAGGCCTGTCGGATCTGAAAGCCCTGAAGCGCCTGGATCTCTCGGCACTGGGATGCAAAGCGGTGCCGCCTGAAGTGTGCGGCCTGACGGAACTGGAGCACCTCTATCTCGCGGACAACGCCCTCACCGCCCTGCCCCCGGCGATCGGCGGGATGAGCAAACTGACCTATCTCAATCTGGACCGGAATCCGCTCTCCTCGCTTCCGGCCGAACTGGGGTCGCTGTCCGGCTTGCGCTGGCTGCGTCTCAACCGGAACGCGCTGACCGCCCTGCCGCCGTCCTGCGCGGACCTCAAACGGCTGCAGCGCCTTTACCTGCGGGGAAACCGTTTCGACCGCATACCGGAGTGCCTGAAGGATCTGCCGCTGCTTGAGGATCTCTGTCTCAGCCAGAACCCGATCAAGACCCTGCCCGACTGGCTTACGGCCCTGCCGAAACTGCGCCAGCTCGACCTCGACGGCTGCCCGCTCGGCGCGCTGCCTGCGGACCTCAGCGGATGGAAACGCCTGCAGGTCCTCTCGCTGGTGCGCTGCCCGCTGCCGGATGAGGAGCGGGCCCGCATCAGCGCGGCCCTGCCGGACACCCACATCGCGTTCTGACCCGTGAGCCTCCGACACCCAACGGCTTGGCAGGACTGGCGGTGGCAACTGCGGCATGCGGTGACCGGAGCCTCCCCGCTGTTGCGCGCGTACGGAGCGGATCCCGCTACGGCGGCACGGGTTCACCGCCGCTATCCGGTGTTTTTGACCCCCTACGCGCTCGCGCAGCTCACCCCCGGCGATCCGGAGGACCCGCTCAACCGCATGGCCCTGCCCGCGGCCGCGGAACTGCTCCGCGAGCCGGGTATGACCTCCGACCCGTTCGGCGAGCGGGGACGGGCGGCCTGCTGTCCCGGCCTCACACAGCGTTTTCCCGACCGCGTGCTGGTGATGGCGCATGACCGGTGCGCGCTGGCCTGCCGCCACTGCACGCGGAAAGGGCTGCTCGGACGCGCGTCGGTTGTGCGTACCGAAGCGGAGCTTGCGGCGGCCGTGGCCTGGGTGCAGGCGCATGACCGTGTGCGCGAAGTGCTGCTTTCCGGCGGCGATCCGTTGCTGCTCCCGGACACGCGGGTCTTGCGGCTGGTGCGCGCCTTCGCCGCACTGCCGCAGATCGATGCGGTGCGGATCGGCACACGCGTGCCGGTGACCCTGCCGATGCGGATCACACCCGGTCTGGCGAACCGCCTGGGCGCGTTCCGCAAGGTGTGGGTCAACACGCAATTCAACCACGCGCGCGAGATCACCCCCGAAGCCGAAGAGGCCTGCGCGCGGCTGGTGGAGGCGGGCATCCCGGTGTCGAACCAGAGCGTGCTGCTGAAGGGTGTCAACGACTCCACGCAGGCGTTGTTCGACCTCTGCGCGGGCCTGCAGCGTATCCGCGTGCGGCCGTATTACGTTTTTCTCTGCGATCCGGTCGCGGGGCTTGCCCCGTTCCGCGTGCCGTGGCGGACCGCGCGGCGGATAGAACGCGCCCTGGCCGTGCGCCTGGGCGGTTTGGCGTTGCCCCGTTTCGTGATGGATCTGCCCGGATCACCGCGCAAGACGCCCATCTGACCGGCTGCCAGGCACCGCAGAGGCAATCTTCGTTCCCTGCCGGATTCCGCCGCTGGCGGCGGCGGCGCAAAACTCGCCGACCGTGCGCCGCAGCCCAGCAGCCAACGCGATCTCAGAACGCCAGCCCAGACCACGGATGAGCGCGGTTTTGTAGCCGAGGTCCGATTGTTGGTGGGGACGGTTCCCCGAACCGTCCGCGGACGCCTCGGGGAGGCGTCCCCACCCGGAACGGCTACACCCGCGTTTCGCGAACGCAGCCTGGCGCAAAAAGGGATCGCGGACCGCTTGACGCATGTGATACGATGCTTTCAATCAATCATGGGGAGGTTGTCATGAGAGGGATGCATTGTCCGGCGCGGCGCCGCCGCGCGGGGTTCATCGGGATTGCGGCGGGGATCTGCGCCGCCCTGCTTTCCGCCGGGGCCGCGGAACCGTTGCTCAAGAAGGGGGACCGGATCGCGGTGGTGGGGGATTCGATCACCGAACAGAAGCTGTACAGCAAGTACATGGAACTTTATCTGCTGGCGTGCGTGCCGCAACTGGAATTGACCCTGTTCCAATTCGGCTGGGGCGGCGAGCGCGCGCCGGGATTCGCCCGCCGCATGGATAACGACTGCGTTCCCTGGAAACCCACGGTGGTCACCACCTGTTTCGGCATGAACGACGGAAGTTACCGTCCGTACGCGGAGGCGATCGGCCAGGCGTATGAGGCGGGTTCGCGCCGGATTCAGAAGCGTTTCCGGGAACTCGGGGCGCGCATGGTGATCGGCGGGCCGGGCCCGGTCGACACCGACACCTGGCGCGCGGCCGAGCCGGATGCCGATGTGTATTACAACGACAATCTGGGCCGGCTGAGCGCGATCGCCGCCAAGCTCGCGGCGGAGAACGGCTTCGCGTACGCGGGGCTGCATCCGCTCATGATGCGGGTGATGTCCGAGGCCAAAACCGCTTTGGGCAAAGGATACGCGGTGTGCGGCGGTGACGGCGTGCATCCCGGCCCCAACGGCCACCTGGTCATGGCGTACGCGTTTCTGAAGGCCATGGGGCTGGACGGCGAGATCGGGACTGTGACGGTCGATCTGAAGGGTGCGGCCCGGGCCACGGAAGGGCACCGCGTGGTGTCGGCTGACAAGGGGAATGTGACGATTGAAAGCACGCGCTATCCCTTCTGCTTCTTCGGTGATCCCAAGTCCTCCGGCGGAAACAAGAGCATCCTGCCGTTTCTGCCGTTCAACCGCGATTTGAACCGCTTCACGCTGAAGGTCCAGAACCTGGGCGCGGAGACGGCCGAAGTCCGGTGGGGCGACGCGGCCCGCACCTTCACCCGGGCGCAGCTCGAGGCCGGCGTCAATCTGGCGGATGCGTTTCTCGACAATCCGTTCGCCGCCGCGTTCGGCGAACTGGACCGCATGGTGAGCGCGAAGCAGGCCCGCGAGACCCGTACCATCAAGAGCATGATCACGCACATGCCGGGGCTGGAGGGAGACTTCAAAGACGACCCCGCCACGCTGGAGGCACTGCGTCTGCTCCGTAACAAACTGATGGAGCGCAGCGCGCGGGACGCGGCTGAGGCGCGTGCCGCGGTGAAGCCCGTGACGCACACGATCCGCATTACCGCCAAGTGATCCCAGGGCTCCCGAGCCCGATTGGAGGTGACAAACATGAAAACCGTGAAACGTCGCTCTTTTCTGAAAGCCGGCGTGACCGCCGCCGCCGGTACCGCGCTGGCGCAAACGCCGCTCGCGGCCGCGGACGCCGCATCCCCTGCCGCCACCGTGATCGTGGTCCACGGCACGGAGATCCCGAAGATGCTCGAGGCGGGCATCGCGAAACTGGGCGGCTGGCAGGCGTTCATCCGCTCCGGCATGAAGGTGGTGATCAAACCCAACGTGGCGTGGAACTCGAAGCCGGAACAGGGCGGCAACACCCACCCCGACCTTGTCCGGGCCTGTGTGCTGGCCGCCGAAAAACAGGGCGCCGCAACCGTATCCCTGCCCGAGAACACCTGCCATCCCGAAAAAGCCACGTTTCAGGCCAGCGGCATCGCCTCCGCTCTGGAGGGTACCCGGGCGCGGCTCTACCGCCCCGCCAAGCAGGAGTACGGGGAGGTCGAGATCCCGAAGGGGAAAATCGTGAAACGCGCCCGGATCCCCAAGGACATTCTGGGCTGCGACTGCCTGATCAACATGCCGGTGGCCAAGCACCACAGCGGCGCGACGCTCACCCTCTCGATGAAGAACTGGCTGGGCTCGGTCTCGAATGAGGACCGCCGCGCGTGGCACCGCGACGGCCTGCACCAGTGCATCGCAGACATCAACACCTTTTTGCGCGCGAAGCTGGTGGTGATCGACGCCACCCGCATCCTGCTCACCAAAGGCCCGCAGGGCCCCGGCGACCTGGCCCACCCGCATGAGATCATTCTGAGCACCGATCCGGTTGCGGCCGACGCCTACGCCGCCACGCTGTTCAAAAAAACGCCGTTCGATGTGCCGCACATCCTCATCGCGCATGAGATGGGGATCGGATGCGGCGATCTCGCCAAGATCCGGGTGGAACGGGTAGAGGCGTAACGGGAAACGCCATGCCCACGCGCCGCAACCTCCTTCGTCTCGTGCTGTTCGTTTTGTGCGCCCTTGCGGCAACCGGACTCCTGCCGGAAGCGTGGCGGCGCGGGAGCGTGCTGCTGCCGGCGCTGAGCCCCCTGCTCAGTTTGGGCGGCGCCCTCGCGGCCCGCGCCGCGGGCGCGCTCACGCTCCTCGGCCTGCCGCTGCTGTTGCTGCCGCTTTTCGCGGGACGATTCTTCTGCTGGCGTCTCTGCCCCCTGGGCTTCGCCGCCGAAACGGCCAGCCGCATCAACCGCCGCAACGCAGGCCGGATCCGCAGCCTCCCGTTCCTCGGCAAGGGCCTGGCGCTCCTGATGCTCGGCAGCGCCGCGGCGGGATGGCCGGTGCTGATCTGGACCGATCCGCTGAGTGTCTTCAACGGATTCTTCGCGGCGTGGCGGGAGCCGCTGACCCTCCTTTCGGCCGTCACCGCCAGCGGGTTCGTCCTGATCCTCCTGGCCAGCCTGATCGCGCCGAACATCTGGTGCCACCGGCTCTGTCCGCTGGGGGGCCTGCAGGAGTGGCTGACGCAACTCGGAAAACGCCTCCGCTCCGCCCGGCGGGCGGAACAGGGAGGCGAAGCCTCCCCGCTGCTGACGCATGCCCGGACCGGACGCCGCGTTTTTCTCGGACTCGCGCTCGGGGGAGTCTCCGGCTCGTTCTACCGCGCGCTCGGCCCGCGTTCCGCAACCGCTGGCGCGGACTGCGGCGGAACGCAACCTTGCGGCGGCCGCCACGGTTCGGGGATGGGACGGGGGCAGAGACGACGCGCGGGGCGCGGCGCGCAGACGCACACGGCGGGGGCGGGTCTCCGGATCCGCCCGCCGGGCGCGGTCCGGCAGGCCTTCAACGCGCTCTGCGCCCGTTGCGGCAATTGCATGGCGGCCTGTCCCTACGGCCTGATCCTGCCGGATCTGGGAGCGACCGGTCCGGACGGCCTGTTCACGCCGGTGCTGGCTTTCCGCAGCCTCAATCCGCGGCAGGAACAGTTCTGCTTCCAGGAGTGCACCGCCTGCACGCAAGCCTGCCCCACCGGCGCGCTGCGCCCGCTCACGGTCGCGCGCAAGCAGCAGACCGCCATCGGTCTCGCCCAGGTCTGCCGGAGCGCGTGCATCGCCTGGGAGAAAGGCGAGTACTGCGTGGTCTGCCAGGAGTTCTGCCCCTATCAAGCCATCATCGAGGTCGAACACAACGGCGTCCTGTGCCCGATCGTGGACGCGGACAAGTGCCGCGGGTGCGGCGCGTGCGAGAGCCAGTGCCCGGCGTTGCCGATCGCGATCACGATCCGCGGGCGCGACCCGCAGCCGTCGCTCGCGCATCCCTCACCCGCGCTGCACGCGTGAGGGGAAAAACCGCCACGCCCCAGGGCATAGAGTGTTTCCGAGTGTAGCCGTTCCGGGTAGGGACGCCTCCCCGAGGCGTCCGCGGACGGTTCGGGGAACCGTCCCTACCGACAACCGAAACTTGGATGCAAAAAAACATGCCCCGCTCTCTCTCCGCAGAAAGAGCAGCGCGCGCGAGGTCATCCCCACATGCAGACGCTCGCGGCGCGGCGAAGTCCCGCGCGCGCCTCCTGACGCAAAACGATTGCACACCGCGACCCGAGTGACCCACGGCATGCCGGACGCCAACATGATCGTTGAGCGCTGAACGGCGAACGTTCTCCCGAGCCCACGGGGAACGGCTCACGCGGCGCATCCGGACCGGGTCCGCACCATCTCGGCGGTGACGCGGATTTTTTTGAGTTCCGGATTGCCGGGCGCCTCGTACATGATCTCCATCATGAGCTCTTCCATCACGGCCCGGAGCCCGCGCGCGCCGGTCTTGCGTTTCATGGCCAGGCCCGCCATTTCGCGCAGCGCGTCCTCGTCGAAGTCGAGCTTCACCCCGCCCATGTTGAGCAGTTTCTGATACTGGCGCACCAGGCAGTTCCGAGGTTCGGTCAGGATGCGGACCAGATCGTCCTCGGTCATCTCGCTCATGGAGGTCAGCACCGGCAGGCGGCCCACGAATTCGGGAATGAGCCCGAAGCGGATCAGGTCCTCCGGCTGCACGGCCAGCGGCACCGGATGCCCGTCGCGGACCGGGGCCGCGTGCCCCGCCTTCCCGTACCCGATCGCCCGGCGGCCCTCGCGCTGCCGCACGATCGCATCCAATCCCACAAAGGCGCCGCCGCAGATGAAGAGGATGTTGCGCGTGTTGATCGCGATGTACTCCTGCTGCGGGTGTTTGCGCCCGCCCTGCGGCGGCACGCGCGAAACCGTGCCCTCGATGATCTTGAGCAGCGCCTGCTGCACGCCTTCGCCGGACACGTCCCGCGTGATCGAGACGTTTTCGGTCTTGCGCGCGATTTTGTCGATCTCGTCGATGTACACGATGCCGCGCTCGGCCTTGGCCACATTCATGTCCGCCGCCTGCAGCAGGTAGAGCAGGATGTTCTCCACATCCTCGCCCACGTAGCCGGCCTCGGTGATGGTTGTGGCGTCGGCGATCGCGAACGGCACGTCCAGCATCCTGGCGAGCGTGCGCGCGAACAGCGTTTTGCCGCATCCCGTGGGCCCGATCAGCAGGATGTTGCTCTTCTCGATCTCCACGTCCGCGAAGGCGTCCTTCTTCCCTAGCGGCTGATTGAGGCGCTTGTAGTGGTTGTGGACCGCGACCGAGAGCATTTTCTTGGTGTGGTCATGGCCGATGATGTACTGATCGAGAAACGCCTTGATCTCGCCGGGCGGCGGGACGTTGAGCACGGGCAGCGCGGCGGACGGCTTGCGGGGGGTCGCGTTGTTCTCGGCGAGTATCCGCATGCAGATGTCGACGCACTCGCCGCAGATGTTCGCGCCGGGTCCGGGAATGACCACCGCACCGGCACGCTCATCCTTGCCGCAGAAGGAACAGGTCATCGCCGTTTTGGTCGGGGGGCGTTTCGCCATGGGTCATTTCTCCGCAAGAGGCCGGGTCAGCACATCGTCCACGAGTCCGTACGCCTTGGCCTCGTCGGCGGACATGAAATAGTCGCGTTCGGTATCGTTCGCCAGCGCCTCGAAGCTCTTGCCGGTATGATGGGCGAGGATCTCGTTGAGCCGGTCTTTCAGGCGCAGGATTTCCTTCGCCGCGATGCTGATGTCGGAGGCCTTGCCTTCCGCGCCGCCCCAGGGCTGATGAATCATGATGCGCGCGTTGGGCAGGGAGAAGCGCTTGCCCTTGCGGCCCGCCGCCAGCAGCACCGCGCCCATGCTCGCCGCCTGGCCTACGCAGTACGTGGCGACATCGCAGGTGATGAACTGCATGGTGTCGTAGATCGCCAGACCCGCGGTGACCGAACCGCCGGGGGAGTTGATGTACACCGAGATCTCCTTGGCGGCGTCCTGCGCCTGCAGGAAGAGCAACTGCGCGATGATCACATTGCTGACCTCGTCGGTGATGCCGGTGCCGATGAAAATGATGCGGTCCTGCAGCAGCCGCGAGTAGATGTCGTATGCGCGCTCGCCCCGCCCGGTCTGTTCAACCACGATCGGGACCAGCATGTTCGCCTGCGGTGATTCCATGTGCCGTTCTCCTCACCCTTTCGCCTGATCAAGCAGGAACTGGATGGTTTTCATGTTGAGGATGTGTTCGCGCAGCGTATCCATCCGCCCGTTCTTTTCCACCTGCGCGCGGAATTGCGAGGGGGTGGAGCGGGCCTCTTTCGCGAGTTCGGCGATCCGGCTGTCGGTCTCCTCCGGACTGACCGTGATCGCCTCCTTCTCCGCGATGCGCGCCAGAATGTGGCGCAGCCGCACCTGCCGCCGCGCCGACGCCGTCGCGCTCTCGATGATCTGCTCGCGGCTCTTTGCCAGATCCTCGCGCGTCAGCCCGCGATCCTGCGCCTCGCCCATCATCCGGTCGAGGGTGGCGTTGATCTCCTCCGCCTCCTCGGATTCCGGCAAGTCGAAATCCGCCTGTTTCAGCAGGTAATCGATGACCGTCTGTTCGCGGCGCAGCCGTTCGGCCTTGCGCGCCGCCTCCGCCATGCCCTCGCGGGCCTGCGCACGCATTTCGTCGACGGACGCGGCCTTCAACTGCGCGCACACCTCCTCCTCCGTCGGCAGGGAGCGCGCGCGGATCTCGCGGACCGTCACCGAATAGGACGCGGTCTTGCCCCGCAGGGCCGTGACCGGGTGATCGGCGCCGAACATCACCTGCGCCGTGGTTTCCGCGCCCTGTTTCAACCCCCGCAGTGCCTGCAGGATCTCCGGCAGGAACCGGCCCTCCTGAACCAGCACCCACTGTCCCGATTCGCCGGCGAGCGCCTTCGCGGACGGGTCCAGCTCGGCGAGCGGTTTCCCGTCCACCGTCCCGGCGAAATCGATGCGCACCATATCGCCGTCGCGGACCGCGTCGTCCGCACCCGCTTCCTTGAACTGGGCGAAGGCCTCGCGCAACTGCCTCATCTGGCCGTCCACCTGCTCGTCGGTGATCACGGGCTCGTCGAAAACGACCGGGATTTTCTTATACTTCGGCAGCTCGAACTCCGGCTTCACATCCACCGTCATGGAGAAACTGATGCCGGTCTCGGGCGAGAACAGCATGTCGCCCACATCCCGCAACGCCACAAACGCGACCTTCTTCTGCTCCAGCGCGGGCTTGTACAGCGTCCGGAAGAGGCGCGAGCGGACCTCCTCCTGGATCTCATTGTGGAACGAGCGTTTGATGACCTCGCGCGGCACCTTGCCCTGCCGGAACCCCGGAACCCGGCCCTCTTTCATGAAGAGCTTCAGCACCGTCTCATATTCGCCCCGCGTCTCCTCGGCCTCGGCTTTCACGAAGACCCTGACCCGACACGGACCGACACGTTTGGACTCGACTTTCATCCGGAAACCTTTCGTCTGCACGCCATTTCAAAAAGGGTGATAGGGTAACATATCCGCCGCGGGATGGGAATGCGGGAATTTTCGTTGGGGCGAGTTTATCTATACGTTGAGTGGTTGCGGGCGGGGACGCCCGCGCTCCCAGTCCTTGCCCGCCGCACGAACGCACTAATGAACTTCTCTCTTCCCATTTCCCGCCGCATCACTGCTCTTTGATGCTGACGAGAAACTCCGCGTTGCTCTTGGTGTTTTTGATGCGCTTGACCACCATTTCCATCACCTCGACCGGCGGCACGCCGTTCAGGGCGCGCCGCAGGATCCAGGTACGGTTCAGCTCTTCCGGATAGAGCAGCAACTCTTCTTTCCGCGTGCCGGATTTCTCGATGTTCATCGCCGGGAAAACGCGTTTGTCCACCAGTTGGCGGTCCAGGCAAAGCTCCATGTTCCCCGTGCCCTTGAACTCCTCGAAAATGACCTCGTCCATACGGCTGCCCGTATCCACCAGCGCCGTGGCGATGATGGTCAGGCTGCCGCCCTTCTCAATGTTCCGCGCCGCGCCGAAGAAACGCTTGGGCTTGTGCAGCGCGTTGGCATCCACCCCGCCCGAGAGGATCTTGCCGCTATGCGGCTGCACCGTGTTGTAGGCGCGCGCCAGACGCGTGATGCTGTCCAGCAGGATCACCACGTCCCGGCCGTTCTCGACCTGGCGCTTGGCCACCTCGATGACCATTTCGGCGACCTGCACGTGCCGTTCCGGCGCTTCGTCAAAGGTTGAACTCAACACCTGCGCCTTGGTGTTGCGCTGCATGTCGGTGACCTCTTCAGGCCGCTCGTCGATCAGCAGGATGATCAGCATCGCATCCGGGTGATTGGCGGAGATCGCGTTGGCCACCTTTTGCAGCAGCACGGTCTTGCCGGTGCGCGGCGGCGCCACGATCAGCCCGCGCTGACCGAACCCGATCGGCGTGAAGATGTCCATGACGCGCATCGAGATCTCGTCCGGCGAGGTTTCCAGCCGGATGCGCCGGTCCGGAAACAGCGGCGTCAGATTCTCGAAATGCACCGTGCGCCGCGCCTCGACCGGCGGTTTACCGTTCACCATGTCCACGCGGCCCAACGCGAAGAAACGCTCTTTCTCCCGCGGGTCGCGCACCGGCCCCTCCACCACGTCGCCGGTCCGCAATCCGAACCGCCGCACCTGCGAGGGCGAGGCGTAGACATCCTCCGGACACTGCAGGTAATTGCTCTTGGGCGAACGGAGAAAACCGTACCCGTCCGGCAGGATTTCCAGCACGCCGCTGGTGATCACCGTACCGCCGCGGCGGAGATAGCTGCGGATGATTTCGAAAATGATCTCGTGCTTGCGCAGGGCCGCCAGATCCTCGGGGTTGGCGTTCGGCAGCATCTCCAGCAGTTCGGCGACCTCTTTCTTCTGGAGGTCGGTGAGATACACCGGCGGCAGATTCTCCGACGGCTGCGCGGCGTCAGACGAACCCTCGCCGGTCTGCGGCGCGGGATACGGCATGTCCGGCTGATCGTAATCCGCGGGCAGACCTTTGGGCGTATGCTGGGGCTTCCCGCCGTGCCGGGGCATGCCGCCGCCGCGCGGCATATGCTTCTGCGGCCGCGGCCGGTTCCGGCCCCCGCGGCTGTTATGGCCGTCCCGGCGCTCGTTCGAGGAGGGACGCGCGTTGGAGGGCGGCCGCGGGGCGAACCGCGGCGTCCATTTTCCCCCTCCTCCCCCCTGTTGGGACGGCGCGGCCTGCGCGCCATCGGATTGGCCGCCCGGATTCTGCGGGACGTGCTGCTCGGAATCCTCGTGCTCTGTGCTCATTCGGATCTCTCCTCATGCGGGCTTTGCCCGCAACCCTCACCCCAGCCCTCCCCAAAAAAAAGAGGGCGCCAACAACTCGTCAGGTGCCGCCATCTTGACTGCGTGAGGCGGCAAGCAGGCGAACAACCCGGCCCGCCTCCCGCGCCAACGCTGCGGCGTCGTCCTCATTGTGAACCACGCAGTGCGATCGGGCGGCTTTCTCGGCCACCGGCCACTGCGCGGCGATGCGCAGGCGGGCCTCCTCCTCCGTCAGCCCCCGGGACCGCATCAACCTTTCCCTCTGCACCGCCTCACGGGAGACGAGACAGATCACGACATCCCAATCTTTTTCCCATCCCGCCTCGAAAAGCAGCGGAATCACCGCCACTTTCAGACGCGGCCCCGGCGTGTCGGCCCAGGCGAGGAGCTGTTCCCGCACCAGCGGATGCAAGACCGCATTCACGGCCGCACGCGCTTCGTCATCCCGGAATACGCGTTCGCCCAGCGCGCGACGGTCGATCCCGCCGTCCGCGCCCACAATCCCCGGGCCCAGCCTTTGGCGCAACGCCGCAACCGCCTCCCCGCCCGGGGCCTCCAGCGCGTGAACCACCTCGTCCGCGTCCCGAATCTCCACCCCCAAACGTTTGAGTTCCCGGGAAAAGAGACTTTTGCCGCAGGCGATCCCGCCGGTTATGGCAAACCGCTTGAACATACGATGACACACGCGAAGCGCGTCATAAACCGGACGGGACGGAGCCCCCCCGGAACAGGACAAAAACCGCTGAACGTCATCCGCCCGTTCCCGTTCCGCGGGCGGCACTCTCTCCCGTGACGCCTACGGTGGGGACGCCTCACCGAAGTCCGTTGTCCACTTCGGTTTCGGGGGAACCGCCCTACCCTGCTGCGCGGTTCTTTCATCTGACGCCGACGGAGAGTGACGCCTCCCCTGTCCGCACGCGCACTCGCGCAGGCAGGCCGGGGAGAGTGGCGGCACGCGCCGCGGCGGAATTACTTAATTCTGCTCCGCCTGCGGCGGCTGGGGCGCCGCGGCGGCCGGCTGCGCCGCCGCCTCCGCACCCTGCTGCGACACCGGAGACGCCGCGCCGCCACCGCCCGAAAGCAGGGCCGACTCGCCGCTCATGCGCACCGCGCGGCCCGCGGGATCCACAAGCCGGGCCGTCACAAACACCAGCAGATTCCGCTTGTCCGACTCTTCCGAGCGGCTGCGGAAAAGGCGGCCGACATACGGCAGGTCGCCCAGGAACGGAATCTTGTCCTCCATCGTCTTGCGGGACTCGGTGATCAGCCCGCCCATCACCACCGTGGCGCCGTTGTACACCGAGAGCTGCGTCTGCACCGAACGCACGTGGAAGAAGGGCTGCTCCATGGGCAGGTCGATGTATTCGGTCTGCGCGACACTCGTGGCGGTGGGGTTCAGCCAGATACGCTCCTCAGCCGTGGGCGCGCGGTACGTCGTCTTAGGCACCTTGGTGCCGTAGTTCTTCCAGACCGGCTCGGAGACCACCTGCGGGTTGAGCATCAGGTTGATCATCTGGCCCTCGGCCGAGACCTCCGGCACCACCTGCAGGATGATGCCCACCTCGCGCATCTCGAAGTTCTGCGGCTCCACGATCGCCAGCGGGTCCGACGAACCGCCCGCCGTGATGCTGCCCGAGGAACTCTGCTGTGAAATCTGCACCTCGTACTCGGTCGGATAGATGTACTCGGTCACCACCTTCATCACCGCCTCCTGGCCGGACTTGGTGACCACCTTGGGGGCCGAGAGCAGATCCGTGTCCGAACGCTGGCTCAGCATATGGAGAATCATCGAGAGGTCCGCGTTGCCCAGGAACGCATTGACCCGCATGAACTGGTCGTTGATGCTCTTGCCCTCGCCCGCGATCGGGTTGCCGCTCGTGCTCAGATAACGGTTGCCGATCCCGTACGTGTTGCCGTCGATCGCGTTGATCCCCATGTTGTGGTTGCCGGCATTCAACATCGTGTACTGGCCGGCGTTAAGCGTAGGGGCTTGGGCAACGTTCGCAAAGATGGGCGTCCCGTCGCCATTGTACCCGATAATGGCGCCCAGGATCTTTTCGGTGCCCAGGGTCTGGTTGATCGCCTGATAGGGCTGATAGGCGTAAAGCTGATTACCTGCCGCATCAATCACAGGCTG
>JAVEYH010000089.1:0-14742 GCA_034003585.1 Kiritimatiellia bacterium
GAGAAAGAATCTCCCCCGCCGAGAACGGATACGTGACCCGCTTTCCGTTGACCGTGACGGCCGGCGCCTGACACCATCCGGGAATGCGCACTTTGAAGGCGAATTGCGCCGGATGGTCGGGCTCCAGCGTGTAGCGGATGATGCCGGAGGAGGGATAATCCGTGTCGCATGTGAGAGACAGTTTCACCGTTCCGGCGTCGAGGCAAGCTTTGGACGCGGTGAACAGGTTGGCGAGGATCGCACCGTCTTTTTCGTAATAGACGTACCCGGGCAGCCGTCCCATCGCGCGGCGGAAATTGTTCGGGCAGCAATACGCGTCGGTGTGAAAATACTTCCGGTCCCCGTTCAAAGGCGTGTAGTAACGGAGCTGTCGGCCATCGCGGCTTTGCGCGGCCGGGAGCGCGTTGCATGCCAGACGTTCCATCAGGTCGCCGAGTTTCGCCGTGTCCCCGACGCCCAGACGGATCATCCGGTCGTAGAACAGGAATTGAAACGTGATCATGCAGGTCTCGCCTGCACAACCTTCGCCGTCCTGGTCGTCGGTCCAGCACTCGGCGATTCCGCCGGTACCGTTGATGAGAAGCCCGTCGCGGCGGGTCATGTGGTCGAGACCCCGGAAGGAAGCCCGAAGCAGTTTCGGATCGGCATCGCGCCCGTAAAGTTCGAGCTGTTCGAGCGCGGTTCCCAGATACCCGTACGCCTGACCATAGAGCATGCCCTCGCGGCCCAGCACGATCGGGACGTCCCATTCCTTCAGCGCGCGCTCGTTCACTGCGAACGCGCGGTATTTCTCCTCCCCCGTGATGCGGGCAAGGCGTATGAACCCATGCGCGAGACCGAGCGTCGTTTCCCGGTCTGTGATATTGTGAAATTCCCAGCCGTCCCGCATGCCAGCCCAACGGGTCATCACGTAATTGGCGGCTTTCCGCGCGGCCGTCAGCGAACGCGCCGAACGGAAAAGTTCCCAGTCCGAAACGAGGCCCTGCAGAATGAAGCCCGTCTCGTGCAGATCCCAGAGCGCGTGCATCCGCGCCTCCGGCGCGAAATACCCGATGTAGCCGTCTGCGGCCTGCGTCTCGGCGAGCACACGGGCGATCTCGTCTTTTCTGGCGATCACGGCCGGATCGCCGCAGTACTTCGCGAGGTACACGGCGCTGTCGAGCAGTTTGCCGAGACCGATGAAACCGCCCTTCGCCTTTTTTTCCCGGAACGGCCGGAAGAACGTCTCTTCGAGGTCGAGCTGCATGAGGTTATTCGTGATCGTGAGGTCGATCCGGTAACCCAGCGCGCCGGAAAGCTTCACGCGGTCCACCGGCACGGACCGCCATTCGTCGTTCGGCTCCTGAACATGTCCGCGCCACGCCCGCTGAAGCGCGTCGCAATCATCCGTCAGGATGAAATCAATGCCCTTAGCCAGAATGCGCGGCAGATCCGCAGGCCGGTTCGTGAAGAAAAAAATCACCTTCCCGCCGGCCTTGTGGACGATCTCCGAATCCTCCGCCGTCCAATTCTCAAAACTCGCGGGAATCATCTGCAGGAATGTGCAGGTGCTTGCCGCGGTTTCCTCCGCATAACGGCGGCACTCCGCCCGCGTCCAGGCATTCGTCCAGGAACCGGTCCTGTTTCCGTTGTTGCCGATCAGTCCGGGCACCTTCTTCTGCGCCGCCGCCACCGCAGCAAGCGAAGTGGTGACGAACGCCTGATGCAGGCGGCCTTTCTCACGGATCTTCTCCGCCACTTCGACCGCAACGTCGCTCTTGCAATGGACGTTGATCCAGATCCCGTCCGGCGGCAGGCAGTCGATGGCCTCGTCGAAAGTCGGGATCTTCGTCCCGGTGAAGGAGAGGCCCTTCTTCACCCCGGCATCCAGCGAGCGCAAATACGCGAAATCGAGCTCGGCGACCCGGCCTCTTCCGGTCGTCGTGCGGTCGACGGTGCTGTCATGCATGACCACCAGTTCGCCAGTCCTGCACCGCGCGACGTCGAACTCCACCATCGCCACGCCCTTCCTGCAGGCGGACTCGATTGCCGGAACCGTGTTCTCCGGATATGCCGACTGATCGCCGCGATGCGCGCAGACCCCGCTTTCCGGCATCTTGGCGGCCTCTGCCGCCGGACCAGCCGGTGCGGGAACCGCCTTGTTTCCCGCCGCAGGAAGATACGGACAGAGGGACACCAGCGCCGCCGACACGACCCACACCGGTTTTTTCATTCCGCGTCCTTTCTGTATCCGGCACTCCGGAACCCACCCTGACCGGTTATCCATCGCATGGGTTGCCGGCGCGTTCGGCGCGGGCTCACCGCTTGCGCAGCAAGCCCATCTTCTCCAGCGGCAGCGGCTTGAACCCCGGCATGCGTTGCCAAACCGCGGCGTTCCGTTTTAAGCGGAAATCGCGTGCGGCGCAGTTGACGAATCCCGGATCGTCCGCTGTCGCGAAATACACGGCGTTGGTGTTCCAGTTGCCCTTCGTGATGCCGTCGCAGGCCACAAACAGATTCCGGACCGCGATGTTCTCACGCGTCGCGCCAGGCTGCGGGTCCATGAAACCGATCAGTTCCGGGTAGCGCGACGTATAGGTGTGACCGGTGATGTCCACCTCCCGCAACAGGCGCTCCTGCCACAGCGGCGCGTCGATGAACTGCTTCCAGCGTTTGTCGTTCCACGGCGCTGAGCCCAGCGCGCGTTTGCACTCGATGAAAACGTTGTTCTCGGCCACATTCCCGTGCCCGCCGTGGGAGAAGACCGTGCCGAACGAGCCCTTGCCGGGATCACCACACCGGTAAAACAGGTTCCCGTACACGGTGTCCCCGCCATCCCCGTCATCAAAGTAGATCGCCGCCGTGCCGTGACCGCGCGGGCTGCCGATCTCGCTCCACAGGTTGTAGCGGATCACGTTACCGCGGCAGGAGGGGTTGCGTCCCTTGTACAGCGCGCCCGCATCATCGGAGGCCATGACCACGTTGCTCACCACGTTGTATTCGAACAGGTGGTCGTTGCCGCTGACCGCAACGGCCATGTGCGGCGCGTCATGAAACAGGTTGTGCCGCGCCACGTTCCCCACCCCGCCCAGATGCAGGGCCGTCGAATAGGTCAGCAGATGCGTGGAATACCGCCAGATGTGAGTGTCCTCCAACACATGCCCCGCAGGCGTGAGGGTTTTGCGGTCGCCTCCCGCTAAGGACACACCCCCGACACCGGTGTCGTGGATGTCACAGGAGGTGATCCGGTTTTTCACGCCCCCCTCCACCACCACCGCCCGCCTGCGGTGATTGCGGAACACGCACCGGCTGACGGTCACGTGGCTGCAGCCGGTCACCCGCAACGCGTCGCCCTGCGTCTCCTCAAACGTCAGCCCCTCCAAAATCACGTGCGCCAGATCCCGCATCCGAACCAGCGGTTCCTCACGGAACGCGAGGGTGATCCGGGCGCCCGCAAGCGGTTGCGGCGGATAAAAATAGAGCCGTCCCGCCTGCGGGTCCACCGCGTATTCCCCCGGCACGTCCAGTTCGTCAAACACGTTCACCGCGCGCCAGCGGCGCGGCGAGGGGTTCCCCTGCCGCACCCCGTACTCATGGGCGGCCTGAAGCCGGATCTCTTTTTTTTCCGCATCGATGGATGCCACCTGGATCACGTCGTCATACCAGTCAAAACACCAGAACCCGTGCAGCCATACGCCCTCGTCCGCCTTCCAGCGAGCCGGCCGGTCCCCCTCATAGGTAAAGCATCCGCCACGATTCTCCCGCGTCCTTTGTTTCTTGGGGTCCGCCGCATCGGACACCGCGCCGGTTCCGCGCTGCGTCCCCTTGTCGAGGATTTTCACGATCTGCGCGAACCCTTCATTCGGCCAACAGGCCAGCGTCATGCGCCGGCCGTCGCAGAACAGTTCCGGAACGGACATCGGCATCCGGAACACAGCACGGAGTTTCGGCATCGCGGGAAACCCCAGCGCTTTCAGGTCCGCAACTACCACCTTCCCGCGGGCCGGCGCCTCCAGCCGCGCGAGCCGCTCCGGATCCGCGAGGAGCGTGAAGGCGCCCGCCGGAATTTCCGCCGAGCCCGCCAGGACCGGCTGCTCGCCGCGGGCCGCACGGTACCGGATGGGTGCCGCGGATGTGCCGGCATCCTCCGCGGACAGTTCCAGTGTGCCGTCCAGCACATACCGTCCGCCATGCAGGATGATTTCGGCCCCGGCGTTCAGCGGTCGCTGCTTGCGGGTCTCCCGCACCATATCGCGCGCCTTGGCGAGGGTGCCTACGGGTTGTGCTGCCGTCCCGGGTCCCGCATCGTCACCGCCGGGACGAACATGCACCGTCAAATCAGGCTTGGCCTCACGGCTCAACATCGCCAGCCCCGTCAGCGAAAACCCGGTCATGATCAGCATCGCCGCAAACACCCATTTTCCGTTCACCGTTGATCTCCTTCCGATTTCTTTCCGCACGTCTCGTCGACAGTATGACATCTCCATCAGCGGGACGCAAATCCCTGCGCCCGAAATCAGCAATGTCTTGATACACCCCTAAACCCCCGTTTATTTGGGCGCAAAGTATTTCTCGAGCAACCGTCCGATAATCTGACAGCCCCGCTCATTGGCGTGAACCGCATCACTCCGAAACCAGCCATAGCACTTCCCGGAATCAAGGATGTACTGCCACCACACCCCTGTCATATCCATGAACTCGCATTTTTCTTCCGCGGCCATCCGCTTCAGGGCTGCCCGGTAATCTGTCCCGTTCGGGTCAATCGCATACGTCCACTTCGCGATGTGATTGGCAAAGGTGAAGCCAAAAACCGGCGTCAGCAACAGGATCTCGGGCTGCTGTTTGGCCCGGACCTGACGGATCACCGCACGGATCGAATCCACATCATCGCGCTGACTGATGCCGCCGATGATCAGCAGATCCGGCTTATGTTTAAGCACATACGCCTCAATCCGGTTCTCATCCTTATACCACCAGCATCCGGTTGAGCCCCGGGTCGACACCTTAATGTCGAGTTTGGCTTTCGGGTACAGCCGCTCGATAAGCAGGTTGAACTGGGAAGCAGCCGTATTGCCGATGATACTGTCTCCCAGCATCACAACTTTCATCGTCCCCCCCTCACGCAACCGGCGCATCGTCTGTGGGATCTGTGACCAGCGCTCTGCAGGCGGCGTGTAGTTGACCGGATCCATACCGGCATAGACCGCGTCAATCCGCTGGAGCGTCGTCATACCCTCAAAGGGGTCAAAAGGCGTCCCGTTCACAAGAAAAGCGCCCAGCCTGACCATACGTCCCCGGCTGCCCTCCGGCTGCTTCTCCGCCACACGCATTCTCAGCTCATGCCACTGAGCCGGATCCAACCCTTTTGCCAAACGCCGGGCAACCGTTTGAGCCTTCCTGTCCCCGCACCCCTGGACAAACAGCGGGCACAGCGTCCAAGCGCCGCCGTCCACAGACACTTCGACATCTCCGGCATCTTCGCCAAGGAGGAAGTACCCGCCCGCCTGATCGCCTTTGAACCTGAGCGTCACCGTTGCTCCAGGAACTTCGCAAGCCGCAAGATGCAGGAACGTCTTATCCGGGCTCTCCTGCCCGACCCGCCAATGCGGATCGATCTTCGCGCGGTCATAGGCCACACAGCGGGCCTCCTCGAGAGGGGCCCTTGTCAGCGGTTCGGGCATCTTCCGTTTCGGCAAACCCGCGGCCGGGTTCCCGTTCGCCTTCGCACGCACGATCAGAGGCAAGACAGCTTCCGCATAGAGCGCATGACCGCGATTGGTGGGATGCTTGCCGTCCGCGCTGAACTGTTCAAATGTCAGTTCGCCCGCGATGATCTTGCCGGCGACATACTGCCCCATGTTCACACTCGGGATACCATAACGCTCTGCGACCTTCTCGTGCCATGTAATCACATCAGGTATCTCACCTTTCCGGTAAAGCTCCACATGTTTCTTGGACAGCCCGTACAGAAAAACCAGATCCGTGACCGGATACCGCTTCCACATCGAACGCACCAGCCCTTCAACGGCGGGGAGGACTTCTTCTTCGGCGGAGCCCTCGTCGTCCGCCGCGAGATCGAGAAACATGATCGCCGCAGGAAGATGCTGACCGTACACCGCCTGACCATACGTCCCGCAGAACGCGCCCCACCACGATCCCGCACCGCCACCGATATAAGGCGCCCCCATCTGCGCCTTGAACTCTTTGCGCACCATCCCCATGATTGCGCTACGGTACCCTGCCGCCTCGCTGGTGGCACCCGCGCCCGCCATGACTGGGCCGCCCATGCCAACAACATTGGCATGACTGTCCGGTTTCAGACGGGTGGGACACCCCGGCATCCCGTCCCGGTCGCGGATCCACCCCTCGGCACAGAAAGACAGAACGGGCATCAGAACAGCGAATGCCAGCAAACGGGGGAAACAATCGTTATGATTCATGTGCGTCCTTTTGACATTTGATGAAGGATAATAAACACGGGTACGTCCATTCACAAGCCGATAATCCCAATTGTTTCCCCAATCTGTCCAATGTCTTGATCCGGCCCTTACTTCCTTCTTTCGAACTGCTCCTACGGGTGCGGATGCCGGTGCCGCAGGCTGTGCGGACGTTCGAGGCCGTGGGCCAGCATCAGCGGTTCCTGGTTCAGGATCTCCGCGGCCGGTCCGTCCGCCACCACCCGGCCGCCATCCAGGACCAGCACCCGCGAACAGACTTCCAGCACCAGTTCGAGGTCGTGCGTGGCCACCAAACGCGTCTGGTTGAGGGAATGCAATAACCCGATCAGGCGGCGGCGGCCGCGCGGATCCAGATTGGAAGAGGGCTCGTCCAGCACCAGAATATCGGGGTTCAACGCCAAAACGGTTGCGATGGCCGCCGCACGTTTCTCCCCCGCGGACAAACGGTACGGGGGCCGCTCTCTGAGATGCCCGATCCCCACCCGGGTCAGCGCCTCCTCCGCCGCACGTTCCGCCTCCTCTGCCGAAAGCCCCGCATGCAGCGGACCGAACGCGACATCCTCCAAAACCGTCGGCATGAAAAGCTGATCGTCCGGATCCTGAAAAACCATGCCCACGGCCCGGCGGACCGCAGGCAACGTGTCGCGTGACACCACCGCACCGCCGATCGTCACCGTTCCCTCCCGCGCCGACAACACGCCGTTGAGATGATGCAACAGCGTCGACTTGCCCGCGCCGTTGGCGCCGATCACGGCTACGGACTCCCCCTCCGCGATCCGGAACGAGACCGCATACAGCGCCGCCGTCCCGTCGGGATAGGCGTAGGACACATCCTGAAACGCGACCGCCGTCCGCATCATCCGCGCCCCCCCGTCAACAGAAACCCCACCCCCCCGGCGAGATTCCAGATCCGCGCAACCCCGAAAAAGAGCGACCACGCGAGGAGGAACAAGACATCCGCGCCCCGCATCTGTGGCTGCCGCATCAGGAGGATCTTTCCGTCGAATCCCCGCGCGAGCATCGCCCGGTACACGCGCTCCGCCCGGCTCACACTCCGGATCAGCAACTGCCCGATCAGCGCGCCGTAAGTTCGAAGCCGCAGCGCGCGCCGGCCGGCTGAACGCAACCGCGCGCCGCGGACCATGCGTTCCCCCTCGTCCGCAACCAGAAACAGATAACGGTACAAGAACAGCAACTGGAGCACAAACACGCGCGGCACGCGCATCTTTTCCAATCCGGCGCACAACCGGTACATCCCCGTACAGGCGACCAGACAGAGTACCGTGCCGACAGTCAGGGCGAAGCGCAACAGGATGGAGGCGAAGGAAAACCACCCCCCGGCGACCGGCAGCCCGGCGATCGTCGCATGGGTCTGGCGGTCCAACACGGGATTGAACAGTCCCACCGCCAACGCAAACGGCGCGGCGGCCAACATCTTTCGCATCAGCGGCCACAGCGGAATGCGGCCGAGCGCGGCGAGTGCCACCGGATACAGGGCGAACGGGATCAGGGCCGAAACCGCATACCGCGCGTGCGACAACACCGCGACAAGAAACAGAAACGCCGTCAGGATCTGGACGCGCGCGTCGATGCGATGGATTGGAGAATCCATTCGGGACCACTCGTCCATTTGCCCGACATGCCTCAACCCTTCCCGCATGCTTCCCTTTCCCGCTTTGAACAAATCAGACCGCAATCCGGCGCCGGCGCAGCAGAAAGCCGATCAGCGCGGCCAGACCGCATGTGACGCCCCCCCCCACCAAACCGGAAACCGAGGTGCCCGCATCCGCTGCGGGCCAGGATACGGCAGGCGCTTTCTGCGCCTCATCCGCCGCATCTCCGGCGCGTTTGAACCCGTAGTCGGGCAGAAAAGCCGTCCGCGTCTGGACCGCGGCGAGACCTTGCGTCACGCGGTCCGCGCGTTCCGCGAGTTCCTGCCCCCCCGTAGTTTTGCCAACCGCCCACTCCAACCCGTCCGGGCGCGTGGCCGCGAACCAACTGATCACCCCCCCGAGCAGCACACATACGGCACCCCAGGCCGCCATGACCGTCCACCGCACTCCGGCTTGTTTTGCGGAAGGCTTTTCCCCCTGTCCCGCAAGTTCGGGCGCAGTGCGTGCCACGGCCGTCAAGACCGCCGCCGTGGCCACCCCCTCCACCACGCCGATCGCCAGATGAATGGGCTGCATGAGCATCACAAACGCGCGAAACGGCAGATCGGAAATTCCGGAGGCCGCAGTCTGCAGAACAACCCCCAGCGCACCCAACTGCAGTCCCGCGACCGCGGCGGCGACGGACGCGAATCCAAGCCGGCCGCCCGACCGCGCCCCGCGCGCCAGCGGCCGGTATAACAGAGGATAGGCCACACAGGCGGGAAGGAACCCCATATTAAACACGTTGCACCCCAACGCCAGCAGGCCGCCGTCCGCGAAAAAAAGCGCCTGCACCGCCAACACAGAGGCCATTACCACCATCGCCGCCTGCGGACCCAGCAGCACACTGAGCAAGAGCCCGCCCCCGATATGCCCGCTCGAACCGGTTCCGGGAATCGCGAAATTCACCATTTGGGCGGTGAAGACAAACGCTCCGGTGATCCCCATCAGCGGTACCCGGCGCTCGGAGAGCGAGCGGCTCAACCCGCGCACGCACCAGGTCAGCGTCCCGCCGGTTACCCCCCACATCACCCCGCCGACAACGGGTGAAATCAACGCATCCGCCATGTGCATCCGCTCACCCTCCCTGACCCGCCTTCCGGAGCCGAGTCTACCGCACCGTAAAGCGTGTTATTTTTTCAAAAAGCGTAACACATGAGGCACAACCTGTCAAACCGGGCTCCGGCTGTGCGCGCTGGCCATGTTTCGCAGGGCATGGTATCATACACCCGTGTTGGGAACGGATCCCGGCACACTGGATGGCGATTCCGTCATGAAACAAATCTCGCTACGCCGATACCGAACCCCGGCGCTGCTGGCCGGGCTTCTCCTGTTCACCGTTTCCGGCTGGCTGACCGACCTGACCGGCCGGCTGCGCTGGCGACTGGACCAGGGCAATCAGGTTTATCTCGACGCCTCGATCCGCGATACCGCGCACCTGATGATTCCGGTCGGCGCGGCCAAGGCGGCCGCCGATGCGATTGAGGGCTCCACCGTCAACATCGAGGCCGGAGCCGTCTTCGCCAAAGCCGGCATGAGCATCGAAGCCGGAGACACCCTGCAGCCGCTGCTGGATTACATCGATCTCGCATGGCGCCTCCTGATGCTCAGCCTGGTCTATCTGGTCACCGCCAAATGCGTTCTTGCGGGCACGAACGCGCTGGCCGCGCCGTTTCTGGCCGTGTCGTTTACCGCGCTGCTCGCCGCGCACCTGCTTGCGTTCCTTCGCGGCGCACCTCCCGCGCTGCGTCACGCGTTCCAACGCGTTGGCGCCCTTTTCCTGATGGGAGCCTTGCTTTTCCTGATTCTCCTGCCCATGACCGTGGCCGGGACCGCCTATCTGTCACGCCACACGACCGATCCGATGCGGCAAGACGTCCGCCTCGCGTTTGAACAGATCGGCAACGCGTTTTCCATGGAGCGGTTTCACGCCGCGGAAGAGCTGAAAGACAAGGCGGTGATCCTCAAAGAGAAACTCTCTTCCCTCGGTGAGTACGCCCGCGTGACCGCCGGGGAGGTCGCGATGGCGGTCTGCAAACTGGCGGCCATCAAATTGTTGAACGGTTTGGTTTTCCCGCTCGCCTCGTTCGCTTTCCTGCTCTGGCTGGTCCGCGGGTGCCTGTGGCCCGTGTTCGGCCTGAGCGACCGTCCGCTCTCGCCGGAGGATTTCCGCCGTCTCGCAGACTGGCTGAGCAGCGGGACCTTCGCGCGGGGCGTAGAGGCTCCGCCGGCATGGCCGAAGCCCCCTCCCGAGCCCTCCCCCGTGAAAAGCGAGTAGCCTGTGCCACCGCACGTTCCGCTCTCATTCGTATGGATTCGCGGGCAACGCTTCCCTCATCTTCCTCCTTGCCCCGTGAACACCCACTCGGGCATGGCGAGCAGCCCGGTGCCCGGGCGCGGGTCAGCCGGCGGCACCCAGAATTTTTTTGTCCAAAAGCCGTCCGGATCTTTCCAATCACCGAACAGCGGCGCCACGGAGGTTTTGACGGTGATGACCAACTCATGCCGGCCGCCTCGCAGACGTTCCGGCACACGCCATTCGAACGGTGCCCAGGCGCGTTCGCCGAGCGACTGCCCACCCAGCGAGACCGACGCGTAGAGTCCGCCGGTGTCAAGTCGGATCAGTAATCCGCCATCATGCCGCGGCACGTCCAATTCTGTTTGGAAGGTCACGCTTCCGGCATATCCCGAAAGACCGTAGCGCCACAGGGCCGCAGGCGCCACCTGTTGTGGAACCGGCACAGCACGGCCGTCTTTGACCGCGAAGGTACCCGTGACAAAGGCCACGGGCAGGAAGTAATTGTTGTCCTTGCCGCCAGTCTTGACGGCAAACGATTGCTCCCCTTTTTCCAGCGGAAAAGGGACTGTTTGCCGATACAGGCCGTTCAGTCCCTGCCGCAGCGTGTCGCACGGCTCATCCGCGACGACAGGATATCCGTTGCGTGTCAGCGTGTGCGTCTCGGGAAAATCGCGCACCACGATGCGGACGCCGGCAACCTGATGTTCGACCTTCAGGCACGCCACGCCGTTGGAGTTGAACGCCAACCGGTGCGTGTTGAGGTTGCCAAGCGTAAGGCGGAACGCGTCCGGACTCGACGTAAGAACCGGTTTGGTGCGGACGCGGTCCTGGGTGAGGAAGGCCGAATCGGCCAGTCGTCGGTCTTCCTCGCGGGCGGGCTTGACCCCATCCCAGACGAACACCCCTTGCGCGGGAAGATCGAGCGCCACCGGAGCCGCGCCACGCCGCACCAGGCGCAAGCCATGCAATGCCTGCTTGCCAAGCGCGAGCACCACCACGCTGTTGTCCTGATAGTGGCGCAGCAAAACACTTTCAGGTAACTTGCCGTCCGCTGTCTCAACCCGCACCTCCGCCGGACGTTGCGCGCGCAGGAACGCCACCAGATCGTCCAGGTTCTCAAAAGAACGACCGGAGCGCTCTTCACGGATGGTTTTGCCTGAGAAGGAGATCACGAAGGGCAAACCGGAATTCTCCGTCTCCTCATACACGTCATAGGTGATCTGCTCCTGCGACAGGCGACGCAATGCCCCATTCAAAAGAGGATGCTGTTTTTTTAGGGCACTGAGCCTGGCAGACTCGACCTGAGGGTACCGCACAGCCACATCGCAACGCACCGGCTTGGTGGCGTACACGGCCGCCAGACGGGCTTCTTCCGACAAAAGCCGGAGCGCCGGAAACCAGGGCTGCATACGCGTGAACGGGTTGAAATACCCGTGTTTTTCGAAATTCCCGCGCGCATCCAGCGGCGCGATGGCCAACAAGAAGCGGTCGATCTTGTGCATGGCGCTCAGCCAAACCATCTGGCGGTGTGTCGCGTGCGTCATGTCCGCGGGGCCTAGCGCAAACAGCTCAACCATTCCGCCGTTGCCGCGGCGTCCTGCGGCGTGTTGCGCCACGGCATACGTGACCCACTCGATTCTTTCCGGATCATACCGCGTAGAGATCTCGTCCATCCCCGGCAGGGTCAAGCCCTTCAAGACATGCAACGGATCGCCGTTATACCGCGCGGAGTCTGAGGTGCTCTGTTCCGAAATCATGTGGCCTGTAAAGAGGATTCCCATGCGGTCGCACCATTCGCGGATCGGATCAAAAAACGCCTTGCGGAAACGCCTGCCCAACAGTCCGCTGTAGACAGCCCACACCTCATCCTTGGCGTTATCCGACAGATACGCCTCGACATCCGCGCGCAAGCCGCGACCGGTGACAGCCTTGTACTCCTGCTCGACACCGTCAAAATATCGAAATCGCACGGCAGGCGTGCCGTCGAAACGGATCGGCGCCATGTGCCCGGGCTCGTCGGTGAAAACGCCGACGATGGTGGAACCCATGTATTGCTTCAGGCGTTCTTCGTAACGTTTGTGGGTCAGTTCAATGAAACGTTTCATGGCCAGGAAGCTGCAGTTGTCGGGCCAGCCCGGAGCGGAATGGATCTTCCATCGATACGAGCCGTCCTCCTGCTTGTAAACAGCGACCTCCTTACACTCGAAATCCTTGTTTTCGGACGGCACGCGCCCTTTGCACGAGCCGCTCGGCCAGTTGTACTCGTCGTACAGCCAGATCTTCATGCCGAGCCGTGCGGCGTGTTTGCAGAACCACTCGCAGAGCTGCAGCCACTCCTCACCCATGTATTCCAGTTCCAGACCGCTGCGCGCATAAATCAGGTACTGGTCGACGCCGACCGCCTTGTAGGCCTCCAGCGTCTCGCGCACAACCGCCTCGTCCGGTTTACCGGTGATCGCCCCCATCGGGATCAGCGGACAGACCGGCTCAGCCGCCCGCGCCATCCAGCCCACGCACAGCAGAACCAGCGCAATCGTGATCTTTTTCATTGTTCCTCCTCAAACGGGACCGGCCCGCAACCTCAGGAGCGGGAGGGGCATGCGTCTGCCTGTCCACGGACAGCAGAGCGCGTCCCTCACGCCAACCGTTACACTTTCAGCACATACCCCTTGCGATATCCAGGCGTGACCATTGCGGTCGCCGAATCACAGTTCTTGAAGCGCAGCGCCTCGCAGTCCCATTCCAGCCGCACATTCGGGTGGCGCACCGCGATCGCCCCGAGCGCCGCGTTCTCGGCCACGTAACCGGCCGTCTCGAAGGGGTTGTTCGATTTGCGTCCGATCCTGATCGCGGTGGTGAAATCCTCGAAGTGGCTGCCGATCCGCGTCATCCAGAAGTTGGGCTTCGTCTGCTCCTCCTCCTTGATGTTGCGGATCATCGCGCGCATGTCGCTTTCGGGAATCACGCGGCAGCCGTCCGCGCCGTGCGACCCGTATTTGAGCGTGTTCTTGCTGCCGTAGACCACCGCGCCCGCGTTCCACTGCCCCGGCACGATGCGGTTGCCCAGCTCGCGCCCCTCCTCCAGCATCGCCGGCCGCGGTACCTCGTTGCAGAACTTGCCGTCATGCCACACGATCGTCATCGTCTTGCCGTTGGCGAGATCATACTCGTAGCGGATGCGCGAGGCGTTGGGGAACGCCAGCCGGTCGCGCACGGGATCCCACCCCGGCGTCACCTCCGCCGTGATGCGCTGCGGACTGCGCAGATTGAGCGCGTCGTAGATCGGATCGAGCAGATGGCAGCCCCAGTCACCGGGATTGCCGGTACCGAACGGCGTCCACGCACGCCAGCGATTGGGAGTAAAGTAGGGCGAATAGGAATGATACTCAGCCGGTCCGATCCAGCGTTCCCAGTCGAGCCCCTCGGGCAGCCGCTCCGGTTTGGCCAGCTCGGGAATCTTGCCCGCAGCGTCGAGCAGACGCATGGTCGTCCAGGTGTGAACTTCGCGGATCTCGCCGAGCAACCCCTTGCGCACCCAAGAGGTAAACGTCTGATGGCTGGCGAAGGAATGGCCTTGGTTGCCCATGTGGGTCACCACGTTGTAGCGGCGTGCGGCCTCCATCAGCCGACGCACCTCCCACACCGTGCGGGCGATCGGCTTCTCGGTGTAGACATGCTTGCCAAGCTGCATGGCCTCGACCGTGGGCAGCGCGTGCCAATGGTCCGGAGTCGCCACGAGCACGGCGTCGACGCTCTTGCCGGCTTTGTCGTACATCTCGCGGTAGTCGGCGAAGGTCTGCACGGACGGCAGGAATTGCCGGGTCGCCGCGAGGCTGCGCGGATCGACGTCCGCTACAGCCACAACCTGCCCGAGCCCGGCGTCGGTCAGCCCTTTGAGGTCGGCCCGCCCTTGGCCGCCGACGCCGACCGCCGCGAAACGCACGGTCTCGCTGGGCGGTGCTTCGCCGCTGCCGGCGATCAGTCTGCGCGGAAGGATTGAAAACACGCCCGCCGCACCGGCGGAACAGAGGAACGCGCGACGGTTGTACCCGGTCTTCACAATGGTTCTCCTCTTGATTGATCCGATGTCCAATGTGCAAGGACTATAGCACACCGCACGGTTTACGCGCTTGTATCCGTCCGTCAATGTGTGCATAGAATCCGCACTATTTTGAGTTGCCGCCCCCTTCGCGGGACAGCTCTTCAAAATAGCGTTTTACCAGTTCTCGATATTCGGCCGGTGTTTTTTTGAGCATCTCCCCGTAGGCCTCCGAGTCCATTTCGCCGCGAAAGCGGATCCACGCCGGGTTGAGCGGCACGCGGCGCGCGGCGTCCTGACCGCCCGCGCCGCGTC
>JAVEYH010000090.1:0-14644 GCA_034003585.1 Kiritimatiellia bacterium
CGCGCTTTGCGGCGCGCCGTCGAGCAGGGCCGCCAGTCCGGCCTCGTCCAGAATCGCCGTGCCGAGCGCGCGCGCCTTGTCGCGTTTCGCCGCGCCCGCGTCCGCGCCGGCCACCAGATAGCGGGTCTGCCGCGTGACGGAGTCCTGCACCGTGCCGCCCGCGGCCCGGATCCGGGCCGCGACGGCCTGCCGCGGCTGTGAGAGCGTTCCGGTCAGGACAAAGGTGAGCCCGGTAAGCGGACCGCCCGCGGCGGCCGGCTTGGGCCGGGCGCGCGGGTCGATGCCCAGCTCGTCGAGCCGTTGCAGATAGCGCGCGCCGTATTCGGAGGCGAAGAAGGCGAGCGTTGCTTTGGCCGCCTCGGGTTTGATGAGGCAGGCGTAGTGCGGCGGCAGGGCGCTGCCGGGCGTCCGGGTCGCGGCGCCCGCCGCGACCAGCGCGTCGCCCGTCACGCCGATCTCGCCGCAGAGCCGCTCGAAACGCTGCTGGCGCTCCTCGCGCTCCGACTCGTCTTGGGGCCGCTGCAGGGTAGAGCGCGGGTTGGCCGCCGCCGCTTGCGCGGTCAGCTCGCCGAGCCGCAGCACGCCGGTCAGGATCGGCGAGCCGGGCAGGTCCGCCAACCGTTCGTGCGTGGCGGCGAGCTGCTCGGCTACGGTCACGCCGACGCCGGGGATGCCGGTGGCGAAGAGCCAGCGGTCCAGCGGCAGGGCTTTGGCGTGCTCGAGGGCTTCCAGCGCGGTCTGCGCGTTCTTGCCGAACTTGCGCGCGCCGCCCGTTTCGTCGCCGATGCGGAAGGCCTCCAGTTGCGCCAGGGTCAGGCCGAACAGGTCGAGCGGGTCGCGCACCCAGTCCTGCGCGACCAGCGCCTCGGCGACTTTGCCGCCGATGGCGCGGATGTCGAGGGCGTCGCGCGAGGCGAAGTGTTCGAGGCGGCCGACGCGTTGCGCGGGGCAGCCGGGGTTGGTGCAGCGGTGGGCGACCTCGTCTGCCAGGCGCGCGACCGCGCCGCCGCATTCGGGGCAGGCGGAGGGCATGGCGAAGACGCGTTCCGTGCCGTCGCGCTCTCCGGTCCGCACGCTCTCCACCGCCGGGATCACATCCCCAGCCTTGACGATCCAGACGCGGTCGCCGATACGGATGTCCTTGCGGGCGATCTCGTCGGCGTTGTGCAGGGTGGCGCGGGCGATTTCCGAACCGGCGAGCAGCACGGGCGTGAGTTCCGCCACCGGCGTGAGCACGCCGGTGCGGCCGACCTGCACGGTGACGGATTCGACGCGCGTGGCGGCCCGTTCCGGCTCGTATTTGAAGGCCCGCGCCCAGCGCGGGGCTTTGGCGGTGCTGCCGAGCCGGGCGTAGAGATCGCGGCGGTTGACCTTGATGACCGCGCCGTCGATCTCGAACGGAAAGGTGTGGCGCAGGGCCTGCAGTTCGTCGATGGCGTCGAACACCGCGCGGATGTCCACGCAGAGGCGTTGCCAGGGCGGGGTCCGGAAGCCCCATTCCGCGAGGCGGGCGAGCAGGCCGCCGTGGGTGGGAAAGTCCGCGCCGCTAACCGCGACCGCCGCATAAAGCACGGCGTCGAGCGGCCGGCGCGCGACTTCGCGGGGGTCGAGCTGTTTGAGCGAGCCGGCCGCGGCGTTCCGCGGGTTCATGAAGGGCTCGCGGCCGGCCTCCTCTTCGCGGCGGTTGAGCGCGGCGAAGCCCTCGCGCGTCATGTAGACCTCCCCGCGCACCTCGAGCAGGTCGGGCGCGTCCGGTAGGGAGAGCGGGATCGAGCGGATGGTGCGGACATTGGCGGTGATGTCGTCGCCGGCCTCGCCGTTGCCGCGCGTGGCGGCGCGGGTCAGGGCGCCGCGGCTGTAGAGCAGCGAGAAGGCCACGCCGTCGATTTTGGGCTCCACCACATAATCCCATACCTCATCGGGCATCTGGCGGCGCAGGAAGGCGTCAAAATCCGTCAGGTCGTCGCGCGCGTGCGTTTTGTCCAGGCTCATCATCGGCGGGTCATGCCGCACCTGGCGGAAGACGGCGAGGGGGGCACCGCCCACGCGTTGCGTGGGCGAGTCGGGGGTGACCCACTCGGGGTGCGCGCGTTCGAGGGCTTCGAGCTCGCGGTACAGCGCGTCGTAGTCCGCGTCGCCGATTTCGGGGCGCGCCTCCACGTAGTAGAGGCGGTCGTGCCGCCGGATCTCGGCGCGGAGGCGTTCCAGGCGTTCGCGGTTCATGATGCGGTCTCTCCGGGGTTACGGCAGGGTGTGGCGCGGGCGGAGCAGCGCCTCGATGCGGGAGCGTTGCTCGTCCGCCGCGCGGATGCCCGCGGCGATGCCTTCCGGGCTGCGGTGGAATTCGAGGGTGAGCAGGTCGCCGACCTCCGGCTGGATCAGGAGGTCGGGCGGGTTGAGCGCGAGTTCGCGCCGCGTGATCTGGTTTTCCACGAGGCGCATGGTGCGGGTGAGCACATCGAAGATCGAGAGCGGGTCCGCCGCGTTTTTGCGCGGGTCGGTCCAGCGCCGCGCCAGTTCGCGCATGGGCGTGTGCAGGGTGTCCGGCATGAGGCGCGACACCGAGGCGATCAGCGCGTCGATGCGCGGGGAGGGTGCGCCGGCGGGTTTGCGCGGCGCGCGGCGCGGCCGGAGGGGCGGCGTACGGAGATTGACATCCACCGCGATTACGATCTCGGCCCCCATGGCCCGGCAGACCGAGACCGGCAGGGGGTTGACGAGTCCGCCGTCCACCAGGGTTTGGCCTTCGAGCCGCGTGGGTGTGAAGATGCCGGGGATGCCGATGCTGGCGCGGATCGCGTCGAACAGATTGCCGGAGGAGAGGACCACCTCCTTTTCAGTGTGGAGGTCCGTGGCGACCGCCGCGTACGGGAAAGGCAGGTCGGCGATGTTCCGTGCGGGAATGATGTCCTTGAGGAGCCGCATGAAGTGTTTGCCGCTGATCAGGCCCGAACGCGGGAGCGTGACCTCGAAGAAGAGTTGCGCGAGCCGCTTCCAGTCCAGACGGGCGCCGAGCGCCTCCATGGTGTCGAGCGCGCCGCAGGCGTACAGCGCGGCGACGATGGCGCCGATGCTGGTCCCCGCCACACAGGAAGGCCGCACCCCGAACGCGTCCAGCCGGCGGAGCACGCCGAGGTGGGCCCAGCCGCGGGCACCGCCGCTGCCGAGCGCGATTCCGATACGGGGGGAGGTGCGGGGTGGGGCGTGCATACGGCTCCGCGCGTTCACTTGCGTTTTGGGGCTGCGGGGAAGGAGGAGGAGGCTTTGCGGTTCTTCACAAAGACCGTGCGGGAGTATCCGCCGCGCAACAACTCGGCAGACACCGCGCGCATCAGCGCCGGATCCGGCTGGTCCGGAATCAGGATGTTCACCTCCTGGTCAGTGCGGATGCCGCCGGAACGCAAAGCGGAGACGAGTTTGCCGGGCGGGACCGGTTCCTGGTTGAACCGGATCGTGCCGGACGCCTCGATGGTGATTTCCGGCACACGGGTGTTCTCAATGACCCGCGAGGTGGCGCATCCGGTTCCGCCGAGCGTAATGAGGGCCGCGCTGAACGCGGCCGCAAGAAAGCGCGTCGTCATCATTCCTCCTGTTTTGATTCTCCCGCCGCTGCGGGTTTGGATAAATTGGATTCTAGCACAGAACGCCGGCCGGCGGTAAGCGGGATTCGGGGGTGCGGGCTACTCCTGCGGCGGCCGCCAGCCGGCGAGCACGGTGTCAAACGAGGGTTTCGGCACCCCGTCCGGAAGCGTTCCGGTCAGACGCGCGTAAAGCTCTTCTGCCGTGCGGGTCAGGTTGTGGCGGTGCAGCAGCGGGATCGCGCCGGCCAGATACCGGACGCAGATGTTCCGCATGGTCGCGGTGGGGTGCTCGGAGAGGGTTTCGGTCAAAAAGGCCGCGGTGGCGGAGGCCAGCGCGGGGTTGGGCGCGGTCCGCCATTCCGGGCCGTCCGGATCGCCGGTGAGACGTCCGCGCCAGACCGAAAGCAGCAGCGGCTGGTAAACGGCGCGGCGGCAGAGCAGGCGCTCGGTGCCGGTGGCCAGGGCAAGCCCCTGGCTCGCCCAGTAGACCGCGTGACTCTCCGCAAGACGCCAGTCGAGCGGGCCGAAACGGCGTTCCAATTCACGCATGCGGTCGGCATCGAGGCGCATCGCGGCCAGGGCGGAACGGGTTTCCTCCGTGATCCGCACCGTGCCGTCGGGATGCACATGGGGGGAGAGGGCGGCGGCGAGGTCGCGTTTGTAGGTCAGGTGGGCGCTGTCCAGCGAGTCGCCGATCTTGTTCTGGTAGAGCCAGGCCAATTCGCGGTACAGGCGCGCCTCGCGGGGGTTGAAACGCAGGGCTTCATCGCGCAGCAGGGTCAGCCCGTTCCGCACCCAGCGCAGGCGGTCCTCCTCCCGGGCCATCAGGATGCTGACGTTGTAGGCCAGGTTCCAGGCGTTGTAGATCCACGCGTCCGCCGCATGGGGGTCGAGACGGGTGATCCAGTCGGAGAGCTGGACCAGTTCGAGAAACCGGCCCTCCTCCTGCAGCCGGTTGACGCGGAACCAGAGCGCCTCCGCCGCGATGCCGCGAAACCCGCCGAGCCCTGCCAGAATGAAAGTGAGGGCCGGAGGCGGCCTTTCGGCCGGGCCCGCGTACGTTTCGGGCATGCTTTCCCGGCGCTGCCCGGCGAGCCTGCGGCTCTGCCAGGCCGCGGCCGCGGTCAGCAGACAACACCCTGCGATGGGAAGCCAAACGCGCATGCGGCTTTTTGTATCACAATCGCCGGTTCCGGGGAATCCGAAAACCCGAAGCAGGAGTGAGAAAAAAATTAAATTCAGGAGTTGTTGTCCCGTTGTCAAGCCGAAACCG
The DNA here is from genome assembly GCA_034003585.1 of Kiritimatiellia bacterium. Lineage (GTDB taxonomy): Bacteria > Verrucomicrobiota > Kiritimatiellia > RFP12 > UBA1067 > JAPXSY01. The sequence goes on from JAVEYH010000090.1 coordinate 4,855, forward strand.
GTTGCCAAAACGGCGTCGAACCGCGACACTACGCATCGGACTGCGGGGTGGAGCATAAACGAGGCCTGCACGCGCATGCGGTCGAATGGAGGGGAGAGGCATGAGGGGAAGAGTTTCGCCGCGGCCTGCGCATCATGCCGGGCATCCGGAACGGGCCAGACGTGCCCGCGTGTTCGTCAGTCTGCTCGCGGCGCTGGGCGCATCCGTGCTGACGGCAAAGGAGGCGGAGTCCCCGGCCTTCGAGGCGCTGCCGTTGCAGTGCCAGTATCGCGTTTTGCTGGAACCGTGGATCCGTGCGGCCATGACGGAGATCCGTTTCCCCGGGGACGGCCTGGCCGTGTACGGTCTGGGCCAGTCCGGACACTGGTACATGCAGGCGCACGATACCGCGTTCTGCGCCTTTGCCGTGCTCGGAACCGATCCGCAAACCGATGAGGCCCGGGTCGGAATGACGAAAGCCGAGTTGCGGCGAATCGCGTTGGCCATGCTGCGTTACACGCTCCGCTCGCACCGATCCGGAGGCGGCGTGTGTACGGACGGCAAGCCGTGGGGGCATACCTGGATCTCCAGCCTGGGACTGGAACGGATGAGTGTGGGCATCGACGCGCTGGAGCCGCATCTCGACGAGGGGTTGCGCGCGTTATACGCCAAAGTCTGCGCCTCCGAAGCGGATTATCTACTGACGCGTCCGGTCACGGCGGGCCTGATCCGGAACAATCACCCCGAATCGAATCAGTGGCAGGGTGACGTCACGCACCGGGCGGCGGTGTTGAATCGCGGGCATCCCCATGAGGCCGAGTGGCGCGAACGGGCCAGCGTGCTGCTGGTCAACTCCCTCTCCACGCCTGCGGATGAAACCCTATCGGCGCTGGTGGACGGAAAACCCGTCTCCGCGCGGTTTGTCGGGGCCAACCTGTTCGATTCGCGCGCCTGCAACCATCACGGATACCTCAATGTGGGGTACATGTACATCACGCAGTCCAATCTCGGAATCTACCATTTCGCCTGCAAACGGCGCGGCGTGCGCCCGCCCGAGGCACTCTATCACAACGCCCTGGAGCAGTGGCGCGTGAACAAGGCATGCACCTTTGATGACGGGAGGTTGGCGCGGGTGGGCGGCGACAGTCGGGTGCGGTACTGCTATGGGCAGGACTATGCGGTCCCCGTCTGGCTGCTGGCGCGGGACGCGTTCGGTGACGCGGATGCGGAGCGGTTTGAGCGCGGATGGCTCAGGCAGGTCCGGGCGGAGCAGCAGGCCAATCCGGATGGCTGGTTCATGCGGGAGCGCCTGGCCGGGTTGCAAACGCTCTCGCCGCTCTATTTCCAGCGGCTGGAGGGGGACAAGGCCTGTACCCTGGCGTGCGGTGCGTACTGGCGGCGGATCTTCGATTTCGACGCCATGCCGCGTCGGACGGTTGACGCGCCGAGCCGCTGGCAGGACGCGCACCACGGCGCGTGGCTGCAACGGGGGCCGCGCCGGTTTTCCTCGTGGGTGTGGCACGGCGCCATGAAGGCATGCGGTCTCTGTGTGCCGTCGGCGTGTTCGGATCTGGCCGAGTGGCAGCACAATCTTGCGGGGCAAGTCTGCGGCATGGGGGCGCAGAACGTTGCGGTACCGGTGGCCTGGACCGGGTATGCTTTTGAAGGCGGGTTCGCGACGTGCGGGCGCGCGGAACTGATCTCCCGGCACGGGATCGCGGAGGGCGATGATGATCCGGGCTTGGGGCAACTGGACCTGGCTTTCTGCGCGCTTCCCGATGACCGGACCACGGTGGTGCTCCAGCGCGCGGTCACCCGGAACCCCTGTTACCTGTTGCGGGTCCGGGGGTTGTCGCTCTCCATCCCCAATGATGTGTTCAACGGATTCACGCGGACCCTCCAGGGCGCGGGTGACCGCCGCGTGTTGCGGGCGCTGCCGGACCGGTTCGAAATCGTTCCGCCGGACGGGCGCTGGCTGAATCTGGACGGGCATCTGGGTGTGGTCGGACTGTACGGCGGCGCGCCGCATGTGGCGCGCCTGCCCGCGCGGCAGATCCCGCTCAACATCTGGAATTCCGCGGGGCCCAAGCGCGGCGGGGGGTACCTGTATTGTGAGGAGATCGGGCAGAACATCCGCGAGGGCGCGGCCTATTTCGGCGCGCGGGCGACGATCTTTGACTGCGCGGCGGCGGTGGTGGTCGCGGATGCGGCCGACACGGCGGCCCTCGCGGCGGACCGGGAGACGGGGGCGGTTGCCTTAGCCGACGCCGATCTGCGCGCGGTCAGAGTCCGGGATGCTCAGGGCGCGCTCTGGGGCCTCATCGCGAATTTTTCCGCGGTGGCCAAACCGCTGGATCCGGAACCGGTGAGCGGCTGGTTGGGAAGCGGTGCGGTCCCGCTGCATGCGGCAACAAACCGTCTCGCGCCGCACGGCATCGCCGTTTGGCGGCTCGCCGGGCAGGGTGTCGCGACCGCCGGATCACGGCCTTAGCCACACGGTTCCAGCTTGTTACGGTGTCACCTGGAGCGGTCCGACCTTCAGCATCGCGGGCGGGGGCAATGCGGGAAAAGGCGCGTGCGGCTCGTCCTGATACCAGTAGGCCACGGAGGCCACGTCGTCATGCAGCGGCAGATACCGGCCGGACTTGTCCTTCATCCATCCCAGGGTCTGGATCGTCACCTTCAGGTCTTTCGTGAAACGGATGGGGTCGGCCACATGCCAGCGGTACAGCCCGAAACGCTGGCCCGTCCGATAGATCACGTCCGGCGGCAGCACCTGGGCCAGACCCGAGTGCGGCGTGCTGAAGGTCTGGTATCGTTTCGTCTCCTGGTTCTCGAAATTGTAGGAACCGCAGAAGTAGTCCTCCGTGCCCGTGCCGCAGATCGTGGGGAATGTCGTGTCGCCGTCCAGGAAGAATTTCATTTCTCCCTCGCCCCACCAGCCGGGGTCCCGGACCTCCCAGGCGAGATATGTGCCCACGTAGTGCCCTTTGCCGCGCACACCATCCAGAATCGTCACTTCCGGGCGGTCATCCTGCACACGCGGCACGCGCCGGAATTGCGCGTGGAAGGTCGCCGCATCGTCGGGCACCTTTGTCAGCGCGTAGTGGATCTGATAATAGAGGCGCATCGGCTTCCCGTCCAGATTCTCGAGCGTGATCTTGGCGCCTTTGCGGAACGGCATGACCCAGTAGCAATTGAAGGCGCTGCCGGGGTTGACGCACACCGGCATCGAGTTGATCTGGCAATACTTGCCCCAGCCGCACGCGAAGAAATCGCCGAGCGGCACTTCCACCGAGGGCGAGGTCTCGCCGTCCCAGTAGCAGCGCAGGATGTTGAGGCGGGTTTTGTCGAGCGGCGCGGGCGTCATCCAGATCTGCTGGATCGCGCCGGAACCGGCAATGTCCGCCAGCGTGACCGTGCTTTGGGCCGGCACGTTCACGAAGGGCGACACCTTCCAGCCCTGTCCCAGGTCGCGCGCCGCGCGCCACGCCGGGCCGTTGGTCGACTGCGCGGCCGCACCCTTTCCGCCCGTGAAATTCTCGGGACTGATCGCCCGCGTCTCGGCGTGCGACAGGCGGGGCAGGGTGCCGAGGCTCATGTCCAGCCCGCTGAACTTCGGCGTCACGCACGCCGTGACCAATCCCATCGAGAAGGCCGCCAACAAGCCGATCCGTTGCATTTTCGCTCCTTCCTTTCTGGCAGGGGGAGACCCTGACCTGACGGCACCCGTGCAGATCATGCCGCGCCGGAACGTCTACGGGCTGGTCGCCAGGTCGAAGATCTTGCCGGGGTTCATGATGTGGTTCGGGTCCCACGCGCGTTTGACGGCGCGCATCAGATTCAGCTCGACCGGATCGATGAGGTCGCGCAGATAAGCTTTCCGTTTGATGCCGATGCCGTGCTCGCCGGAAATCTTGCCGCCCAACCGTTGCGTGATCCGGTACAGGTCGTTCAGGCAGGCCTTTTCGGCAACGTGCCACGCCTCCATGGGCATTTCCGGGTCCTTGACCAGGGTGGCGTGGAGGTTACCGTCCCCGGCGTGGCCGTAGCAGGGGATGCGCATGCCGTATTTCGCGCTCAACCCCTCCAGTTCGGGGATGATCTCAGGGATGCGGGAGGGGGGGACCACGATGTCTTCCAGGCTCTGGATCGGGCTGTAGACCTTGAAGGCCTCGGCGATGTTGCGCCGCACGTTCCAGATGCGCTCCATGGTGTTGCGGTCCTCGGCCACGAACACCTCGATCGCGCCGTGCTCCTCGCAGAGGTCGCCGATCGCGATCAGATCCTGCTCCACCTGACCCGGATGGGAGCCGTCCGTCTCGATCAGCAGCATCGCGCCGGCCTCCTCATAAGGCAGGCTCTCGTTCAGATAACGGCAACTGGTGAGGATCGAGAGTCGGTCCATAAACTCGATGCTGGTGGGTACGAGGCCCTTCGACATGATGACCGGCACCATGTCGATGGCCTCGCGCGGGGTCCGGAAAAGCACCAGCAGATCGGATTTCGCCGTGGGGTAGCCGATGAGCCGGATCGTGGCTTGGGTGACGATCCCCAGCGTGCCTTCGGAGCCGATGACGAGTTGCTTGAGGTCGTATCCGGTGACGTCCTTCGCGAGTTTGCCGCCGAGCCACACGCGCTCGCCGGTCGGCGTGACCAGCTCCAGGCCGGTGATGTAGCGGCCGGTCACGCCGTATTTGACCGCTTTGCCGCCGCCCGCGTTCTCCGCGATGTTGCCGCCGATCATGCAGGTTTGCAGACTCATGGGGTACCCGGCGAAAAACAGCCCCTTCTCCTGCACCAGCGTGGCGAGATCATTGGTGACCATCCCGGCCTCCACGGTGACGGTCATGTTGGCGGTGTCCAGTTCGATGAGACGGTTCATCTTCTCCAGCGAGATCACGAGCCCGCCGAACTGCGGGATGGCGCCGCCCGACAGGCCGGAGCCCGCGCCGCGGGGGGTGATCGGGATCCGCTCGCGGTTGGCGAGGCGGACCAGTGCGGCCACCTGTTCGGTCGAGGTCGGGAACACCACGAGTTCGGGCATGTGGCCGTACTCTTCGGCGTTGGTCTCGTCGTGCGAATACGCCTGAAGCTTCTCTTCGTCGGTCAGGACCTGTTTGGGGCCGACGATCGCGCGCACGGCATCGGCGATCGCGGGAGTGACCGGGGCATAAGCGGGGAGGGGGAAGGGGGGGGGCATGTTACGCCTTCTTTCCTTTGCGGGCATCGAGCCGCCGCTGCAGCGCTGGCAGAATCTGAAATGCGTCGCCCACGTTCGCGTAGTCGGCGACCTGATGCAGCGGGGCGTCAGGATCGGGGTTCACGGAGACGATGATCTCGCTGGTCTTGATCCCCGCGAGATGCTGGATGGACCCCGAGATGCCCGCGCCGAGATAGAGTTTGGGGGAGATGGTTTTGCCGCTTAATCCGATCTGGTGGGGATAACCGATCCAGCCGCGGTCCACCGCTTCACGGCTTGCGCCGACCGCGCCGCCCAGCGTCTCGGCGAGACGCCGCAGCATCGCGAAATGCTCGCCCTTTTTCAGCCCTTTTCCTCCCGCGACCACGATGTCGGCCTCTTCAAGGTTCACGAAATCCGAGGCGTCCCGGCGGTACCCCAGCACGGTGACGCGCGGATCGATCAGGCTCTCGTCCAGCGGGATCGGTGTGATCGTGCCGTGCCGCGCCGGGTCATGCGGCAGCGGCCGGCTGGATTTGGGCCGGACCGTGGCCATCTGCGGGCGGTGATGGGGCGTCTTGATGGTGGCCATGATGTTGCCGCCGATCGCAGGCCGCGTCTGAAGCAGATTGCCGGTCCCCTCCTCGATATCGAGTTCGGTGCAGTCGGCGGTGAGGCCGGCGCGGACGCGCACGGCCACGTACGGCATCAGCGTGCGGCCCGAAGAGGTGGCGGCCGCCAGGATGATGTCGGGGTGGCGCTCGCCGATCAGGCGGGTCAGGACCCGCGCGTAGGTTTCACAGACAAAATGGGCGAGCCGGGGGTCCCGCACGGCGTAGACTTCATCCGCGCCGCGCGCGATCAACTCTTGCAGGCGGGAGTCCTCCACACCGTCTCCGATGAGGACCGAAACCAGCGGCGTTCCGAGCCGGTCCGCGAGTTTGCGCCCGCGTGCCAGCAGTTCGAACGAAACCCCTTTGAGTTCGCCGTGAGCCTGTTCGGCCAGCGTCCACACTCCACTCATTGCCGCTCTCCTTCCATCAGCCCCTTTTCGTCAAGGAACGCGATCAGCCCGTCCACGGCCGCATCCGCGGCGCCGTCGTCCATCGCCAGCACCCTCCTGCCGCCCCGGGTCACTTTGGGCGTGTCGATCCGGACCACCTTGGTGGGGGAACCCTTGAGACCGATGCACCCGGGGTCGAGCGACAGGTTGGCGGTGCTGAAAACCGGGATCTCCATGCGCATGGCCGCCTTTTTGCCGCGCAGGGTCGGCAGCCGCGGCGCGGCGATCTCCTTCACCACGGTCAGCAAACAGGGCAGGGGCACGGACAACTGTTGGTATCCCTCCTCCACCAGACGTTCGAGCGTCAGTCTGCCCTTCGCGAGACCCTCGATGCGGGCGACGTACGTGGCGACGGGGAGATCGAGCCAAGCCGCGATCCCCGGTCCGACCTGGGCGGTGTCGCCGTCCGTGGCGCGTTCGCCGGCGAGGATCAGGTCGAAGGCCCCCATCTGCCGGATGGCTTGGGCGAGCGTGTACGAGGTGGCCCAGGTGTCGGCGCCGCCGAACGCGCGGTCGGAGACCAGCGCGGCATCGTCGCAGCCCATGGCCACCGCCTCTTTCAGCGCTTTGACTGCGGGCGGCGGCCCCATGGTGATGGCGGTGACAGTTCCCCCGTGCTGTCCCTTGAGGCGCAGGGCGGCCTCCAGCGCGTACAGGTCCAGCGGATTCACCACGGTTTCGATCCCGGCGCGGATCACGGTTCCGGTCTCCGGATCCATTCTGACGTTACTGGTTTCGGGAACCTGTTTGATCGGCACAATAATTCTCACAAGACTCTCCAGAAAACGGGTTGGTCGCAGCATAACAAAAACCGGGTTGAAGACAATCCGGATTATCGGCTTGTGCCGCCGCGCGGCGGGGGGTACTATCAGGCGATTTCGGGAAACCGGAGAGGAAGACGGCATGATTATTCGCACGACAGCCTATCCGCGGGCCGCGCTGATCGGCAACCCGTCGGACGGATACTACGGGAAGACGATCGCGTTCACCTTTTCGAACTTTTCGGCGCGGGTGACGCTCTACGAATCGCCGGAGCTGGAGATTATGCCGACACGGCGCGACGGTTCCATCTTCACCAGCATCGGCGACCTGTTCCAAGACGTGCGCCTGTTCGGCTATTATGGCGGGATCCGGCTGCTGAAAGCGGCCATCAAAAGTTTTTACGGGTACTGCCGCGAGAACGAGATCGAACTGCATGACCGTAACTTCACCGTGCGGTACGACTCCGACATCCCCAACCTGGTCGGGCTCGCCGGTTCGAGCGCGATCATCACCGCCACCCTGCGCGCGCTGATGTCCTTTTACGGCGTGACCATCGCCAGGCCCCAACTCGCCAATCTGATCCGCGCCGTGGAGAACCGCGAACTGGGGATCACCGCCGGGCTCCAGGACCGCGTGGCGCAAGTCTACCAAAGCCTCGTGTACATGGATTTCGACCGGCCGCTGATGGAGCGCCAGGGCTTCGGCCGCTACGAGCCGCTCGACGCGGCGGCGCTGCCTCCGCTTTACATCGCCTTTCGCACGGATCTTTCCGAAGGGTCCGAAGTGGTCCACAACAACCTGCGCGAACGGTTCGAGCGCGGCGAACCCGAGGTGCTCGCGGCGATGGCATATTGGGCTGACCTCGCGGTCCAGGCGCGGCAGGCCCTGGAAAAGGGCGACGGTGGGGAGCTCGGAAGGCTGATGAACGCCAATTTCGACAAACGCCGCGAGATCTGCGCTCTCGGCGAGGGGAACCTGCGGCTGGTGGAGACTGCGCGTCAGGCCGGGGCCTCAGCCAAATTCACCGGATCGGGAGGCGCGATCATCGGCACCTATCCGGACGAGCGCGCCTACGCGCGCCTCGCCGAAGCGTTCGCGGCCCAGCAGGTCTGCGTTTTCAAACCCGTCATCATCTGACGCGGGACGGGTCCGCGACCCGAAGGGGACACGAGAAAGATGCATGGTTATGATTAAAAAAGCGGTCATTCCCGCCGCCGGGTTCGGCACGCGGTTTCTGCCGGCGACCAAAGCCTCGCCCAAAGAGATGCTGCCGATCCTCAACACCCCGGTGATCCAGTATGTGGTCGAAGAGGCGGTGGCTTCCGGGATCACCGATATCGTGATGGTGATCGGCCGGGGCAAGCGGGCGGTGGAAGAGCATTTCGACCGCAGCTTCGAACTGGAGGCGGAACTGGAGGCCAAGGGGCGCCTGCGCGAGCTGGAGGCGGTCCGCGCGATCTCCGAGCTCGCCAACATCCACTTCGTCTGGCAGAAACGCATGCTGGGGCTCGGTGACGCGATCCGTTGCGCGCGCCACCACATCGGCGACCAACCGTTCGCGGTGCTGCTGGGGGACACGCTACTCCAGAGTCTGAACGGCGTGCCGGCCACCCGCCAGCTCATGGATGCGCACGCGCTTCACGGCGGGTGCGTGGTGGCGGTGGAAGAGGTGCCGCGGGAGCGCGTCAGCCGCTACGGGATCATCAGCGGCGAACCGCTCGACGCGAAAACCATCCGGATCCGCGATCTCGTGGAGAAACCCGCGCCGGACAAGGCCCCCTCGCAATGGGCGGTGGCCAGCCGGTATATCCTGACGCCCGGCATCTTCGCGCGCATTGACGACGCGGTTCCCGGCCGGAACGGCGAGATCCAGATCACCGACGCCCTGCGGGCGCTCGCGCAAGCGGGAGAGCCGCTGTTCGGCCTCCGCGTGGCCGCGCGCCGCCACGACATCGGCAACACGCTGGGATTCCTCACCGCCAACATCCGGTATGCGTTGGACCATGCGGAGCTGGCCGGACCGCTCGGCGAGTTCATTCTCGCTGAGGCCGAAACAATCCGCCGCGCGCGCGGCGGGTGACGGCCGGGACAAAAAAACGGATGCCCGGACAAGTGCGTCCGGCATCCGTTTTTTGTGATCGAGTCGCGGAGCGCTTTATTTCTTCAGCGCGCCGTCGAGCTTCTTCTGCAGGTCGCCAGCGGCCTTTTCGGCATCTTTGGCTGCGGCGTCGGCGGTCTTCTCGGCGGACTTGACAGCCTTGTCCATCTTATCGCCCAGAGACTCCTCTTTCTTGCAGCCGACAAACGCGCACGTCGCGGCGGCCATCACGGCAATCATAAGCAGTTGCTTCATCTTTTTGTACTCCTTCTTCTTTGCGCGAAGTGCGCAAGGTAACACGTTTACGTGTTGTGGTCATACTATAGCAGGGAGGGGGCCAAGCTGGCAAGAGCCCCGTAAACACAATTTTTGCGAAGTCGGCTGTGAAAACAACAAAGCCGCTCCCGCAAGGGAACGGCTTTGTACAGTCCAAACGGAACCGCAACGAGCGGATCCATGCGGGCCTACCAACGGGACTCGCGACGCTCGCCGCCGCGGCCGCCTGCGCCGCCACGACCACCCGCGCCACCGCGGAAGCCGCCGCCCGCGCCGCCGCGGAAACCGCCGCCGCCGCCACGATCTTCACGCGGTTTCGGCTGCGACTCATTCACGCGGATGGTGCGGCCATCCAGATCTTTGCCGTTGAGGGCGTCGATCGCCGCCTGCGCCTGAGTGCGGTCCGGCATCTCCACGAAACCAAACCCCT